>JAEKKK010000326.1 GCA_019510405.1 Gemmatimonadota bacterium | reverse complement strand
GGGGACCAGCGCGTCGCCGGCATCGCGCGGCTCATGCGCGCGTAGCTCGCGAGGAGCTTGGCGGCGGTGCCCGTGCGCACGGCGTCGAGCAGTTGATCGGAGAGCTCGAAGGAGAAGTACGAGTCGAGCTGGTCGGGATAGTAGGGCATGATCGCGCCGATGCTGTCCCACACCTCGCCCACGGTGAACGCGCCGGGCGCAGCGCGTCGCACCGCGGCGGAGAAGTCGCGCAGTACGGCGTGGGTGCCCGGTGTGTTGGACACGGTGGCGCCTTCCTCGACGAGATACGGCACCGCGTCGAGCCGGAATCCGTCGACGCCCATCTCCGTCAGCCAGAACTTCGCCACACGCGCCGCCTCGGCGCGCACCTCGGGGTTCTCGTAGTTCAGGTCGGGCATCTCGCTGGTGAAGATCCCGTAGTACCACTCGTCGCGCTCGGGCGACTTGTGCCAGACCTGTTGCCCCCACGGCCCCTTGTCGTCGCGCGGCGTCGCCGAGAAGCGGAACCAGTTCCGGTGCGGCGACGCCGGGTCGTGCAGCGCCTCGAGGAAGTACGGGTGCTGGCTCGACGCATGGTTCAGCACGAGATCGACGAGCACTTCAATGCCGCGCTTGTGCGCCTCGGCGACGAGCCGCTTGAAGTCGGCCATCGTGCCGTACTCCGGATTGACGCGGTAGTAGTTCTTGACGTCGTAGCCGTGATAGCTCGGCGAGGCATCGATCGGCATGAGCCAGATGCACTTCGCCCCAAGGCTCTTCGTGGAGCGCGGATTGCCGTCGTTGACGTAGTCGAGCTTCTGCGTCAGGCCGTTGAAGTCGCCGATCCCGTCGCCGTCGCTGTCGAAGAACGACCGCACGAAGATCTCGTAGCAGGTGCCGCCGCGACGCCAGGTCGTGTCGATCGGCGCGCGCGCCGGCTGGGCCGCCGCGATGGCCGGCGCGACGAGCAGAGCGAGCCACGCAAGCGTAAGATTGTGCTTCATCCGTTGATTCCTTCGACTCGAGGATCCATCGCGTGAACAAGCCGCGCCTGAGCTTCCGGCAGCTGTTCAACATGAACTACGGCTTCTTCGGCATCCAGTTCGGCTGGGGGCTGCAGCTCGCCAACATGTCGGCCATCTACGAGCGGCTCGGCGCGCACCCCGATCAGGTGCCCCTGCTGTGGCTCGCCGCGCCGATGACCGGACTCCTCGTGCAGCCGATCATCGGCGCGCTGAGCGACCGAACCTGGGGGCGGCTCGGCCGCCGCCGACCCTACTTCCTCACGGGAGCGATCCTCGCCTCGATCGCCCTGTTCATCATGCCCACGTCGACCTCCCTCTGGATGGCGGCCAGCCTGCTCTGGGTGCTCGACGCGTCGATCAACATATCGATGGAACCATTCCGCGCCTTCGTCGCCGACAAGCTCGATACGTCGCAGCGCACGAAGGGCTTCGTCATGCAGTCGCTGTTCATCGGCATCGGGGCCAGCCTGGCCAACGCGCTCCCGTTCATCCTGAGCAAGCTCGGCGTCGCCGGCAATACGGCGAGTGGGATCCCGCTCTCGGTGAAGTACTCCTTCCAGGTCGGCGCGGTCGTGTTCCTGCTCGCCGTGCTGTGGACCGTGGTGACGACGAGCGAGTACCCGCCCGAGGATCTCGAGGCGTTCGAGCGCTGGCGGAAGGAGAAGTCTGGCGTGGGTGCGCTGCTCGCCGAGGTCGGCGAAGCGATTCGCGACATGCCGAAGACGATGAAGCAGCTGGCCTTCGTGCAGCTCTTCACCTGGCTCGGTCTGTTCTGCATGTGGCTGTTCTTCGTGCCTGCCACGGCGCGGCACGTCTTCGGGGCGACGGATCCGCAGTCGCCGCTCTACACGCAGGGGATCGAGTGGGGCGGGCTCACCTTCGCCGTCTACTCGGTGATCTGCTTCGTCGTCGCGCTCGGATTGCCGAAGGTGGCCGAGCTGACGAGCCGCAAGACGACCCACGCGCTCGCGCTCGTGTGCGGCGCGATCGGGCTGCTGTCCGTGTACGTCATCCACGACCGCTACGTCCTGCTCCTCACGATGGTCGGCGTCGGCATCGCCTGGGCGTCGATCCTCTCGATGCCGTACGCGATCCTCTCGTCGGCGCTACCCCCGGCGCGGATGGGGGTCTACATGGGCGTGTTCAACTTCTTCATCGTGATGCCCGAGATCATCGCCTCTCTCTTCTTCGGGCCGTTGACGCGCGCGCTGTTCGGGGCGGACAACCCGAACACGCCGCTCTACACGGTGATGCTCGGCGGGGTATGCATGCTGATCGCGGCGGCGCTGGTGGCGCGCGTGCACGATCCGGAGGGCGCGGTCCCGATCGACGCGGTGCTCGAGGGCGACCGACACGAGCCGAGAGCACGTCGTCAGAGCACGTCGTCAGAGCACGTCGTCAGAGCACGTCGTCAGAGCACGTCGTCAGAGCACGTCGTCAGAGCACGTCGTCAGAGCACGTCGTCAGAGCACGTCGTCAGAGCACGCAGTTCGTACTGAACTTCAGGGCTCTCCCCGCCGAGCCCTGTCGTCGTCAGTTGGCATGATCCAGCGCGTGAGCTGCGCGCCGTCGCGGATCACGGTGACCGTCGTCGCCTTGTCGATCCGCTCGCGTGTCAGCAGTCTCTGCAAATCATCAATACGAGTGATCGGCGAATCGGCGAAGCCGACGATGATGTCGCGCGCCTTGAGGCCCGCGACGTCGGCGGGGCTGTTCGGAGCGACCTCAGTGATGAGCACCGCACCGGGCGCCGAGAGGTGGTTGATCTGCACGCGGCGGCGCGAGAGCTGGATCGTCTGACCCGACACGCCGATCCATCCACGGCGCACGCGCCCCTCGGCGATGAGCTGCGGGATGACCAGCTGCGCGGTGCTCACCGGCACGGCGAAGCAGATCCCTTGCGCGCCGCTGATGATCGCGGTGTTGATGCCGACGACCTCGCCGCGTGAGTCGACCAGCGGACCGCCGGAGTTGCCCGGGTTGAGCGCGGCGTCCGTCTGGATGACGGCGTCGATGACGCGGCCCGTCTGCGCGCGCATCGTGCGGCCCAGCGCGCTCACGATCCCCGACGTCACCGTGGAGGAGAAGCCGAGCGGATTGCCGATCGCCACGACGAGCTGTCCCGGGCGGAGCCGGCTCGCGTCGCCGAGCGTCGCGGGCGCGACGGCCGGCGCATCGACGCGCAGCACGGCGAGATCGGTGTGCGGATCGCGTCCGACCAGCTCCGCGCCGCAGCTCGCGCCGTCGGGGAAGGTGGCGCGGACGCGTGTCGCCCGTTCGACGACGTGGCTGTTCGTGAGCAGGAAGCCGTCGGGGGTGAACAGGAAGCCCGAGCCGGTGCCGGAGGGCTCGCTCGGTCCGTTGCTGCCCCTGCGCCCGCGGCGCGCACGCGGATCGGCGTCGCTCCACACCTCGAGGTGCGCGACCGTCGGCCCGACGCGCTCCACCGCCGCGATGACGGCGCGCGAGTAGGCGTCGAGCAGCTCGGCGTCGCCGTCGGGCTCGCTGTAGGGCGGGATCGCCTGGGCGGCGCTCGCCGCGTCGCCCAGCAGTCTCAGGGTGGACATCGTGTACGCTCCTTCTTCGGGTCTACGTCTGCTCCGGATCAATCCGAGCCGTCGCCCGCACGGTTCCCGCACCGAACCGTCTAGCTTTCCCTCCCTGCTCTGCATCGACAAAGAGGAGCTCATGACGAACGTCCTTGGCATCCATCACGTCAGCACCGTCGCGAGCGACCCGCAGCGCAACATCGACTTCTTCGCCGGCCTGCTCGGGCTACGGCTCGTCAAGCGGACGGTCAACTTCGACGACCCGGAGACTTACCACCTCTACTACGGCGACGAGGTCGGGACGCCCGGCTGCATCATGACCTTCTTCCCCTGGCCCGGCGCGAAGCCCGGACGGCAGGGGCCCGGCGAGTGTGCGGTGGTGTCGTTCTCCGTGCTGCCGTCAGCGATCGGCTTCTGGCTCGAGCGCTTCGTGCGCCATGGCGTGACGCACGAGCGGCCGGCGGCGCGCGGCAGCGGCGACGCCGCGGAGCGCGTACTCGCGTTCCGCGACCACGATGGCGCGCTGTACGAGCTCGTCGGCCACGAGGGGGCGGCGTCGCGGCCCGCATGGACGGAAGCGCCCGGGATTCCGGCCGAGCACACGATTCACGGCTTTCACGGCGTGACGCTCTGGGTGGAGGAGGGCGAGCAGACCGAGCGCGTGCTCGTCGACACACTCGGTTTCCGCGCGACGAGCGAGTGGGAGACGACGAAGCGGTACGTCGCCGGCGATGGCGGCCCCGGACGCATCGTGGACGTGCGCTCCGTGGGCGGCTTCATGCGCGGCGCCAAGGGCGCCGGTATCGTGCACCACGTCGCCTTCGAGGTCGCCGATGATCAGGCGGAGCGCGAGGTGCGCGAGCAGGTGATCGCGGCGGGACTGCACCCGACGGAGGTGATCGACCGGAACTACTTTCACTCCGTCTACTTTCGTGAACCGGGCGGCGTGCTCTACGAGCTGGCGACCACGCCGCCCGGCTTCACCGTCGACGAGCCCGTCGAGCATCTCGGCGAGCGGCTCATGCTGCCCTCGCAGTACGAGCCGAACCGCGCGCAGATCGAAGCGGTGCTGCCGCCAATTCACCTTCCCGCGCCCGCACGGGCCTCGGACTTCTTCGCCACCATGACCGGACCGGAAGACGTGAGCGGTGACGCGCTCGGCTTCGTACATCGTTATCTCCCTCCTGCGTCGACGGCCGAAGCCGCCGGCGCGACGACGCTGCTCATGCTGCACGGCACGGGCGGCGACGAGGAGGACCTGATCCCGCTCGGCCGCTCGCTGCTGCCGGGCGCCGGCATCCTCAGTCCGCGCGGCCAGGTGCTGGAGGGCGGGGCACCGCGCTTCTTCCGCCGCCTCGCACCGGGCGTGTTCGACCTCGAGGATCTCGCGCGTCGCACCGACGAGCTGGCGGAGTTCATCGACGCCGCCGCGAAGACCTATCGGCTCGACCGGAGCCGCATCATCGCCGCCGGGTTCTCCAACGGCGCGAACATCGCCGCGAGCCTGCTGCTGCGCCGCGGCGCCGTCGTCCGGGGCGCGGTGCTCCTCAGCCCGATGCTCCCGTTCGAGCCGGAGTCACTGCCCGATCTCTCGGCGACGTCGGTGTTCATCGGCGCGGGCGAACGCGACCCGATGGCATCGCGCGAGACCGTGGAGCAGCTCGCGCGCGCGCTCACCGATGCGGGCGCGCAGGTGACGACGCACTGGACGCCGGTCGGCCACACGGTGACGAAGGAGGAGCTCGACGCGGCCCGCTCGTGGCTCGACAAGCTGCAGTGATCCCGGGGTCTGACCCCGAGGGCGAAGCCCGAGGGCTCTGACCCCCTGGCGGTAGGAGCCCGCCCGACAGCGGCGAGCGGTCAGCT
>JAEKKK010000154.1 GCA_019510405.1 Gemmatimonadota bacterium | reverse complement strand
TACGACGACGGGATGTACGCCGACGCGGCCTGGGCCTGCGAGAGCAGCACGTTGGCACCCGCGGCGTCGGTGAGCACCGCCGTGGCGGCGAGGCCCGTCGTGTCGGTGATCTGGGGCGGTGTCGGTGCGGCGGCGCTGCGCCCGACGAGCCGCCGCCAACGACGAGTGACGTTGCGGCGCACCCACTGGAACTGCTGCGACGCCCCGAGCTGCGCGACCTGCCGGATGCGCAGGTCGTAGCGGCGCAGGCGCGTCATCAATGCGGCCTGCCGCGCGAGCCGCGTGCGTCCCTCGCCCGGCATGAGCGCGAGCAACGGGCGCACGTAGTGGATGCGCGCGTTGGTCGCCGTGCTGTCGATCACGATCAGGCGCTCTACTGCTTCACCCGAAGCGCGGAGCTGGCGCGCCATCTCGAACGCGATGATGCCGCCGACGCAGAAGCCGGCGAGCCGGTACGGCCCGTGTGGCTGCACCTTTCGCAGTTCGGCGACGTGGCGCTCCGCCATCGTGCGGATGCGCCACACGCGATCCTCCTCGTCGGCGCCGAGCGTCGGCAGGACGAGCATCGGCGCATCCGGCGCGACGAGTGGTGCGAGGCGGCGGCAGTACCACCCCGCGCCGCGCACGTCGCCGTGCACGAAGGCAATCGGACGTCCCGGCGTCTCCGCCTGGAGGACGACGAGCGGGGGCTCCGACTGCGCCTGGACGTCGGCGCCGATCCGCGCGCCGAGCGCCTCGATCGTGGACGACTCGAAGAGCCACGCCAGCGGGACGTGGCGCCCGCGCACGCGCGCGATCTCGGCGAGCATGCGGACGGCCATCAGCGAGTGGCCGCCGATCTCGAAGAAGTCCTCGCGAATGCCGATCGGGCGGCGATCGAGGAGCTTCTCCCAGATCTGCACCAGCTCGTGCTCGATCGTCGTGCGCGGCGCCTTGTACTCCGCCGTGCGCTGGAGCGCGACCTGCGGGAGCGGGAGCGCCTGCCGATCGACCTTGCCATTGCGCGTGAGCGGGAACTCCGGCAGCGCGACGAGCGCGCTCGGCATCATGTTCTGCGGCAGGACGCGGCGGAGCGCGGCGCGGATGCGCGGCTCGTCCGGTGTCTCGCCCGCCGTGGGGACGTAGTAGCAGAGGAGGCGTGCGTCGCCGGGCGCGACCTCGCGTACCATGGCGAGCGCACCCGCGACGCCGGCCTCGGCGCTGATCACCGCCTCGATCTCGGCGAGCTCGATGCGCACGCCGCGGATCTTCACCTGGTTGTCGGCGCGGCCGATGAACTCGATCTCGCCGCCGGGCATCCAGCGCGCGAGGTCGCCGGTGCGATACAGCCGCTCGCCGGAGCTCGGGTCGAGCGGATTGGCGATGAAGCGCTCCGCCGTCAGGTCGGGGCGGTTCAGGTAGCCGATCGCCGTGCCGTCACCCGCGACGTGCAGCTCGCCGGGCACGCCGACCGGCACGAGCGCGCCGCGGCGGTCCAGCACGTAGACGCGCGTGTTGGCGATCGGGCTGCCGACCGGAATCGTCGATGCATCGGGCGCGACGCTCGTGACGCGATGCGTCAGCGCGATGACCGACGCTTCGGATGGACCGTAGGCGTTGACGAGGTTCTCCGGCGCGGAATGCTCGAGCACGCGCCGCACGGCATCGACGTCGGCGGCCTCGCCACCGAACAGCATGTTGCGCACGCCGCGGAGCGCATCGGGTGCGACGCGCGCCACCTGGTTGAACACCGCGGTGGTGAGCAGCATCGTCGTCACGCCGGACCGCTGCAGCTCGTCGCGCAGGGCGGAGGCGTCGAGCATCGTCTCGCGCGGCACGATGGCGAGGCGTGCGCCGTTGAGCAGCGCGCCCCACACCTCCCACGTCAGCGCGTCGAACGCCGGGCTCGCGACCTGTCCCATCACGTCGGACGGCCCGAGCTGCATGTAGTTCGTGGCCGTGACGAGGCGCGTGATGCCGCGATGCGGGAGGAGCGTCCCCTTGGGGCGGCCGGTCGTTCCCGACGTGTAGATGATGTTGGCGACGTCGCCACCGCCGACCTGCGCGGGCGGCGGGTCGAGCGGCTGCGTGGCGATCGCCGCCGCGTCGGCGGTGAGCGAGACGTGCGGCGCCGCGGAGACGAGCCCGGGCTGCCCACTCGTCACGAGCGCGGCGATTGCCGCGTCCTCCACCATGAACGACAGCCGCTCCGAGGGATAGCTCGGATCGAGTGTCAGGTACGCCGCACCCGTCTTGAGGGTGCCGAGCATCGCGACGATCAGCTCGGGCGACGACTCCATGCAGATGCCGACGACGCTGCCGCTGCGCGCACCGAGCCCCTGCAGATGCCAGGCGAGCTGGTTGCTGCGCGTCTCGAGCTCGCCGTAGCTGAGGGTCTGGCCCGTCGCGGTGGAGACGGCGATCGCCTCGGGGGCACGCGCCGCGTGCGCGGCGACGAGCTCGTGGACCGCCGCGTCGCGCGCGTACCCGACGTCGCGCCCGTTCCATTCCTCGAGGAGCTGGACCCGCTCGCGCTCCGTGACGAGCGGCAACGCCGAGACGCGCGTGTCGGGCGCGCGGCTCGCCCCGTCGAGCACCATGGCGAGATGGCCGAGCATGCGGTCGATCGTCGCGGCGTCGAACAGCGCGCTGCGGTACTGCATCGCGGCGCGCAGGCCGTTCGACTGCTCGCCCATCGAGAGGGAGAGGTCGAACTTGGTGGCCGTCGCTTCGACGGGAACGGCGCGCGCCTGGGTGCCGCTGAGCCGCAGCCCGCCCGACGTGTTGTTCTGCAGGACGAAGTGCACCTGGGCGAAGCCGCTCGCCTCGCCCCCGCGCTCGCGCTGCACGGCGGCGCTGAGCGTCTCGAAGGGCAGCTCGGCGTGCTCGCTCGCGTGGAGGTATTCCTCCTTCACGCGCGAGAGCAGCGTGCGGAAGGTGGGATCGTCGGCCAGCGCGGCGCGGAGCGGGATCGTGTTGACGAAGTTCCCGATGACCCCTTCGAGCTCGGCGCGCCCGCGGCCGGCGACGATCGTGCCGAGCACGAACTCATCCTGGCCGGTGTAGCGATGCAGCAGCGCCTCGAAGCCTGCGAGGAGCACCATGAACATCGTCGCGTCGTTCGCGCGCGCGATCTGGCGGAGCCGCTCGAGCAGGTCGAGCGGGAGCACGACGGTCCGCTTCCCTCCCTCGAACGTCGGCGCCGAGGGGCGCGGCCGGTCGGTCGGCAGCGCGACGGCCAGGGTGGACTCGCCCAGCCGGTCGAGCCAGAGGCGCAGCTCGCGCTGGGTGCCTTCCGCGTCGAGCCGGCGACGCTGCCAGGCGGCGTAGTCGGCGAAGCGCGTGGCGGGCGTCGTCAGCGCCGGCGCGCGCTCACCGCGCGCGCGGGCGTAGAGCGCGGCCAGCTCGCGCAGGAGGATGCCGCGCGACCAGCCGTCGTACACGACGTGGTGCGACACGAGCAGGAGGACGTGCTCGTGCGGTGCGAGGCGCAGCACGGTGGCGCGCAGCAGCAGGTCCGCGCTCAGGTCGAAGGGCGCCGCGCTGCGCTCGGCGACGATCTTCGCTCGCTTCTGCTCACGCCGCTCCGGCTCGAGCGACACCAAGTCGATCAGATCAACGGATACCGGGCGAGGCGGGCGGATGACCTGCACCGGGCCGCCGTCGCGGTCGAGGATCACCGAGCGGAGCGACTCGTGGCGCTGCACGACACCGTCCAGCGCGCGGCGCAGCGCGTCGAGGTCGAGCGTGCCGTCGATGTGCCACTGATCGGCGACGTTGTAGACGCCGAGTCCCGTCGCGTTGCGCTCGACGAGCCAGAACAGCTCCTGGAGATGCGTGAGCGGTGCTTCGTCGCCGCCGCGCGGGATCGGATCGGCGACCGTCGTGCCGGCCGCGGCGCGAAGCTCGTCCACGCGCGCGGCGAAGGCGGCGACGGTGCTCGACTCGAAGATGACGCGCAGCGGGACGCGAACGCCGAGCCGTTCACCGACTTTCGCGAGCACGCGCAACGCGAGCAGCGAATGGCCGCCGAGCTCGAAGAAGTCGTCCTCGGCCCCGAGCTCGCGCTGGAGCACGTCGCCCCAGAGCGCGGCGACCACTTCCTCCGTCGGCGTGCGCGGCGCGACGCGCACCGCCACCGGCGCATCCGCCGACGCGGGCGCGGGGAGCGCCTTGCGATCGAGCTTCCCGTTCGCGTTCATCGGCCATTCGGCGAGCCACACGAACGCCGTGGGCACCATGAACTCGGGGAGCGTCGCCTTGAGTGCGCTGCGCAGCGCGGCCGGCGTGTGGCCGCTGCTTTCCGTGCCGATGCAGTACGCGACGAGCCGCTGGTCGCCCGGCGTGTCCTCGCGCACGAGTGCGACGGCCGACTGCACGCCCGGCTGCTGCGCGAGTGCCGACTCCACCTCGCCCAGCTCGACGCGGAAGCCGCGCAGCTTCACCTGGTTGTCGATGCGGCCGAGGTACTCGAGCGTGCCGTCGGCGCGCCACCGGGCGCGGTCGCCCGTGCGGTAGAGCCGCGCGCGTCGCGCATCGGAGCCCCGTCCGGACCGGGGCTTGGAGGTCCGTCCGGCAACAAACGGATCAGGGACGAACTTCTCGTCCGTCAGCTCGGGGCGCGCGAGGTAGCCGTGCGCGAGCCCGACGCCTCCGATGCACAGCTCACCGGCGACGCCGATCGGCACCACCTCCATGGCACCGCCGCTCTGCATCGCGACCACGTGCACCGACGCGTTGGTGATCGGGGTGCCGATCGGCACCGCGCCTCCCGTCCACTCCGCCGCGCCGATGCTCCAGTGCGTCGCGTAGACCGTCGCTTCCGTCGGTCCGTAGAGGTTCGTCACCTGCAGCGTCGGACACACCGCGCCCAACCGCGTGAGCAGCTCGCTCGGCAGCGCTTCGCCGCCGAGGAAGAGGCGACGGAGCCGCGGCAGCCCGTTCGGCGCGTCGGCGCCCGGCGTCTCGAGCATCATGTTGAGCTGCGACGGCACGAGCTGGAGCAGCGTGACGTCGTGGCGCGCGATCGCGGCGAGGAGATACGCCGGATCCTGATGTCCGCCCGGCCGCGCGAGCACGAGCCGCGCGCCGCTGACGAGCGGGAGGAAGAACTCCCAGATGCAGGCGTCGAAGCTCGCCGGCGCCTTCTGCAGGACACCGTCGCGCGTGTCGAGCGGATACGCGTCGCGCATCCACGCGAGGTAGTTCACCACGGCGCGATGCGGGATCATCACCCCCTTCGGCCGTCCCGTGGAGCCGGAGGTATAGATGACGTACGCGAGTCCGTCGCCCGTCGTCTGCTCGGTCGACAGCTCGGTGACGAGCCGCGCGTCGGCTTCGACGAGCTCCCAGTCGCGGTCGAGCAGCACGACGCTCGCGCTCCCCGCCTCGCTCGACTGCGGCAGCGCGTCGACGAGCGCCGTCGTCGTGAGCAGCACGGGCACCTTCGAGTCCTGCAGCATGAAGGCGAGCCGGTCCGCCGGATAGTCGGGGTCGAGCGGCAGGTAGTAGCTCCCCGCCTTCAGCACGCCGAGCATCGCGACGACGAGCTCCGTCGAGCGGTCGACGCAGATGCCGACGCCCATGTTCGGCCCCACGCCGCGCCCATTCAGGAAGCGGGCGAGCGTCGCCGCACGGGTATCGAGCTCGCGGAAGGTCATGCGCTCGATCGTGCCGTCGCCCTGCTCGATCTCGACAGCCGTGGCGTCGGGGGTGCGCGCCACCTGCTGCGCGATCATCTCGTGCAGCGTCTCCGCATCGACGGGCTGCGTCGCGCCGTAGCTCCACTCCTGGAGCCGGAGCCGCTCGTCGAGGGGGAGGACGGGGAGCGTCGAGATGGGCGCGTCGGGATTCGCGACGATCCCCTCGAGCAGCGTCTCGAAGCGGCCCAGCAGTCGGTCGATCGTCGCGGCGTCGAACAGGTCGGTGCGATACTCGAACGCGGCGCGCAGTCCCTCCGCCCGCTCGTGCATGAACAGCGAGAGATCGAACTTGGTCGCGCCGCGGGCCGGACCGAATGGCTCGAAGTGCAGGCCGGGGAGCGCGAGGGTGCGCAGCTCGGCGTCCTGCAGGGTGAACATCACCTGGAACAGGCCGCCGCGGCCGAGCGCGCGGTCGCGCTGCAGCTCGAGGGCGAGCTTCTCGTACGGGACGTCCTGATGCTCGAAGGCGCTCAACGTCGTCTCGCGCACGCGCGCCACGACGCCGGCGAACGACGGGTCGCCGTCGAGCCGGGTGCGCAGCACGAGCGTGTTGGCGAAGTAGCCGATCAGCCCCTCGATCCCTTCCTGCGCGCGTCCCGCCGTCGGCGAGCCGACGACGATGTCCTCCTGTCCGCTCGTGCGCGCGAGCAGCACGTCGAACGCGGCGAGGAGGGTGACGAACAGCGTGCTCCCCTGCGTCTTGCTCAGGGCGCGGAGCTGCTCGAGCAGCTCCGCGGGCAGCATGCGCGACCGCGTCGCCCCCTCGAAGCTCGGCGTGGTGGGGCGCGGCCGGTCGGTCGGCAGCTCGAGGAGCGCGGGCGCGTCGCGGAGCTGGTCGCGCCAGAAGGCGATGTGCCGTTCGAACTCGGCGCCCCGGAGCGCGTCGCGCTGCCAGCGCGCGAAGTCGCCGTATTGCAGCGCGAGCGCCGCGAGGGTTGAGGGCTCTCCTCGGTGGTGCGCGTCGTAGAGTGCCGAGAGCTCGCGCATCAGGATGTTGCGCGACCACGCATCGGACGAGACGTGGTGCGACTCGAGCAGGAGGACGTGGTCCTCCTCGCCCAGCCGGATGAGCGACGCCCGCAGCTGCGGATCGCGCGTCAGGTCGAATGGCCGGCGCGACAGCTCGCGCACGAGTGCGAGCGCTTCCGCTTCACGAGCGGCGTGCGGACGGTCGGAGAGATCGGTGATCGCGAGCGCGACCGGCGCCGCGGGATGGACGATCTGACGCGGCTCGTCGTCCACGAGATCGAAGGTCGAGCGCAGCACCTCGTGGCGCGCGACGATGCCATCCAGCGCGGCCTGCAGCGCGGCGACGTCGAGCCCACCGCGCAGACGCGCCGTACGGGGGACGTTGTAGCCGTGCATCCCCGGGCTCGCGCGGTCGAGCAGCCAGAGGAGCTCCTGCGCGTACGACATCGGCACCGGCGCACCGGGCTCGCGCGGCACGATCCCGCCGCGGCGCGGCGCCGGTTCACCAACGCCGGCCGCACGCGCGCGCTCGAGCTGCGCGCGCTTCTCCGGCGAGAGCGCGGCGAGCCGGCGCTCCAGCTCGGCGCGGCGTTGGGCGATGGCGTCGCTGCCGGCCACGTTACGCGTCGCTCTCCGTGAGCGCGGCGACGGCGGCGAGCTGCAGCTCGAGATCCACCACCTCCGCGAGCTGCGCCACCGTCGGCGCGTCGAACAGGGTCCGCAGCGGCAGGCGCACGCCGAACTTGCGGCTCAACTTTCCGAGCACGCGGATCGCGAGGAGCGAATGCCCGCCCAGCGCGATGAAATCGTCGCTGACGCTGACGGCGTCCTTCTTCAGCACTTCCATCCAGATCCCCGCGATCCCTTCTTCCGTCGGCGTGCGTGGCGCGACGAACCGCGATTCGGTGGCAGCGAGATCGGTCGGATCGGGCAGCGCCGCACGATCGATCTTCCCGTTGGCGCCGAGCGGCATCGCGTCGAGCATGATGACCGTCGCGGGAACCATGTACTCCGGCAGCCGCGCCGCGGCCCACTCCTTCACGCTGTCGACCGTCGTACGTCCCGCGTGGGCCGAAGCATAGTCCGACGTCGCCGAGCGTGCCACGACGTACGCGACGAGCTGCGGCTCGGCCGAGCCCGCATGCACGAGCGCGAGCGCCTGCGCGACACCGGGATGGTCGCGCAGCACCTGCTCCACCTCGCCCAGCTCGACGCGATAGCCGCGCAGCTTCACCTGATCGTCGGCGCGGCCGAGGAACTCGATCACGCCGTTCGGCAGACGCCGCACGCGGTCGCCGCTGCGATAAGCGCGCTCGCCCCCGTCGAGCATGACGAACCGCTCGGCCGTGAGATCGTCGCGCCGCAGATAGCCGCGGCTCACGCCGGCACCGGCGATGTAGAGCTCACCGATCACGCCCACCGGCACCGGCTGGCGGTGCGCGTCGAGCACGTGCAGCCGCACGTTGGCGAGCGGTGCGCCCACCGGCACGGTCTGCGCTCCCGCCTCGCGGGCGACGCGCATCGAGTCGGCCGTCACCTCGAAGGTGCTGACGCCGACCGTCGTCTCCGTCGGACCATAGTGATCGAGGAGGCGGCAGGTGCGCGTGTCGAGCACGGCCTGCGCGACGTCCCACCCGAGCGCTTCTCCGCCGAGCACCGCCCAGCGCCGCGGCAGCGCGGCGGCGAGCTGCTTCGCCTCGAGTCCGCCGGCGAGCGCACGCAGGTGGTTCGGCGTGATCTTGAGCACGTCGAGCGGATGCGCCGCGAGATACTCGCGGTAGCGCGCCGGCT
Organism: Gemmatimonadota bacterium; assembly: GCA_019510405.1. GTDB lineage: Bacteria > Gemmatimonadota > Gemmatimonadetes > Gemmatimonadales > Gemmatimonadaceae > AG11. Next base: position 2,612 of record JAEKKK010000154.1, on the reverse strand, counting down.
CGGTGGCCACGTCGCGCGAGACGAGGTGCAGCGTGCCGCCGGCGAGCAGCGCCGGAAAGAGCGCCGTGTTGCCGAGGTCCGCGCCCACCGAGCTCACCATGCCGAACGACCAGCCGTCGAGTGCGGCGAATCCGTCGCCCGCGGCGTCGCGCGGCACGTCGCCCAGCACGCGCGCGACGGCGCGGGTGTAGTGCACTACGTTGGCGTGCGTGACGGCGACGCCCTTCGGCACGCCGGTGCTCCCGCTCGTGAACAGCACGTACGCCAGCGACGCCGGTGTCGCGACGGGATCCGGGCGCGTCGCCGGCTCGGCGTCGATCGCCGCGGCGTCGCTGTCCAGGCCGAGCAGCGTCACCTTCGCCGGCACGCGATCGTGATACGCCGACGTCGTGATGACGACGCGCGCATCCGCCTCGCCGAGCTGCTGCGCGGCGCGCGCGGCGGGGATCTCCGGCGGGATCGGGATGTACGCGCCTCCCGCCTTCAGCACGCCGAGCATCGCGGCGACCAGATCAGTCGTACGCTCGAGGACGATGCCCACGGGCACGTCGGCGCCGACGCCGAGCCGCTGCAGCCGGTGGGCGATCCTGTTGGCGCGGGCGTCCAGCTCGGCGTAGGTCGTCGAGCCGTTCTCCGCCACGACGGCGACGCGGTCGGAGACGCGCGCGACCTGGGCGCTGAACAGGGCGTCGATCGTCGCCGCCGGTCCGACGTCGGCGCGCGTGTCGTTCCACGTCGCGAGCGCGTCGCGCTCCGCGCCGCCGAGCAGGTTCAGCTCCGAGACACGCGTGTCCGGCGCATGCACCGCCGACTCGAGCACGGTGCGCAGGTGCTCCAGGGCGCGACGCACCGTCGCCGGCGCGAACAGATCCGACCGCGCGCGGAGGGTGAGCGTCAGCGCGCCGTCGCGCTCCGACATGAACAGGGTGAGGTCGAACTTGGTCGTGCCGTCGTCGACGCCGTACGGACGGATCTCCGCCTCACCGAGGGTGACGGGTCCGCTCTCGCCGGTGCCGCCGAGCATCGTGAACACGACCTGGAAGAGCGGCGAGTGGCTGAGCTGCTGTCCGCCCTGCAGCTCGAGCACGAGCTTCTCGAACGGGATCTCCTGATGGTCGTACGCGCCGAGCGCGCTCTCGCGCAGCTGATCGAGGAGCTGCGCGAACGTCGGGTCCGACGTGAACCGCGCGCGCTGGACCATCGTGTTGGCGAAGTAGCCGATCAGCCCTTCCGTCTCGGCGCGCGAGCGTCCCGCGCTCGGCGAGCCGACGAGCACGTCGGGCTGGCCCGTGTAGCGGTGCAGCAGCGTGGCGTACGCGGCGAGCAGCACCATGTAGAGCGTGGCGTCGTGCGCGACGCCGAGCTGCTTGATGCGCGCGAGCAGCGCCGGCTCGATCGCCATGCGCTCCGTGATCCCACCCGTCCCGGGCACGACGGGGCGCGGGAAGTCGGTCGGCAGCTCGAGCACGAACGACACGTCGCCCAGCTCGCGGCGCCAGTAGCCGAGCAGCCGCTCGAGCCGGTCGCCGGCGAGATGCTCGCGCTCGAAGATGGCGTAGTCGGCGTACTGGATCGGCAGCGCGGGCAGATCGGCCGGCGCGCCGCCAGCGGCTTCGCGGTACAGCGCCGACAGCTCGCGGAAGAGGATCTCACGCGACCAGCCGTCGAACGCGATGTGGTGCGAGTCGAGGTGCAGCACGTGCTCGGCGTCGCCGTGGCGGATCACGGTGACGCGAAGGATCTGGTCCTGCCCGAGATCGAACGGCCGGTGCGCCTGCTCGAGCACGAGCCGCTCCGTCTCGGCCGCGCGCTGGTCGGCGGGCAGGTGGCTGACGTCGACGACGCGCAAGTCGATCGGACGCGGCGCATGGACGACCTGCACCGCCTGCTCCTCGTGGAACCCGTACGTCGTGCGGAGGATCTCGTGGCGCGCGATGAGCGCGTCGAACGCGCGGCGGAGCGCGGCCACGTCGAGCGGCCCGACGACGCGCCGCGTGCGCGGCACGTTGTACGACGTGTTCGCCGGCGCCGAATGCTGCATGAGCCAGAGCAGCTCCTGCGCGAACGACGTCGGCAGCATCACGGGCTCGTCGCTCGCGGGCGTGAGCGGCGCGTTCTCTCTCGAGGCAGTCTCGTGCGACATGGAGTCTCCTAGGCGTCCGGCGTGGAGCCCGAGCCGGGCGTCGTGGTCCGACCGATCCGATACGCATCGCGCGAGCGCGAGACGAGTCCGGGCTCGGCCGAGGCGGCAGGGACGCGCTCGGCGTCGATGCGCGGCGCGAGCTGCTCGATCGTCGGGGCGTCGAACAGCGTGCGCAGCGGAAGGCGCACGCCGAACGTCTTGCTGATACGGCCCAGCACGCGGATCGCCAGCAGCGAATGTCCGCCGAGGGCGATGAAGTTGTCGGTCACACCGATCTGCTCGCGCTTGAGCACCTCGGCCCAGATCGCGGCGAGCTTCGTCTCGGTGTCGGTGCGCGGGGCGACGAACGACGACGCCTGCGCCGCGCCGACCGCGTCCGGGGCGGGGAGGGCGGCGCGATCGAGCTTCCCGTTCGCCGTCAGCGGGAGCTGCTCCAACAGCACGACGGCACTCGGCACCATGTACGCCG
>JAEKKK010000320.1 GCA_019510405.1 Gemmatimonadota bacterium | reverse complement strand
CGTTCGTCTCGGCGATGACCCATACGCCCGCTTCGGGACCGTGCGGGCCGGTGACGACACCGCCGATGTCCGTGGGTCCCACGGCGACATCGGGACGAGCGTGCGGCAGCGCCGCGACCGCGAGCGCGACGAAGCCGGCGAGGAGGAGCGGTCGGCGGAGCTTCATGGTCCCTCGGGGGGGATGCGGGAATGCGGATGCGAAACGGCCTCGGGAAGCTTCCGCCCCCGAGGCCGTTCCGCAATCTGGCTCATCCCTGAGGCCGCCTGGCCGGCGCCGCTAGGATTGTCGATGCCGGTCGTCGCCGACGCGGAACGCGAGCAGCAGAGCCGCGGCGCTCGCCGAGAAGACCGAGTAGTCGAGTGGCTCTTTCGGGCCGAACGAGATCGCCATCGCGATCCCGAACACGGCGAGCAGCGCGGCGCTCGCGAGCGCGGTCCAGCGGAGTCGGATCCCGACGACGAGGAGCATGCCCAGCACGAGCTCGGCCACCGTCGCGGCCACCGCGAGGAAGGGAATCGTCGCGCGCGGCATGAAGGCGTTCACCTCGCCGGTGTACTTCACGAAGTTGGCCCAACTGCCGTAGCCGACTCCGGCGCCCCACCACCCGAAGCGCGAGGCGATGCCGGAGAGAAAGGCCGCGCCGAGCGCGAGGCGCGCGAACAGTGTGACCCAGTCGACGCGTCTCATCGCGGAATCTCTCGGGTGAGCGCGACACTGCGTGGTCCGTCGCCATCACAGACGAAGTAGGCGAGGAAGGTGACCGGCGTGCTGTCACTTGCGTGATACCACGTAGCCGCTGACGGGGCAGCGATGCACATGTGGCAACGAGGATGCGCCTGGCTCGTACGTGACCTCGACGAGCGCGACGTGCAGATGGTCGCCGCGCATGGGCGGGAGCGTCCGCTCGAAGGCGACGCGCGCCGATTCGCTGGACGGCGACACCCGCTGCGCGACCGACGGCGGAAGGTCTCCCGCCGCGATCGCGGCTTGCGCCAACCGCGCGAAGAGGACCAGCGCGAGGGCCAGTGCCGCGACGCGCGCGCGCCGAACGACGAACGCCGCACTCATGATGCTCGCCGCGACGCGGCGCGTGCGGGGAGAAATGCACCGATGCGGACTTCGTTCACGAGTACCACGCTGCCCAGAATGAGCCCGAGCCCGACGAGCATCCCGGCAGTGAGTGGCTCGTGCAGCACGACTGCGCCGCCGAGCATTCCGACGATCGGGATGAGGTAGGTGACCGTGGTCGTCTTCGTCGGCCCGACGCGCTCGAGCAGCCGGAAGTAGAGCAGGTACGCCACCGCGGTCGAGAGTGCACCGAGGGCGAGCAGCGCGCCGATCGCGGCGAGCGATGGTGTCGCGCGCGGCGGGAGCAGCGTACCAGGCAGGGCGAGCCAGACGAACGCACCGAGCTGCTGCCCGAGCGCGAGCGTGAACGTGGGTACACCACGCAGCGTCAGCTTCGTGTAGATCCCCGCGCCGGCATAGCTCGCCGATGCGGCGAGCATGGCGAGGACCGAGAGCAGCGTCGCGGCGTCGAGCGTCATCGGCCCCCAGCCGACCATGACGGCGACGCCGACGACGCCCATCAGCAGTCCTCCGATGCGCGCGACACTCAACCGCTCCCCGAGGTACCGTGCGCCCAGCGCGGCGGCGAAGAGCGGCACCGTGGCACCGAGGATGGCGGCAAACGAGGCGGTGAGGTGCAGCTCGGCCGCCGAGATGAGCAGATAGGGGAGGGCCGCGTTGAGCAGGCCGAGGATCGCGAGGCGAGGGAGATGCCGGCGCAGCTCGACGCGGCGCCGCGTGGCGCGCGCGACGGTCCACAGCAGCAGCCCGCCGATGACGACGCGGAGCGCGACGAGCGCTGCGGGACCGAACGCCGGCACCGCGACGCGGATGAAGAAGTAGGAGCCGCCCCAGAGCGTGGCGAGTCCGAGCAGGAGCGCGAGGTCGATGGGAGTCATCCGTCCGTCTCATCGGTTCGGGTACGACGGAAGGATGGGCTTTGCTTGGTTCCGTCACCAGCTCCAAATTGTTGCACTATGATAGGTCCAAAGCGAAAGCGCGGGCCGGCCTCGCCGGTCGTGCAGCTCATCCTCGATCCCGCGGCGGAGGCGCCGCTCTACCGGCAGGTGTACGAAGGGCTGCGCGACGCGATCCTGTCGGGACGTCTCGCGCGGGGCGCGCGACTGCCGTCGACGCGGGCGCTCGCCGCCGACCTGGGCGTGGCGCGCAACACGGTGCTGCTCGCGTTCGAGCAGCTTCGCAGCGAAGGGTATCTGTACGGGCGGCGCGGTGGTGGATCGCGCGCGCGGGAGGTCGTCCCCGACGCGCTGCTCACTGTCGCGCGACCGGCGCGCGCGAGCGCGGCGAAGGGAGCGCGCACGCGGGCAATCGCGCCGACGCTCTCGATGCGCGGACGGATGCTCGTCGAGGTGGGTGCGACGCTCATTCGGCCGCCGGGCCCGCACACGCCGTTCGAGCTGGGCGTGCCGGCGATCGATGCCTTCCCGATGCGGCGGTGGGCGCAGCTCGCCGGACGTCGGTGGCGGCGCGGCGACGTGGACCTGGGCGAGCTGGATCCGGCTGGAGAGCCGGCGCTGCGCGCGGCGATCGCGTCGTATGTCGGCGCGGCGCGCGGGGTGCGCTGCACGCCGGATCAGGTGCTGGTGGTCAACGGCGCGCAGCAGGCGCTGCATCTCGTGTCGCAGGTGCTGCTCGATCCCGGGGACGACGTGTGGATCGAAGAGCCGGGCTACGTCGGCGCGCGCGTCGCCTTTCTCGCCGCGGGTGCGCGGCTCGTGCCGGTGCGCGTGGACGACGAGGGGCTCGACGTCGCGGAGGGGATGCGCATGGCGCCGCGAGCGCGGCTGGCGTACGTCACACCCTCGCACCAGTTCCCACTCGGCGTCGTGATGAGTGCGTCGCGCCGGCTGCAGCTCCTTGGCTGGGCGGGCGCGTCGGGCGCGTGGATCCTGGAGGATGACTACGATGCCGAGTTCCGCTACAGGGGCCGTCCACTTCCCGCCCTGCAAGGACTCGAAGCGGAGCAGCCCGGACGACGCGCGCACGTGCTCTACGCCGGTACGTTCAGCAAGACGCTCGTCTCGGGGCTGCGACTCGGCTACATGATCGTGCCCGACGGTCTGGTCGACGCGTTCCGTGCCGCGCGCTAGACGGTGGACCGCCACACACCGATGCCATACCAGCACGTCCTCGCCGACTTCATCGGCGAGGGACACTACTTCCGCCACATCCGGCACGTGCGCGCCCTCTGTGCGGAGCGGCAGGAGGCGCTCGTCGACGCGGCGCACGTGGACGACGTGACCGCCCATGAAGCTGCAATGGCGCGCGGCGTCCGAAGCTGGGCACTCTCGAAGTTCCACCTCACCGCGCCCGCGCGTGGCGGGGCGCTCGTGCTGGGCTACGGCGGCTTCAGCGAGGGGGCGATCCGGCGGGCGGTAGGCGAATTGGGGCAAGCACTCGAAGGCCGGTAAGTCCGACGACTACTGCCTTCGATATCGCTCGACGATGTCGGGACCGTCGGCGGGATCGGGATACCTGATCGTGAACTCCGAGCCGAGCCACTGGCCAGACACCGGCCACACGAAGTCTGCCGGCTTGTCGCTCGGCAGGAGCAGGAACGCGATCGAATCTCCGTCGATCCGGAAGCTGCCGATGAAATGCTGATCGAATGGGCTGCCGAGCGACGTGAAGTGCGCCTGACGGTCAGCGCCGCCGTTGGGGGAGAGCGTGAAGGTCCCCGTCGCCGGACCGCGGCCGGTGACGGATGCGAGCACGTAGACGCCCGCGGCCTGCTCCGGGGCGACGGTCGGGTTGTCGGCGCATGCCGCGAGTGCAACGGCGAGCACGAGTGCGCGGCATGAGCGGAAGGGATTCGTCATGTCTTCCTCAACCTGCTTGCGTCGATCCTGGTCACCTGCGCCGAGGCGCGGGCGGCGGACTCACACCATCCGCCCGCTTCCGTCGAGCTCCTTGGCGATTCGCAGCAGGTTGCGTTCCGATTCGTGCGCGAGCATGGCGAGCTCGCCGGCATCGAGCCAGACGCCATGGCAGTTCGGGCAGTAGTCGAGCGACACGTCCTTGTACGGACGATGACCGAGCTCCGTCTTGCAGCGCGGACAGTGCATCGCCGCCTCGCGCGCCGCACGCTCGGCGTCGAGCCTCGCGCGCTGCTCCTTCAACCACTCTGCATCGCGGCGGGCGAACCACTCGTTCTCGTCATGACTCGGCAATCCGGGCTTCCAGGACATCGCGGCGTCTCCTGTCGTGTGTTGCGGCGTCTCGAACAACTGTAGCGGAGCTCGACCATACAGGAGCAACTGTCGTGCTGCCTTGACAGCCCCCCAGAGCCTCCGTATTCACCTGTTTATGGTGGTTCTCCGTCGTGCAAGCCGTTGGTTCACCCTCAGCGTCGTTGGTGGTGCGATGTCGAAGCTCCGTTTCTCGTTCGTGATGCCGCTCGGTCTCGTGGCCGCGCTCACGATCGGATCGGCCGGGACGGCCGAAGCTCAGTTCGGATCGATCAAGGACAGGATCAAACAGAAGGCAGCAGAGAAGGTCGCCAAGAAGGCCGCAGAATCGCTCACGGGAAAGGACAGCACGGCGAAATCGGAGCAGTCCGCGAACGGTGAAGCGAGCGCGACGTCGACTGCGTCCACCGCGCCGACGAGCCGCAAGGAGTGGGCGAACTATGACTTCGTTCCGGGGTCGCGGACGATCTTCTTCACCGACTTCACGGACGATCAGGTCGGCAACTTCCCGAAGCGCCTGACCTTCAAGACGGGCCAGATGGAAGTCGTGGAGCTCGACGGCGGCCAGCGTGCGCTCAAGGCCTCGAGCCCGAGCGAGCTGGTGATCCCGCTTCCCGAGGCACTGCCGCAGAAGTTCACGGTCGAGCTCGACGTCATCAATCGCGACTCGCGCGGCGTTGCCGCCAACACCTTCGAGATCACGGGCGGTGGTCCGCTCAACGACTCGAAATTCACCGAGATCGGCTGGGGCCACAATGGCTTCTCGGTCTCCGGTGGTGGCGTGGAGGGGATGAGCGTCATGGCGAAGGACGCCGACGTCCAGCGGTACGTCGGTCATCCGGCGAGCTTCCGCATTCTCGGCGACGGGCCGGCGCTCAAGCTGTACGCTGACGAGAAGCGCATCGCCAACATCCCGAACGGTGGGTTCCAGCGCGGGCGCACGCTCGTGCTGCACCTGCAGGGACGGGACGACGAGAAGAACGCGGTCTACGTGACGCGCATCCGCGTGGCCGAGAGCAACAAGGACATCTACGACGAGCTGTCGGCGAAGGGGCGCTGGTCCACGCAGGGGATCCTGTTCGAGTCGGGGAAGTCGGACCTCAAGCCCGAGTCGACGCCGACGCTGAAGTCGATCGCGGCAGCGCTGAAGGCGCATCCGGATCTCAAGGTCGAGATCCAGGGGCACACCGACAACGTCGGGTCGGCGGCGTCGAACATGACGCTGAGCCAGGCGCGCGCCGAAGCGGTGAAGGCGGCGCTGACGAGCGACTACGCAGTGACCGCCGACCAGCTGACCGCGAAGGGCTACGGCGACACGAAGCCGGTGACGAAGAACGCGACGCCCGAGGGGCGCGCCAACAATCGGCGCGTAGACATCGTCAAGCTGTAATGCGAGCGGCGGGCTGAAGGGGGACGGACGAGGCGACATGGTTCTTGCTCCTCAGTCCGACAACCATCCTTCAGCCCGCCGCTCGTGTTGCGCCTCACCGATCGCGGCCTCTACTGCGAGGCCGCCGACCTCTACATCGATCCCTGGCAGCCCGTCGACCGGGCGGTGATCACGCACGCGCACGGCGATCATGCGCGGTGGGGGAGCAAGTGGTATCTCGCCTCGCGCGAGGGCGCGCGCGTGCTGCGCACGCGACTCGGCGACGACGCGTCGATCGAGCTCGCGGATTTCGGCGAGACGCGCACGATCAACGGCGTGTCGATCACGCTCGTGCCGGCGGGACACATCCTCGGCTCGGCGCAGGTACGGCTGGAACATCGGGGTGAGGTGTGGGTCGTGTCGGGAGACTACAAGACGGAGCCCGATCCGACCTGCACGCCGTTCGAGCCGGTGCGCTGCCACACCTTCATCACCGAATCGACCTTTGGCCTGCCTATCTACCGCTGGCCGTCCCAGCCCGCGCTGTTTGCCGACATCAATGCCTGGTGGGCAGCCAATGCAGCGGCGGGCAAGGCCAGCGTGCTGTACGCGTATGCCTTTGGCAAGGCGCAGCGGCTGCTGCATGGCGTGGATGCCAGCATCGGGCCCATCGTGGTGCATGGCGCGGTGGAGCCGCTCAATGCCGTGTACCGCGCGGCCGGTGTAGACCTACCACCTACGCTGCGTGTAACGGACCCAGGCCTGACCAAGGCGGACCTGAAACGCGCACTGG
>JAEKKK010000153.1 GCA_019510405.1 Gemmatimonadota bacterium | reverse complement strand
GTAGAACACATCTACGACTACTGAGCGGGTGTGGGGTGAGCTCGGATGGTGGCGTTCAAGGGGTCAGAGTCGTTGAACGTTCAACGACTCTGACCCCTTGAACCGGGCGCGGCGGGGTGCGCGGTCGTTAAAATTCGAAGTATGACCGACAGCCTGACCGCGCAGCCCGACGACGTGGAGCGCGCATCGACTCTTCCCCGCCCCGCCGCCGTCGTCTGCGACATGGACGGGCTCCTCGTCGACAGCGAGCGGATGGAGCGCCGCGTCTGGCAGCTCGTCGCACGCGAGCTCGACATCGAGCTCTCCGACGAGCGCTTCGCGACCTTCGTCGGCCACTCGGGCGATCGGAACGACGCCCTGCTTCGCCACTACTTCGGCGAGGACTTCGACGTCCCCCGCTTCCGCTCGATGTGCCATCGCGGCTTCCGCGAGCTCGTCGAATCGGAGGGAGTCGCCATGCGACCCGGTGCACGCGAGTGGCTGGCGTTCGTCGGGGAGCTCGGCATCCCGCTCGGCCTCGCGACGTCGAGCGGACCGGCGGCGGTGCAGGAGCGGCTCGGCGACGTACTCCACCTCTTCGCCGCCGTCGCGACGCGCGCCGACGTCGAGCACGGCAAGCCACACCCGGACCTGTACCTGGAGGCGGCCCGGCGACTTGGCATCGCGCCCGAGACGGCAGTCGCGATCGAGGATTCACCCGCGGGGACGCAGGCCGCGCTCGCCGCGGGGATGCGGGTCGTGGTCATCCCAGATTTGATTCAGCCGCCCGAGGATCTCGCGCCGCAACTGGCCGCGGTGTTCCCATCGCTCGACGCGTTGCGCGAGGCGGTGGCGCCGTCGTGGACTCTCGCCCCTCTCAGAGCTCCGCGCCCAGCGCCGCTCCCAACCGCGCACGATACGACCGGCTGAGCCGCAACCGCACCCCCGAGCTCAACGCGACCACATAGTCCCCGTGCAACTGCGGCACGAGCTCCTTCACTCGGCTGATCCGTACGATGGTCGACCGATGGATCCGCACGAACTCCCGCGGGTCCAACCTTGGCTCCAACGCGCTCAGCGTGCCGCGCACCAGATGCACCTTCGAGCCCGCGTGCAGCTCGAGGTAGTCGCCATCCGCTTCGATCCAATCGACGCTCGCGAGCTCCACCACGGCCGCGGATCTGGATGACTTCACGACCATGCGCGCCAGATATGTCTCGCCCGATGTCCCGTTCGGCGCGCCGTACGCACGCGCAAGCGCGCGAAGGGTCTCGTCGGCGACCGCCGCCGAGCGGTGCTCGCGCAGCCGCTCGCGAACGCGCTGCATCGTCGTCCGGAAGCGGTCGGCGTCCACCGGCTTGAGGACGTAGTCCAGCGCGTGGTGGTCGAACGCGGACACGGCATACGCGTCGAACGCGGTCACCAGCACCACGGCGCGCACCGCGTCCGGGCCGAGCCGCTCGAGCACCTCGATACCGGTCGCGCCGGGCATCCGGACGTCGAGGAAGAGGACATCCGGTGTGTGCGTGCGTACCGCCTCGATCGTCGCCGGCCCATTGCTGCACTCGGCGACCACGGTCACGTCACGCTCCCGGGCGAGCAGCGTCGTCAACATCCGGCGGGCGAGTGCCTCGTCGTCGGCGACGACGACCCGGAGCGCGTCAGGTGCCGGCGCCATTCGTCGCCTCGCGAGTAGCCCACGGAATGCGAATCTGCACCTCGGTCCCGGCCCCATTCGCGGGTCCGATCTCGAGTGCCTGATCGTCGCCGAACTCCTTCTCCAGCCGCTCCCGGCTGTTGGAGAGTCCCACGCGCTCGGCGCGCCCATTCGTGGCGCTCTGGGGAAGTCCGACCCCATCGTCGTCCACGACGAGATGCAACCACCGACCATCGCGTCGCGCGACGACGCGCACGGTGCCGCCCGCGATCGACGGCTGAATGCCGTGCAGGATCGCATTCTCCACCAGCGGTTGCAGCAGCAGAGAGGGCACGATCGCGTCCAGCGCCTCGGCATCACACCGGATCTGAACACCCAATCGCTCGCCGAACCGCACCTGTTCGATCGCGGTGTAGCGCTCGAGCAGCTCCAGCTCGCGCCGCAGCGGCCACGAGCCGAGTCCACCGTCGTCGAGCGTGGCGCGCAGCAGCTCGGCGAGCTGCGCGATCATCTTCTGGGCCTCGCGCGGCTCGTCGAACACGAGCGACGAGATGGAGTTGAGCGCATTGAACAGGAAGTGCGGATGCAGCTGCGTACGCAGTACGGCGAGCTGCGACGTCGCGACCGCCGCGGCGAGCTCCGTGGCCCGCTGCTGCCGCGCGCGCGACGTGGTGTAGTGCCGCACGGCGAGCACCATCACGACGAAGAACCAGTAGGTGAACACCGCCCACAGGATCCAGACGCGCGCCATACCCAGCAGCATCGGAAGAAACGGCACGGTCGGCTCGGCGAGCCGCATGGTGAGAGTATCCACCACCTGCGTCGCGAGTCCGATCACCACGCTCGCCACGAGGTGCACCGCGCCCGACCGCAGCAACCGCCCAGACGAGAACGCGAAGCGCCGCGTGAGCACGCCCACGATCAGCGGCACGCTCGCGAACCACACCAGGTAGCTCGGCGTCATGAACGCGAGGAGGCCGAGCAGCCGAGGCGATCGGCCGCTCGTCTGCGCCATCACGTACACCTCCACCGTCGTCAGCGCGACGTTGACGATCCAGAACAACACGATGAGCGGCCAGAGCACGCGCGGATCGTCACGCTCGTCGCGCTCGGGTGCGCGCTGGAGGTCGTGCGTGTCGTGCGCCGTCACGTCAGTGCTGATCGTCGCGTCGCGCATGGTGCCGGGAGTCGAGTGAGCGAATGACGAAGGAGTTCATCACGTGACGACACCATAGCGCAGCATCCGCGCTCACATCAAGGCCTGCGCGCGCGCGAGCTCGAGCCGCGACGGCTCGTCGCGCGTGACGCGCCGTTCGTCGCATCACACGCCCCGGTCACCGATTCGGCGTTGGCCGGCCAACGGGCGTTTGGTAGCGTCCCACTCGCGCGGTGGCGGATCCTCCGCCCCGATCACACCACAGTGGAGAGCGAGAGAGATGCGAATCACGATCGCGATCAGGTGCGCCGTGAGTGCGGCGTTCTACGTCGCCTGCAGCACCGGCACGACGGCAGCGAAGAAGGACATGAACGCGGACCATGCGATGGGGACCACCGTCAGTGCATCTACCGCGGCGAGTGGCAGCGCGGCCGCTGCGTCACGCACACCGATGGGCCGCGACGTGGACCGCGACCTCGAGCGGATCCGCAAAGCCACCGCGGCCTTCAAGTCGCTCGACGCGGCCGTCGCCGCGGGCTATCAGCGCAACGTGCCCCAATGCATCGCCCACCCCACGCTCGGTGGCATGGGCTACCACCACGCCAACGACGCGCTGTTCGACGACAAGCTCGACCTCGATCATCCGGAGATCCTCGTCTACGGGAAGACGTCTGCCGGCGATTACAAGCTCAATGGCGTCGAGTTCTACGTGCCCTTCTCGGCTCACCCGCGCACGAGCGCGCCGCCGGAGCTCATGGGGCACCAGCTCACGCCGTTCGATCCGGGGAAGTTCTGGTATCTCCACGTGTGGGTGTGGACGGACAACCCGTCGGGGATGTTCGCCGACTGGGATCCCGACGTGAAGTGCTGAGGAGCTCATCGGCCGGCTGACGGGCCGCGGGAGCAACCTGCTCGTCGCCGAAGCGACGAGCAGGCCGAGTAGGTGCGTTTCGCCCCGGTGGCGGAGGCGAGTGAAACCAGGGACAGGCGAGGCGAGCGGGGGATTCGCGGATACGCGGCTGCGTGCGCGTTTACACCGTGCGCGCCGCGCCGTACGTTTGGCCGCCCCGCCACGCGCTCCGCCCCCTTCCCCGCCGGTCTTTTGTCCGACTCGCTCGCCGACAGGCTCCAGTCGTCGCTTGGCTCCGCCTACACGATCACGCGGGAGCTGGGCGGCGGCGGCATGTCGCGCGTCTTCGTCGCCGACGAGGAGGCGCTCGGGCGCAGAGTCGTCGTCAAGGTCGTCGCCCCGGAGCTGGCCGAGGGGATGAGCGCCGAGCGGTTCGCGCGCGAAGTGAAGCTCGCGGCGCGGCTGCAGCATGCGAACATCGTCCCCGTGCTCTCGGCCGGTGCGTCGGGCGGGATGCCGTACTACACGATGCCGTTCGTCGACGGGCTCTCGCTCCGCGCGCGGATCCAGCAGGGGCCGGTGCCGATCGCCGAGGCGGTGACGATCCTGCGCGACGTCGCGCGTGCGCTCGCGTATGCGCACGCGCAGGGCGTCGTCCACCGCGACATCAAGCCGGACAACATCCTCCTCTCCGGCGGTGCGGCGGTCGTCGCCGACTTCGGGATCGCCAAGGCCCTTTCGGCGTCGCGCACGCAGGCCGACGGCAGCGCGACGCAGAGCGGAGCGCTCACACAGCTCGGCACGTCGCTCGGCACGCCGGCGTACATGGCACCCGAGCAGGCGGTCGGCGATCCGAACACCGATCATCGCGCCGATCTGTATGCGTGGGGCGTCGTCGCCTGGGAGCTGCTCGCCGGAGCGCATCCGTTCGCCGATCGCACGACGTCGCACGCGCTGATCGCCGCGCATGTGCGCGACGTGCCACCATCGCTCGCCACGCGTCGCGGCGACGTTCCACCGGCGCTCGCCGCACTCGTGATGCGCTGCCTGGAGAAGGATCCCGCGCGGCGCCCGGCATCGGCGAACGAAGTGCTCGAGTCGCTCGACGCCGTCTCGACGCCCGCCGGCTTGCCTGCGCCGCTCGTGAGCGCGCGACGTCGCTGGCCGCTCGCGGCGGCAGCCGTGCTCGTCGTCGCGGTGGCCAGCGCGTGGCTCGCGGGACGCACGCGTGCCGCCGCCACTGCGGCGCCCGCCGCGAATGCGAAGTCGCTCGCCGTGCTCCCCTTTGCCTCGGTCGGCGGCGACACAGCGAACGTCTACTTCGCCGAAGGGATCGCCGACGAGCTCACGACGGCGCTGGCGCGACTGCCGGAGCTCCACCTCGCCGGCCGCTCCTCCGCGGCGCGATTCAAGCAGCGCGGCGCGAGCGCGCAGGAGATCGGCACCGCACTCAACGTGGGCGCGGTGCTGGACGGGACGGTGCGCCGCGCCGGCGACCGGATCCGCGTGTCGGCCCAGCTCACGAGCACCACGGACGGCCATCTCCTCTGGGGCGAGCAGTACGAGCGCGAGCTGAAGGACGTCTTCGCCGTGCAGGACGACATCACGCGGAGCATCGTCGGCGCGTTGCAGGTTACGCTTGCCGGCGGACAGACGGCTGCCGTCGCGACCTCGCGCGGCACGACCAACCTCGCGGCGTACGATCTCTATCTTCGCGGGCTCCGTCTCTATCGCAAGCGCGGCCCGGAGCTGGCTCAGGCCGAGCGTTACCTCATGCAAGCGATCGCGCTCGACACCAACTTCGCCCGCGCATACGCGACGCTGGCGTCCGTGCTCTGCGTCTCTCCCTACTATTCCGCCCGATCGATGTCCGCGGTGCTCCCCCGCGCCCGCGTCCTCGCCCAGCGCGCCGTCGCGCTCGATTCGATGCTTCCCGAAGCGCATGCGGCGCTCGGCCACGTCTACACCGAGGCGTTCGAGTGGCAGGATGCCGAGCGGGAGCTGCGTCGCGCGACGGCGCTCGGTCCGAGCAATGCCGAGATCTACTTCCGCCTCGGTTTCCTGTTCATCACCACGGGGCGCATCCACGAGGCGATCGGCGCCTTCGATCAGGCCAAGGCGCTCGACCCGTTCTACTCGATGGCCGCCGCCTACTCCGCCTGGTCGATGTCGCTCGCCGGCCGCAGCGTGGAAGCCACGGCCGAGGCCCGTCGTGCGCTGGAGCTCGACCCCACCAACGAAGCGATCAACAACACGTACGGCGCGACTCTCATGGAGACGGGCCATCTTGCCGAGGCGTTGGCCCACGCACGGAAGATGGTGCCGCGCACGACAGACACTCGGCGTCTCGGCTTCTACGCGCTGGTCCTGGCGAAGAGCGGCGCGCCGGACGATGCGCGCGCCATCCTGCGGCGAGTCGAAGCGCTCCCCGACGGTACCTGGGGGAAGCTGTCGGCGGAGAGCCGCATCGACCTCGCGCTGGGCGATACATCGCGTGCGCTCGATGCCATGGAACGCGCAGCGGCGGGCGACGGCGACCTCATTCTCGCGCAGATTTTCAGCTCACCGCACACGGACGCGGTTCGCAAGAGCGCGCGCTTCGCCGCCGTCCTGCGGAAGTTCAACCTCGACGTGGAACGATTGACGGCGCCGGACGGGGGCCGGTCGCGCTGACGAACGCTCAGCGCGTCGCCGAGCGCGCTACGGGCATCAGCTCGCGCAGCGTCAGCAGCTCGGCGGTGATCGCCGCCTTCAGCGTCCCCTGGAGGTCGGGCTTGAACGACGCCGAGTGCAGTGACGGCAGCGTCGTGCCCTCGCGCGTCGCCTTGTCGTAGGCGGCGGGCTCCGTCGCGCCAACGCGGAGCATGAGCGTTGGGATTCCCGCGCGCGGGAACTCCGAGAGGTCCTCGCTCGCGCTCTCCGCCGGCATGTCGCGCACGCGGGTCGCGCCGAGCTCGCGGAGCAACATCGTCGAGACGCGTTGGGTGAGCGCCGAGTCGTTGACGAGCGCGTAGGCCGGCTCGCTCCGCTCGATCGACGGCTCCTTCGGTGCGGCGGCGGCGGCGGCCTCCGCCTTCGCGACGCGGTCGATCGCCGAGAGCAGATGCTGGCGGACCGGATCGGTGAACGAGCGCACCGTGAGGTCGAGCCGCACCTCGTCGGGGATGATGTTGCGCTTCGTGCCCCCGTGGATCGCGCCGACGGTGATGACCGCCTGATCGAATGGCGAGATCTCGCGCGACACGATCGTCTGGAGCGTCAGGACGGTGCGTGCCGCGATGACCACCGGATCGACCGTCGTCTCGGGACGCGCGCCGTGACCGCCGCGCCCGAAGATGTGGATCGTCACCGCGTCCGAGTTCGAGAGGATCGGGCCGGCGTGGTAGCCGATCGTGCCGGAGGGATACCGCGGATCGTCGTGCACCGCGATCACGAAGTCGGGGCGCGGGAAGCGCGTCAGCAGTCCATCGGCGATCATCGCGTGGGCGCCTCCCAGGCGCTCCTCGGCCGGCTGACCGATCACGACGAGCGTGCCGTGCCAGCGTGAGCGGTCGCCCGCCATGATGCGCGCCGTGCTGACGACGGCGGCCATGTGCAGGTCGTGCCCACAGGCATGCATCACGCCGACGTCGGCGCCGTTGTCGTCCTTCGTGCGGACGGTGCTGGCGAAGGAGAGTCCCGTCGCCTCGGTGACCGGGAGCGCATCGAGCTCGGTCCGGAGCAGCACGGTGGGGCCGGCGCCGTTCTTCAGCACGGCGACGACGCCGGTGCCACCGACGCCGGTGGTGACGTCGAAGCCGAGCGCGCGCAGCTCGGCGGCAATGCGCGTCGCGGTCGCGGTTTCGTGGAACGAGAGCTCGGGCGCCTTGTGCAGGTCGATGTAGAGCGCCTCGCCTTTCTGGTACGCCGCGTCGACCTCGGCGGCGACGCCGCCGCTGCGCTGCGCGTGGAGTGGCATCGCGGCAGCCAGCGCGAGAACGACGGTGGCGCTCGTGAAGCGAGACATGGGTCGGATGTGCTGGAGGGAGGCAGCGGTGAGGTGCCGATCACTCGACTCGCTTCGCTCGCTGGGATCACAGCCAGCAACGGGTCAGGCTCCCTGAAAGAGGCCGCAATACCGCGGCACTTGCAAGGAGCCTCACCCGGATTTCTCCGGTTGGGGGGCTACGGACGTGCGCGGAGCCGCTGTTCTTCGCGCTTCGCCTCGCGCGCCCGGAGCTCGGCCACGTTGCGGTCGAAGACCTCGCGCTGGGCGTCCGTCGTGAGCAGGGCGCGCGCGGCAGTCAGCTCCGCGCTGCGCGTGCTGTCCGCCGTGAGACGCAGCAGGCCGAGTGCGCGCAGGTCCGGACCCGCACCGTTGGGACGCGGGGCGTCGAGCGTGGCCTTCAGGAGGACGGCGTACGACTTGAACGACTCACCGTAGCGCTTCTCCAGTGCGCGCACCGAGTCCTTCTGCGCAGGGGAGACGTCGGGAAGCTTTCGCATCGCGTCGTCGAGCGAGCCGCGGCGCTCCATCTCGCGCACCGCCTCCGACGAGCCGGCGCGACGCTGGTCGCCGACCCCCGGCTGGCCGCCGAGTGGGGTCGGGCCCGGCGCGAAGTCGGAGCCCATGCCCATCGGCATGTTGTGGGTGTCCTCTGGCTGCTGGGCGCGCGCGACCGAGGGAAGTGCGACGAGACTACAGACGAGGATCGCGGTGAAGTGACGCATGGGCCGGTGTGGTGGAAGCCGATGTCGCGCGCGTCGCGAGCGACGCGCCTGTGGTCAGCCTCCCGGACCCGCGGCAGCGCGTGTCGGTCAAGTGGTACTGTCAGCGCGTTTCGCGGACGATAGCCACTGTGATTCGCCGCACGAGCTCGGCCCGCGCATCGGAGCGTGCCTGCGACGTCGGCTCCGGCCAGGCGCTGCTCGTCACGATCACGATCCGGCGCTTCGGATCGACGTCGATCATCTGACCGTAGATGCCGATCGCGGCGAACCGGCCACTGGGTGCCGTCCACCACTGATAGCCGTATCCGCGCCCGGGGATCGATGTCTCGACCTGCGTGCTCGTCGCCGCCTCGAGATAGCCGTCGGGTACGATCGACTGTCCGTCGATCCGTGCGCCGTCGAGGATGAACTGCCCGAAGCGCGCGTAGTCGCGCAGCGCGACGTGCAGGCAGCAGCCCGCCATCTCCGAGTTGGTCGGATCGATCTCCCACGCCGCGTCGTGCTCCATCCCGTACGGCGCCCAGATCTTCTCGGAGAGGTATTGCGCGAGCGGCTTCTTCGTCGCCTCGCTCACGAGCACGCCGAGGAGGTGCGTCTCGCCGGTGCTGTACGACCACTTCGTCCCTGGCGGCGCCTCGCGCGGCAGCTTGCGCATGTAGCTCACCGTGCGCGACATCCCCGGCGGCGCACGCTCGGCGTAGAAGCGCCAGGTGTCGGTGGTCGTGTCGGTGTAGACCTCCGTCCAGCGCACGCCGGAGGTCATCGTGAGCAGCTGGCGGATCGTGACACTGTCGTACGCGCTGCCGCGGAGGCCGGCGACGTAGCGCGACACGGGATCGTCGAGGCTCTTGATGTAACCGTCCTTCAGCGCCGCGCCGACGAGCGTGCTCGTGATCGACTTCGCGACCGACTGCGACGTCCACCGCCTGGTCGAGTCGTGACCCAGCCCGTAGCGCTCGAGGCGGATGCGACCGTCCTGCAGCACGAGGAGACCGGCCACCTTCTGCGCGCTCATGAAGCCGTCGAGCCAGGCGGCGTTCTCGGTGCCGGGCGCGAAGGCGGCGATG
The DNA here is from genome assembly GCA_019510405.1 of Gemmatimonadota bacterium. GTDB lineage: Bacteria > Gemmatimonadota > Gemmatimonadetes > Gemmatimonadales > Gemmatimonadaceae > AG11. The sequence goes on along the minus strand of JAEKKK010000153.1, from coordinate 5,051 downwards.
GGCGCACCGACCGGGAGCGGGTGCACCGTCGTGCCGCGAGGCACGGCGCGCGACGGCCAGATGGAATCCCAGTGCGCAAAGCCGATCTCGCGCTCCGTCTGGTTCCAGGTATTCGTGGGCCGCGCGAGCGCGGCGTAGGGCGACGCGGGCGCCTGCGCCGGCGTGGTCTGCGAGTCGGCGCGGCTGGCGCTCAGACCCGCGAGGAATAGCAGCGCGATGATACCGCGCCGGAGCGACGTCGTCATGCGGTGAGCGATCGGGGAGGAGTGGTCGCGGAAGCTACCGACTGACGACGTCGCCAGGGAGAGTGAGCGCTACGGCCGGCCCATCCCGCCGCGATTGGAGCCGTTGTACCCACCGCCACCGGGCATCCCCTGCGCACGCCGGTTGCGCATCGCCTCCTCGCGCTTGGCATCCCGCTCTTTGATCTCGGCGATGTTCTGGTCGAACTTCGAGCGCTGCGCGTCGCTCGTGAGCAGCGTGCGGGCCGCGGCGACCTCGACGTCGCGCGTACTGTCGGCCGTCATGCGCAGCATCGCCATGGCGCGGAAGTCCGGCTGACCGCCCGCCGAGCGGGCGCTGTCCATCTGCGAGCGCATCGCGATGCCGTACGACCGGAAGACCTCGCCGTACTTCTTCTCGAGCGCCTTGATGGAATCCTTCTGGGCGTTGGTGAGGTCGGGGACCTTGTGCACGGCGTCGCCGAGCAAGGCGCGCTCCTCCATCCGTCGCTGCACGTCGGCCGTGTTGGGCTGCTGCAGATCGCCGATCCCGGGCTGCCCGCCGAGCGGGCCGCCCCCGATGTTGCCGCCCCCTCCCCCGCGGCGCTGGGCGTGGGCACTGACCGGAATGAGGAGCACCGAGGCGAGCAGTGCGTAGGGGAGGATTCGCATTGGAGGGAATGCGTAGGGGGTTGATGGAGTGCGGGCACGGCCCAAATGAACTACCGAACCGGCGCGAAGGCCGTTGGTCAGACCCGCTGGAGAGCGTCGAGGACGACCTCCAGCGTCCGAACGCGGCCCATCGTCGGGAGGACACGCCGGACGGTGTGGTCGTGCATCTCCCCGTCTCGGGACGCCATCACGTCGGAGACGAAGATCTGCTCGTACGCCCGCTCGTGCGCCGAGCGCGCTGTCGCCTCGACGCCGAGGTTGGTCGATATCCCGCCGAGGATGATCGTGCGGATCTGGCGGCGAAGGAGCTGCACCTCGAGGTCGGTATTGTAGAAGGCGTTCGGCTGGTGCTTCGTCACGACGACGTCGCTCGCCTGGCGGTCGAGCTCGGGCATCAGCTCGGCGAAATCGGCGGGCGGCTTCATGGGCGGTCGCGGCTGGTCCGCCTGCACGCGCGGGAAGAGCAGGCCGTCCGGCCCCGGGTCGACATGGACGAGGATGACCGTGACCCCCGCATCCCGGCACGCGGCAGCGAGGCGCGCGGCGCGGGCGACCACTTCCGTCGCTTCGACCGGGAAGGTCTTCGCCGCGACGATGCCACGCTGCAAGTCGATGAGGACGAGGGCGGTGGTCGCGCCATTCCACGCGCGCCACTGGCCGGGCGGAATCTGGACCGCGCGTCTCGTCGCGCCTTTCGTCAGCACCGGTGCGACGAGCACACGCTCGCCAAGCAGGAACTCGTCGCGCACGTTCTCGTAGCCGCGGTGCGGGAACGCGTACTCGAGCGACCGGACGATCGGCTCCCCCGTCCGCGCCGACTCCCGCGCCAGCGCCATGATGGACGACGTGAACTGCTGCCGCGTGCGGACGGCCGCCTGCACCTGCGCGAGGTGGGTGGAATCGAGGACGCGCCAGGGCGCGGCGGAGAATTGCATCATCGGCATCAGCGCCGACGCCTGTGCCCAGCGCACCACGAGCTCCTGGTCGATCGTCGCGCCGTCGAGGAAGGAGGAGAACTCGCCGCCGCCGATCATGTCCGGCGCAGTGAACGGATACCCGCTCAACCCCTCGGCGATCACGTGCGGCACGATGAGCGCGAGGTCGCTCCAGCGATGCGCCTTGTCGCGCAGCCGCTCGGCCAGAGGCTGGCCGCCCATCTTCCACATCGCGCGGTACTCGTTGAGCGGGAAGCGGAGCCCGATCGCGCCGTAAAGCGAGCTCTGTTCATTGGGTGTCACGGGCCGCGACGCGACCGTGTTGACGTAGAACTCGGCGTCGCCCGCGTCGAACTTGAACCCGTCCACGCCATAGGTGTGCACGAGCGAGTCGAGCTGCCCGCCGAACCACGCCGCCGCTCCGTCGTTGGAGAGGTCGAGCAGCGCACTCGCGCCGTTCCACCAGCGCACGATCGCCGGCTCCCCCGTAGAGTCTCGGACGAGCATGTGCTTCTTCCGCAGCTCGCGATAGACGTCGGCGTCTGCCGAGACGAAGGGGCAGACCCACACCATGACCTTGAACCCCATCGCGTGCAGCGAGTCGACCATCGCCTTCGGCGCGGGGAAGCGGCCGGGATGGAAGCGCCAGCGGCCGTAGTCCTCCTGCCAGTTGTCGTCGATCATCAGCACGCCGGGCGGAAATCCGTGCGCGACGACCCCGCGCGCGTACTTCAGGACGTCCGCCTGGTTCTGGTCGTACATCAGCTCGATCCACGTGTTGTACTGTGGCGCCGAGAAGAGGAGCGTATCGGGAAGCTTGCCCGAGGGCGGGAAGAACCGCGCGCTCGCGGCGAGATACGCGTCGCGCAGCGTCCTGCCCGCGCGCACGTGCGTGATCGGAGCGGTGCCGTCGACGGTGAGCGCTCCCTTCCCCGCCGAGACGACGAACGGCGCGTCAGACCAGACGGCATCGCCGCGGTTCGACAGGAGCAGCGGCTGCGCCTGATTGCCGTACGTGTTGGCGCGCAGATCGGCGCGGTAGCCGTCGCGAATCGGCGTCTGGTCCCCGTGCACGATGACGGCGGACCACCACGCGGTGTCGGGGGTGATGGCCATGCGAAGGTGAGCGTGTTCCTGGGCCGCAGCCATGACCGGAATGAGAACGCTGATCAGAGCGTGGAGGACGCACCGGCGCGCGCTACTCGAGGACATCGAAGCGCTCGACCGTCACCTTCTCCCACGAATCGGTGATAGCCGCCTTCGAGTCGGTCTCGTAATGGCTGGGCAACCCGAAACGCTGGTCATACCTGATCGCGCCGACGACGCGGCTCTCATCGAGAATGTTTCCTCGGAGTGCTTTGAACAGCGAGTCGACTGTCATTCCTCTTTCCGCTCTGCTCGGTATGCGGCGCACGCCACCGCTGTCAGTTGCCGCGATCGCTATCCCATTGAGCACTTCGTACGTCGAGGGCGGTCCAATGAAGCAGAAGCAGTCACGCTTGACTCGAAGCAGATAGTGCGATGGCCGTCGCTCTACCCAACGTCGCTGATTCCGCTCCAGGGCTCTGAGCAGGTTGGCCGCTGCCGAGTCCTCGTCCGTCGAGTTGCCGAACGGCCGATAACGGAGCGTGATCACTTTGAGGGTGTCAGCGCCAGTGAGGCGGACGGGGATTGCTTGACGACTCCTGTGCCTCGACGCGTTCGCCGCGAACAGATAGTCGCCCGGCGCGAGGTTCGTGAAACAAGCCTGACCGGATGCGCCGATCTCGACGACGCGTGCGCCATCAGAAGGGATGGAGAAACCGCCAGCGGCATGGAACGTCGTATCGAGGCGCTGGGCCGAAAGAATCGCGTAGACACCGGCTATCGGAGCTCCCGTCTGTGCATCGACCACGTGGGCGAGTATCGCCTTCCGATCTCTCGACGCGCGGCAGGCCGTCGTGCCGGTGGATTGCGCCGTCACGACGCTCGATCCGAGCATGCAGATAAGGAGCGCGACCGTCGCACACCGTCTCCTCACGGTGCCCTCCCCTGCGCGATCCTCGGCACTTCCCAGATGCGCGGCCCCGTGACGTCGTCCGGCGGATGCTCGATGGCTTCGATCAGCGCGCCGACCATCTGCGCATGCGTCACCAGCCCGAGCCGCCGCGCGCCATCGCGCGTCCACGGTAGCTTCCGCGCGAGTGCGTACAACGGCTGCAGCACCACCGGCCACCGGTGTCCCGGGCCGACCACGTACCACGGCCGGAGGATCGTCGCCGAGAGCCACGCCTGCCCGCACGCCTCGCGGATGCGCGTTTCCACAGCGCTGCGCGCGAGGATGTACGACTTCATCACCGGGGCCGGCTGCGCGACACTGACGTACACGAGGTGGCGCACCTTCCCCCGGAGCGCGGCGTCCACGGCGGCGAGCCCGGAGGGTAGATCGACCCGCCGAAACTGCTCGGTCTTGCCGGGTCCGGGATGCGGCGTGCCGACGAGCTGCACGAGCGTGTCGGCCGGCGCGACTTCGCGCGCGTACGAGCTCGCGTCGAGCGCGTTGCCGACGATGAACTCGACGCCTGGTGGAAGTCGGGCTGAGCCGCCGCTGCGCACCAGCGCGCGCACCGTGTGGCCGCGCGAGAGCAATGCGTCGATCAGTGCGCGGCCGATGTACCCGGTGCCGCCGGTGACGAAGACGTGGCGACGCCGCAGCGTCACGTCGCGGCGGGCTCCTCGCGCTTCGCCGCCGCACCGTCGGGCGACGCACTCGCCTCATCGGCCGTCGCGCCCTTCTTGGCGTCGATCTCTCTCGTCGTGAGCCAGGTGACGGTGTCCCAGGCGTTGTGGATGCCGATGAACACGAGCAGCAGCGTCGCGAAGCCGACGGCGAACATCGCCCCGCCGGCGTGTCGCACCAGTGCCAGGCCGCCGCCGGTGATCGAGCCGTACGCGACGACGGGCAGCATGGTGTGGAAGATCCAGTCCTCGAGCACGGGCTTGTAGTCCCGCTGCCGACGTGCCCGCCGGATGACGATCGCGGCGTAGAGCAGACCGCCAAGCCCCGTGACGCCGAGCGCGATCGCCGGCGAGCCGAGGGTCGCCCACGGCGCGCTCAGGATCGCCGCCGTGAGGAGCGCGATGCAAAAGTGCACGACGGTCGGCGTTCCGAACGCGCCGAGGGTGTCGCCCGACGCGCGCGTGTGGAGATCGTTGATCAGCGCGATCACGACGAACTGCAAGC
>JAEKKK010000152.1 GCA_019510405.1 Gemmatimonadota bacterium | reverse complement strand
CCGAGGACGCCGGCGTGAGCGCCGACGGGAGCGGCTTCCGCGGCTTCACCCTCGCGTACAACTGCCGCTCGAAGGAAGAGGTGAACGCGGCGATGGAGGAAGCGCGCGCCGCGGGGGCGAAGATTCTCATCGAGCCGCGCGACACCTTCTGGGGCGGCTACGACGGCTACTTCGCCGATCCCGATGGCCACCTGTGGGAAGTCGCGTGGAACCCGTTCTGGACGATCAACGATGACGGCTCCATCTCGATGCAGCCGCCGAAGTAGGGTGATCGGACATCGCTCGCGCGCCGACTCACTTCACTTCGCCGCCGGCACGAAGTCGTCTGCTTCGCGATACGACTGGATCAACGCGAGCTCGCCTTCCTTTCCGGGCAGCGACTTCCCGTGCTCCATGCCGAGCAGCCCCGTGTACCCGCGGTCGTAGATGAACTTGAACACGTTCTTGTAGTTCACCTCCCCCGTGCCCGGCTCCTTCCGGCCCGGCGTGTCCCCCGTCTGCACGTACGCGATCTCGTCGAAGCACTTGTCGAAGTTGTAGATCAGGTGCCCCTCGTTGATCTGCGAGTGATACAGGTCGTACAACATCTTGCACGACGGGCTGCGCACCGCCTTCATCAGCATGTACAGCTCGTCGTTCGAGTGGATGAGGAAGCCGGGGTGGTTCTCCGTGACGTTCAGCGGCTCGAACACCATCACCAGCCCGTGCGGCTCGAGTAGCTCGCAGGCGCGGCGGATGTTGTCGATCACGTTGGCGATCTGGAAGCCGTGCGGGAGCTTGGGATCGGTCATCCCGACGAGCGACGTCATCCACTTCGCGTTCACCCGCTTCGCGCACTCGATCGACGCGCGCACCTCGGCGAGGAAGGCGTCGCGCTCCTCCGGCTTCCCGGTCGAGAGGGAGCCGTTCGCCTTGAACCCGGTGCCGCCGTTGTTGAGGATGATCCCCATCGTCATCCCCAACCGCTGCATCTCGCGCGCGATGGCCTCCTGCTCGGCCACCGGGCGCCCCTTCATGCGATTGTCTTCCATCGCCGTGAAGCCCTGGTCGTGCGCGAACTTGATCTCGTCGACCACGCCGCCGGGCGCGCTGTTGGAGAATTGCCCCGCGTCGAAGGCGTAGCGGAGCTTGAACGGCTTCGGGGCCGAGGTCCTCGGCGCGGACGTGGCGTGCGCGAGCGCCGCGGGCGCCATGGAAAGCGCCACCGCGCCCACCGCGGCTGCAGTCGTGTCCTTCACGAAGTCGCGTCTGTTCATGTCCGTGCTCCTCGCTGGTTCGATCTGGTAGCGTCCTCAGCGTCCACGCGGTCCTCAAGGTATCCCCGAACTTCCGCGGCTGCATCCGTCTAGATTTCTGGTCCACTCTCGGAGCAGCATCGCAATGCAGCAGCGCACGCTTGGCCAATCCCTCACCGTCTCCGCCCTCGGCCTCGGCTGCATGGGCATGTCCGACTTCTATTCGGGGCGCGACGACGCGGAATCCATCGCCACCATCCATCGCGCCCTCGATCTCGGCGTGACCTTCCTCGACACCGCGGACATGTACGGTCCGTTCACCAATGAGCGGCTCGTCGGCCAGGCGATCAGGGGGCGGCGCGACGAGGTCGTGCTGGCGACGAAGTTCGGCAGCGTCCGCGACGAGCGCGGCAACAGCCTCGGCATCGACGGCTCGCCGGAGTACGTCCGCAAGGCGTGCGACGCCTCCCTCTCGCGCCTCGGCGTCGACCACATCGACCTCTACTACCAGCACCGCGTCGACACCAAGGTCCCGATCGAGGAGACGGTCGGCGCGATGGCCGAGCTCGTGAAGCAGGGCAAGGTGCGTCACCTCGGCCTCAGCGAGGCCGCCGCGCCGACGATCCGCCGCGCCCATGCCGTCCACCCGATCGCCGCGCTGCAGACGGAGTACTCGCTCTGGATGCGCGACGTCGAGGACGAGATCCTCCCCACCTGCCGCGAGCTCGGCATCGGTTTCGTGCCCTACTCCCCACTCGGACGCGGCTTCCTCACGGGACGCTTCACGAAGTTCGAGGACCTCCCCGAGGACGACTTCCGCCGCCGGCAGCCGCGCTTCCAGGGGGAGAACTTCCAGAAGAACCTCGACCTCGTCCGCCACGTCGAGCGCGTCGCGTCGAAGAAGGGATGCACGCCGGCGCAGCTCGTGCTCGCCTGGCTCCTCCATCAGGGCGACGACATCGTGCCGATCCCGGGCACGACGCGCGTCGAGAACCTCGAGGACAACGTCGGCGCGCTCGGCGTGACGCTCACGCAGGCCGATCTCGAGCGGATCGACAAGGTGTTCCCAAAGGGTGTCGCGGCGGGCGAGCGCTACCTCGAGGGAGGGATGGCGACCGTCAACCGTTGAGCGGTACGTTCCACGGCGTGACAGCGCGAGGGGCGGATCGCAGGTCGCACGACGACACCGGCGTCGAGGACGGCATCTTCGCCGGCCCCGGTGAGATGCGTGCGCTCTGCCGTGCCGTCGACTGGAGCAGGACCGCGCTCGGTCCCGTCGCGAACTGGCCGCAGAGTCTCCGTACGATCGCCCAGGTCGTGCTCGACTCGCCCACGCCGATGTTCCTCTGGTGGGGCCCCGAGCTCACTCAGATCTACAACGACGCGTATCGGCCGAGCCTCGGCGCGAGCGGACGGCATCCGCAGGCGCTCGGCATGCAGGGACGTGCCTGCTGGACGGACATCTGGGACGCGATCGGACCACAGATCGAGCAGGTCATGTCCGGGGGTCCGCCCACCTGGCACGAGGACCAGTATCTCCCGATCGAGCGCAACGGGCGGCTCGAGGACGTCTGGTGGACCTACAGCTACAGCGCGGTCCACGACGAATCCGGCGCCATCGCCGGCACACTCGTCGTCTGTCAGGAGACGACGTCGCGCGTGCGCGCCGAGCAGGAGCGCGGACGGCTTCTCCACGAGCTGGAGATCGAGCGCACGCGGCTCGCCACCGTCTTCCAGCAGGCGCCCGCCTTCCTCGCCGTGTTCCGCGGCGAGCAGCACGTCTTCGAGCTGGCCAACGACAGCTACTACCAGCTCGTCGGCCATCGCGAGCTGATCGGCCTGCCGATCGCCGACGCCCTTCCCGAAGTGCGCGCGCAGGGATTCTTTGCGCTGCTCGACCAGGTGCTCGCCACCAGTGACGCCATCGTGGGGCGCGAAGTCTCGGTCCTGCTCGCGCGCACGCCAGGCGACGAGCCGGAGGAGCGCTTCGTCGACTTCGTGTACCAGGCGCTCGTGGAAGCGGACGGCACCCGGTCCGGGATCGCGGCGCACGGCTACGACGTCACCGAGCAGGTGAAGGCGCGGCGTGAGGTGGAGCGGCTCCTGCGCGAGAGCGAGCGTGCGCGCGCCGACGCGGAGTTGGCGCGCGCGGCCGCCGTGCAGGCGGACCTCGCGAAATCGCAGTTCCTGGCCAACATGAGCCACGAGCTGCGCACGCCGCTGAATGCCATCCAGGGATATGTACAACTGATAGAGATCGGTATCCACGGCCCGGTCACCGAGTCGCAGCGTGAGACGCTGGCGCGGATCGACCGCGCGCAGCGCCATCTGCTCGGACTGGTGAACGACGTGCTGAACTTCACCAGGATAGGCGCCGGTCGCGTCGAGTACGACGTGCAGGCGGTCGACGTCGCCGACGTCGTCGCCGACGTGCTGCCGCTCGTCGAGCCGCAGCTCGCGCAGAAGCGGATCGACCTCGAGGTCCGGCTCTCCACGCCGGGCGTGGCCGACGCCGGCCCGCCCGTTCGCGTCTGGGCCGACTACGAGAAGCTCGGGCAGATCTTTCTCAACCTGCTGTCGAACGCGATCAAGTTCACGCCCTCGGGCGGGCGGGTGGTCGTCTCGTTCACGACGCGCGCCGATGGAACCACACCGTCCGACGTCGCGTTCTTCCAGGTGGCCGACACGGGCATCGGCATTCCGCGCGACCGGCTCGACGCGATCTTCGAGCCGTTCGTCCAGGTGCGCACGGACTACGCGCGCGGTACCGGAGGCACGGGGCTCGGGCTCTCGATCAGCCGCGACCTCGCGCGCGGCATGGACGGCGACCTGCGCGTGCGCAGTGTGGAAGGAACGGGCTCGACGTTCACCGTCGCACTGCGCCGCGCGTGAGCGGACGTACGCTCGCGTGGGCCACTCGCGAGCGACATATTCGCGCCTCTCGCGTGGAAGCTATCTCCGCAACTCCGCATCCCCGCATCTTCGCATTCCCGCAGCGTGACTGACACCTCACGCCTCAGCGCGGCGCTCGCCGGCCGCTATCGCATCGAGCGCGTGATCGGTCGCGGCGGGATGGCGACCGTCTACCTCGCCGACGACCTGCGCCACCGCCGCAAGGTGGCCATCAAGCTGCTCGAGCCCGAGCTCGCGTATGCCGTCGGCGCCGAACGCTTCCTGCGCGAGATCGAGATCGCCGCGGGGCTCAGCCATCCGCACATCGTCCCCCTCTTCGACTCGGGCGACGCCGACGGACAGCTCTTCTACGTCATGCCCTTCCTCGAGGGCGAGTCGTTGCGCGACCGGATCGATCGCGAGCGATACCTCCCGATCGACGATGCCGTGAGCATCGCTCGGCAGGTCGCGTCGGCGCTCGACTATGCGCACGCGCGCAACGTGATCCATCGGGACATCAAGCCGGAGAACGTCCTCGTCTACGAGGGCGAGGCGATGGTCGCCGACTTCGGCATCGCGCTCGCCGCGAGCGCGGCGGCGACGCGGCGGATCACCGGCACCGGGCTCGTCGTCGGCACGCCGGAGTACATGAGTCCCGAGCAGGCGCTCGACGAAGGGGTGGACGGTCGCAGCGATCAATACAGCCTCGCCTGCGTGCTGTTCGAGCTGCTCGCCGGCGAGCCGCCGTACAGCGGTCCGTCGCCGACCTCGATCATCGCCAAGCGGCTGATGGATCCGGTGCCGTCGGTACGTCGACTCCGCAACACCGTCCCCACACCGGTGGACGAGGCGATCGCGCGTGCGCTCTCCAAGGTCCCCGCCGACCGCTTCGCCACGGCCGGCGAGTTCGCCACGGCGCTCACCGCGCCGGCGCCGGCACGCCCCAGGGCGACCTCCGTCGCCGTACTCCCCTTCCGCAGCCTGAGCGTCGATCCGGAGAACGAATACTTCGCCGACGGCATCACCGAGGACGTCATCGCGCATCTCTCCAAGATCCGCGCGCTCAAGGTGATCTCGCGCAATTCGGTCATGCCGTTCAAGCAGCGCACGCAGAGTCTGCGCGAGATCGGCGCGACGCTCGGCGCGACCGCGCTCCTCGACGGCAGCGTGCGCCGCGCCGGCGATCGGGTGCGCATCGTGGCGCAGCTCGTCGACAGCGAGACCGACCGGCATCTCTGGGTCGAGACGTACGACCGCAAGCTCGACGACATCTTCGCTATCCAGACCGACGTCGCCCTCCACATCGCCGAGGCGTTGAAGGCCGAGCTGTCGGGCGAGGAGCAGACGCGCGTTCGGAAGGAGCCGACGCACGACCTGCAGGCGTACCAGCTCTTCCTGCAGGGGCGGCAGTGGTACATCAGATACACGCCCGAGTCGATCGAGCAGTCGATCGACTACTACGATCGCGCCGTGGCGCGCGACCCGACGTTCGCGCTCGCGCTGGCGAACATGTCGATGTCGTACATCGAGCTCGCCGAGCACGGCGCGATGGAGCCCGACCTGGCGCACCCGCGCGCCGAGAGCGCCGTGGCGGAAGCGCTGCGCATCGATCCCGAGCTTGGCGCGGCGCACTGCACGATGGCCTACCTGCGCACCGTGCGCGACTACGACTGGGAGAACGCGGAAGCGGAGTTCAAGCGCGCGATCGAGCTGAGCCCGAGCTACGGCGACGCGTACGATCTGTACGGCCGTCTCTGCTCGGCGCTCGAGCGATACGACGAAGCGCTGCAGCTGCTGCAGCGTGCGCAGGAGCTCGATCCACTCGCGCATCGCATCGACGTCGCCACGATGCTCATCCGCGCGGGGCGCTACGAGGACGCGATCGCTCGTGCGCGCGACGCGACCGACGTCGACCCGAGTCATGCGCGCGCCTGGGCCACCCTCGGCTGGGCGAAGTTCCTCAACGGCCGCCACGCCGATGGGGTGGCCGACCTGGAGCGGGCCGTGTCCGCCTCCCCGGGCAACTCGCTCTGGCTCGCCCAGCTCGGCGAGGGCTACGGTCTCGCGGGCGACCACACGAAAGCGCGCGACGTGTTGCGGCAGATCAAGGAGCTGTCACGTCGGGAGTACGTCTCGCCGTACCAGCTCGTGTACGTCCACGTCGGACTGGGCGAGTTCGATCGCGCGCTCGACCTGCTCGAGCGCGCCGTGGCCGAGCGCAGCGGACCCGCGTACGCGATCAAGGGTTCATTCCTGTTGAAGCCCCTGCGCTTCCAGCCGCGCTTCCAGGCCCTCCTCCGCGAGATGCGCCTCGCCTGATTCGGGGTCAGAGTCAGTGGGGTCAGAGTCAGTGGGGTCAGAGTTGGTACGACCAAGGGGTCAGACACCTGCGGTATCTGACCCCGGCGTCTAGCCCCAGCGTCTGACTCCGTGTCTGACCCCAGGGGCTGCTTGCTCTGACCCGCGCCGGCCCGTACGCTAGCGGCCCCGTATCCCCATCCCCGCACAACCGCTCGCCGCATGTCAGACAACGACTCGCCAACCGTCGACCGCCGTACCTGGCTCAAGTCCACTGCCGTCGCCGGCGTTTCGGCGGCGGGGCTCGCCGCTGCCGGCGAGCTGCACGCGTCGCCCGTCGATGCGGGGAAGCCGCCGGCCGCGCAGGTGCGGGCCACCTCCGTCGCCACGCCGGACCGCGCCATCGTCGCCACCACCGCCGGCAAGGTCCGCGGCTTCACCCGCGACGGTGTCTTCGTCTTCAAGGGGATCCCGTACGCCGACACCACCGCCGGCGCGAACCGGTTCCTGCCGCCGCAGCCGGTCAAGCCGTGGACCGACGTCCGCCCCACGCTAGCGTGGGGGCCGGTCTCTCCGCACGGACCGCGCACTGGCTGGGTGAACCAGGAGGAGCAGTTCCTCTATCAGTGGGACGACGGCTTCGAGGGCGAGGACATGCTCCGCGTCAACGTGTGGACGCCAAGCACGAACGACGCGCGCAAGCGCCCCGTACTCGTGTGGCTGCACGGCGGCGGCTACGCGTCCGGCTCCGACCGCGAGCTGCGCCCGTACGACGGCGAGCGCCTCGCGCGCGAGCACGACGTCGTCCTCGTTTCGGCCAACCATCGCCTCAACGTCCTCGGCTTCCTCGACCTGTCGCAGATCGGCGGCGAGAAGTACGCGTCGTCCGGCAACGTCGGGATGCTCGACCTCGTGAGCGCCCTCCAGTGGGTGCACGACAACATCGCGCAGTTCGGCGGCGACCCGGGAAACGTCACGATCTTCGGCCAGTCGGGGGGCGGCGGAAAGGTGACGACGCTCATGGGGATGCCCGCCGCGAAGGGGCTGTTCCACAAGGCGGTCGCGATCAGCGGATCGCTCTTCTCCTTCGGCACTCCGGAGGGCGCGACGAAGCTCGCGAACGGTGTGCTCACCGAGCTCGGGATCGCGAAGGATGATCTCGGCAAGCTCCACTCGATTCCCGCCAGCCAGCTCGTCGCCGCGGCGTTCGCCGCACAGGCGAAGGTGGCGCCGTTCGCCTTCCCCAAACCCGGCTCGCTTTCGCTCGAGCTGGGCTGGCAGCCGCTCGTCGACGGCAAGGTTCTGCCGACGCGCCCGTTCGATCCCACCGCGCCGGCCGAGTCGGCGAACGTCCCCTTCCTCGTCGGCAACACCTTCCACGAGTTCTCGCCGGGGATCAACAACCCGAAGGCGCACCTGATGGACTGGGCCGCGCTCGACAAGGCGCTCCAGCCGCGGCTCGGCGCGCAGACGGCGCCGGTCATCGCCGAATACCGGAAGGCCTTCCCCAACGCGAAGCCGCTCGAGATCGTCGGCCTCGCCGGCGCGGACCTCTTCCGCCGCGGCGCGGTGCTGCAGGCGGAGCGCAAGGCGGCGCAGGGGGGCGCGCCGGCGTACCTGTACTGGTTCGGCTGGAAGACTCCCGTCCTCGACGGCCGCCCGCTCGCCTACCACTGCCAGGACCTGGCGATGTGGTTCGACAACATCGACCTGGCCGCCCAGGCGACGGGCGGCGTGCCGAGCGCCCGTGCCCTCGCGTCGAAGATGAGCGGTGCGCTCGTGGCATTCGCCCGCACGGGCAACCCGAATCATTCGGGAATCCCGAAGTGGCCCGCCTACTCGGCCGCCAATCCCGCGAACATGATCTTCGACGAGAAGGTCGAGGTGCGGATGGATCCGGATCGCGAGGCGCGACGATTGATCGCGGCGGGAGCGACGTCGTAGCGGGGATGCGGAGATGGGGGGGTGCGGGGATGCGATACGGCCTCGGGATGCACAAGCATCCCGAGGCCGTTCCTCATGCAAGTCATCCTGCCTCTTCTACCGAATCGTCGTTCAGATCCGCGTTCTGTCGTTGCCGAGCACGAGAATGCACACAAACGATCTCGGGCGTCGGCCGCGCGCGCGTCGCTCGTCGCAGCGCGCACGCCTGGTCCGCTCCGTAAATCCGATCTCCGAGTGCCGGCGTACCGACTGACGCTACGCAGGAAGGCGTTCGTCCACCGCTCAGCGCTCGGAGATCACATGCGCCGTCTCACCGCACCTCCATCGAAGTGGGCCAAACTGGCCATCGCCGGGCTGATCGCCTCGGCAGCACTCACCAGTGTGGTCCTCGCCTCGGATCACATGGACACCCCGTTCGTCGAGGCCAACCCGCGGTACGACGTCAACGACGTCTATGCGTTCCCCGGTTCCACTCCCGACCGCATCGCGTTGGTGCTCGGGACGCAATCGCCGATCACCCCCGCCAACACGCGCACGGCGACCTTCGGCGAGAAGAGCCAGGTGCTCTACCAGCTCAAGGTCGACAACACCGGCGACGCCCACGAAGACCTCGTGTTCCAGTTCACCTTCACGGGGCCCGCCGGCCACCAGAAGGTTCGCATGCAGGGCCCCGTGAAGCCGAACGAGGTGGGCACGGCGAACACCCTCGTCAGCGGACCGCACGAGATCCAGGGCGACGTGAACACGATCCTCGGCTCGCCCACCGGCGTCCAGCTGTTCGCCGGACCGCGCGACGATCCGTTCTTCATCGACCTCGAGGCCTTCTTCAGCATCCTGCCGGATCGCGAGCCCGAGCACGGACCGCTGTCCACGATCCCTCAGGGACCGCTGACCTTCCGCCCCGCGGGGAGCGCCGTCGACTTCGTGCGCCGCTTCAACGATCTCGCAATCGTCGTCGAGCTGCCGCTCGCCCTGCTCACGGACCACGGCGCGCACCCGAAGTTCGGCCTCTGGGGAACGACCAGCCGTCCGCGCACGAGCCACTGAGCATGTCTCATCTCATCAATCAACCCAGGCTGAGGAACACCATGAAGACGTGGAATGCGACACGGCTGGCGGGGAGCGCGCTCGTCGCGCTGGCGCTCGCGACCGGCTGCAGCGACAACACGCCGACGGCGGCCGGCGATCCGAGCTTCGACCGCTCCAGCGCCCAGACGAAGATGGTCTACGACCAGGTCGAGTTTCTCGGCAATCCGCTCGTCTCCGAGGTCACCATCGTGAAGGCGAACCACGACGCCTACAACCGCACGATGCCCTACGCGAGTGCGACGTACCGTCCCGAGACGGAGAGCTTCATCGTGAACGTCGCCGGCCGTCCCGCCGCGTATGCCTCGGTCGTCGGCGGCGTGCTCCATCCGGACATGCTCATCGTCGACTCGTCCAAGCCGGCGTCCACCGCGGGGTGGCTTTCCTGGGCGCTCGCCAACGGCTACGGCGGCCGCAAGCTCACGGACGACGTCGTCGACATCGGGCTGTACGCGATCTTCAGCAGCCTGCTGAGTCCCGACGGCGCGAGCTGCGCCCCAGGCGCGCTTCCGCTCTGCACGGACAACGTGAACGCGAACGACAAACCGTTCTCCAGCACCTTCCCGTACCTGGCCGCGCCGACGCTCTGACGCGCAACGCCGCTGGTGAGCCCTCGACTCGCGCTCACCAGCGGCGCGACCACGCAACCACTCACGCAGGCATTCTCCCATGCTGCTCCGTCGCTGGACCGTCGCCGTGATCGTCGCCGCCCTCGCGGCCGTCGGAGGCACCTGGTGGAACGTGCGCCGCCTCGCCGCCGCCGAGCTGGTGTCGGTCCGAGCCGCGTCCACCGCCGCACGCGCGGAGCGCGAGGTGCGCGACGCCGACCTCGCGTTCTTCGAGACGCGCGTAGCCGAGGACCCGGCGAGTGCCCTGGACCACGCGCGCCTCGCCGCCCTGTATCTCCAGCGCGCCCGCGATACCGGCGACGAGCAGGACTACCTGCACGCCGAGCGCAGCGCCCGCACCGCCCTCGCCCTGCGACGCCGGAACAATGGCGACGCCTCCGCGGCGCTGACTTCCGCGCTGCTCTCGCAGCATCGCTTCGCCGAGGCGCGGGATGCCGCGCGCCAGCTCGTGGCCGACGAGCCGTGGGTGAACGCCTACCACGCCATCCTCGGCGAGACCTGTCTCGAGCTCGGCGACTACGACTGCGCCCGCACGGCGTTCGACGCTATCGACTCGCGCGCCCGCCGCTCGCTCGCGGTGGCCCCGCGCCTCGCGCGGTGGGCCGAGATCCGTGGTGACACCGTGAGCGCGCGCCGGATCCTGAGCGACGCGCTGGCCGCGGCACAGCAGGAGCCCAACATGCCGCGCGAGCAGCTCGCCTGGTTCCATCTGCGTCTCGCGGATCTGTTCTTTCGCCAGGGGCGCGACCGCGGCGCCGAGCGCACGCTGCGCGAGGGACTGGCCGTGCACCCGAACGACCCGCGGCTGCTCGCCGCGATGACCCGTCTCGCGGCCGCGCACCACGACTGGCGCGCTGCGGTCGCCTTCGGTGACAGCACCATCGCCATCCTGCCCGATCCGGCGACGCTCGGCGTCATGAGCGATGCGTACGCCGCGCTCGGCGACTCCGCGACGGCGGCGGAGTACGTCGCGGCGATGGAGGTGGCCGTCGGCCGGCAGCCCGGCACGTACCACCGCGCGTGGAGTCTCTTCCTGCTCGATCATGGACGCCGCATTCCCGAGGTGCTGGACGCCGCCGAGGCGGAGCTTCGGGGCGGACGGCGCGACGTGCAGGGCTACGATCTGCTCGCCTGGGCGCTCTACAAGAGCGGTCGCGCGCGCGACGCCCGCGCCCCGATGGCCGCGGCGCTCGCTCAGGGGACCCAGGAGCGCGCGACTACCTGCGCCGCGCGCTCGCCATCGCGCCGTCGTTCGACTACGCGGCGCCGGCGATCGCCCGCGCCGCGCTCGATTCGCTCCGCCCCACGGCCACCAACTGAGGTCGCGACATGTCCGAGTTCATCGCCTTCTTCCAGCTCGGCTTCGGCCACATCGTCACCGCCGGCGCGCTGGACCACATCCTGTTTCTCGTCGCGCTCGCGGTGATCTACCGCGCGAGCGACTGGCGCGATGCGCTCTGGGTGATCTCCGCCTTCACGGTCGGGCACTCGGTGACGCTGGCGCTCGCGGTCACGGACACCGTGGCCATTCGCGAGCCGATCGTCGAGTTCCTCATCCCGCTGACGATCGTCGCCGCGGCGATGGAGAACCTCGTGGCGCGCAATCGCGACCGCGCGTCGGTCGCTCGGCGCATCCGCCCCCTGCTCGCCGGCGCGTTCGGTCTGGTGCACGGCGCCGGCTTCGCCGGCTACCTCAAGAGCCTCTTCGTCGAACGCATCGCCGTCCCGCTGCTCGGATTCAACGTCGGGATCGAGGCGGGGCAGATCGTCGTGCTCACGGCGATCGGCGTCGCGCTGGTCGTGGTGGACGCGGCCATCCGACGCGCGCAGCACGGCTTGCGTTTGCGACCCAGCATACCGGTGCTTCAGGTGCGGGTGGTCGGCCTGTCGCTCATGATCGGGCTCGTGGCGGCGGTGTGGGCCGTGGAGCGCCGGCCATGGTAGCGCGCCGCCTCGTGCTCGCCCTCAAGCTCGTTGCCGCCTGTCTGCTGGCCGGCGCCGTTTCACCGGAGCCAGTCGACGCGCATCCGCTGCACACGACGATGACGGATCTGTCGTACGACCCCGGCACGCATGCGCTGACCGTCACGATCCGCGCCTTCGCCGACGATTTCTCCGCCGCCGTGATGCCGGCCGTTCCGCGCCGCGCCGACGTGGTCATCCCCAGCGACACGGCGATCCTGCGCTACGTGACCGCCCGGTTCGGCGTCGCCGCACACGGCGGCCGCGTACCGATGCGCTGGTGTGGGCTACGCCGCGAGGGGAAGGCGCTGTTCGTGTGCCTGCGTGGCACGGTGGCCGGCTCTCTCGCCGGTTCGAGCCTGAGCAACGGGCTGCTCACCGAGATGTTCGCCGACCAGGTGAACGTGGTGCAGGCGAGCTACGACGGCCAACGCCGCACGCTGCTGTTCACTCCGCGCGACGGCGCCAAGGTGCTCCCCTGACGCGCGTCGGGGGGCATGCGCCCGTCATTCGACTCACCCCTGCATTGCCTTCCGGATCGCCGCGTCCAGGTCCTGCGTCCCGCCGACGCCGGTGTACACCACCTTGCCGGCCTTGTCGAGCACCACGACATAAGAAGTAGCCGGCACGTCCCATTTGCCGGTCGCGTCGCCCTTGGCGTCCCAGAGCTGCACGCCAGGCACGCCGTACTTGGCGACGTGGAGCTTCACCCGGTTGACGCTCTGGTTCACCGAGACCGAGACGCCGACGAACTTCACCTTGCCGCGGTACTTGGTCTCCACGGCCTTGAGGGTCGGGAGGAGGTGCTCACAGTTCTCGCACCAGGTGGCCCAGAACTCGACCAGCGCCGGCTGGCCCTTCCCGATCACCGTCGCGAGGTCGACCGGCTTGCCGTCGAGCGTCTGGACGGCCGCGCCGGGCGCCACCGTCCCGAGGTCCAGCCCACCGTCCTGCGCCGAGGCCACCTGCCACATCCCACCCCCCACCGTGAGGGCGAGGAGGGCCACCATCGCGCGAATCAATCGCCGTCTCGTCATATCAGTAGTTGACCCATCTTGATCAGATAATATTCCGCCGCGCCGATCATCACGATCGCGAAGATCTTTTTCACCGTCACCATCCACGCACCAGCGCGCGGTAATCGCGCCAGCGAGCCACTCGAGAGCCCTACGACCACCAGCAGCGTCGACATCCCCAGAGAGAAGGTCAGGAGATAGAGGAAGCCGAGTCCCGCGCTCTTCGTCACCGTCACCCAGGTGAGCACCGCCGCCATTACCGGCGCGGAGCAGGGGGCGGCGACCAGCCCGGACATCGCCCCCATGGCGAAGGCGCCGGAGAAGCGTCCTGCCGTCCCCATCGTGGCGGCCCGCTGCGTGATACCCGCCGGAAGCCGGATCGGTATCACGTCCAGCATTCCTAGTGCGGCGAGGAGGAGGACGTTGGCCATGACGAAGTACAGCCACGGGTTGGTGCTCACGCTCCCGAACAGCGTCCCGGTCAGGCCGGCAAAGACGCCGAGCGCCGAGTAAACCAGCGCGAGGCCGAGGACGTAGGTGAAGGTCAGGAGGACGGGTCGCAGCTTCGAGCCCGTGCGATCCCCGGCCGACTGTCCTCCGACGATCGCCGCGGTGATCGGGATCATCGGATAGACGCACGGCGTCAGGCTGGTCAGCACGCCACCCGCGAACAGCGCTGGAAGTGCCAGGGCGGGGTTGCCTGTGGAAGGTACAGGGTTCATCCAGGAGGCGTCATGTCGCTCGTCACCTCGCTGCACACCAACGCACCGAGCCGCCGAACCGTTAGGCGCGCCGCGCTCGCATCGGTCGTCGCCCTCACCGCACTCGGCCTCGCGGCGGCCGGTGTCGCCCGGGCTCAGGACGCCCACGCCGAGCATGCCGGCGCGACGCACACCGGCGCGACGCATGCCGGCGCGACGCATGCCGGCGCGAGCGGGAACGAGGCGCTCCACATGCTCATGACGCCGACGCGTGCCGTTGCACCGGGGGACAGCGCGCGCGCGGCCGCCATCGCGGCCACCCTGCGTGCGTCGATCGCGAAGTACGCCGACACCACGGTTGCGGTGGCCGACGGCTACCGGATGTTCGCGCCGCAGATCAAGAACCAGCGCGTCTACCACTTCACGCGCGGGTGGAACGCGGTGCAGGAGGCCTTCCGGTTCGATCCGGCGAAGCCGACGTCGCTCCTCTATACGAAGGGCGCCGACGGGGGCCTCCATCTCGTCGGCGGGATGTACACCGCGCCGAAGCGGTGGAGCGCCGACAAGCTCGATCAGCGCGTCCCGCTCTCCATGGCCCGCTGGCACAAGCACGTGAACTGGTGCGTGCCGCCGCGCGGCCAGGGCGCGCGCTGGCTCGAGCGGGCGAATGGTGCGCCCGTCTTCGGTCCGGAGAGCCCGATCGCGACGAAGGCCGCCTGCGAGGCCGTCGGGGGAAACTTCTTCGCCGACCCACTCGGCTGGATGGTGCACGCCAACGTGATGACCTCGTCCGACCCCGCCGTCATCTGGGGGGACGACCATGCTGGCCACGACATGCACGACGGGATGACCCATGGCGAGCACGACGGGATGATGATGGGAGGGGACGCCGGCGGGCGGTGAAACTCTTCCGCGGGGCGATCCGGTAGTGCTGATTCCCCGACCGATCTCCCTCGACGCGAGGTGTCCCGTCATGCAGCAGATCAAGGCATCGCCCTCTCCGGACGTCGTCGTTCGGCCGGCCGCGAAGGCGGCGCATGCAGC
>JAEKKK010000151.1 GCA_019510405.1 Gemmatimonadota bacterium | reverse complement strand
GGGTCAGAGCTCGTGGGCTTCGCCCCCGGGGTCTGACCCCGGTTCAAGCTTTCGATGCCGAGCTGGCGGAAGGTCTCGGCGTGGCTCGCGAGCGCCGCGTCGGTCTCCCAGGCGCGGCGCAATGCCGTGAGGCGCGCCGAAAGCGACGCCAGCGAATCCGTCGGCGCAGCGCCGGCGCTCGTCGCGGCGCGCACGCCGCCGAGCGCGATGTCGCGCCAGCGATGCAGCTGGTCCTCGATGATCTGGAAGGGAAGCGGATCCCACAGCGCGATGTCGCCCGGCTTGAACCGGACGACGGCGGAGAGATCGTCGCCGAGCACCGTCGCGGCGTGGCGACCTTCCGGATTGGTGAGCGCGAGCTCGCTCGCCTCCCGCCACGCCTGCGGACTGGCGTTCCACACGGCGTCGGTCAGCGCCTGGCTCGCCCGGCTCGTGCCGCGGAACATCACCGTCGCGTGGCGCGCCCAGTCGAGCACCGCCATGCCGGACTCGAACGGCGTGTCGACGCCGCGCGCCGCCGAACCGAAGTAGGTCTCCAGGTTCGGGTCGGACATGAACACCTGGTAGTCGCTCTGGAACCGGACGAGCGACTCGACGTCGGCCATCATCGTCGCGCGATCCGCCTGACGCCCGCCGCTCATGCGGCGGTACGCCGCGACGGCGTCGCGATAGCTCCCCGAGAACACGCCAGGCATGAAGCGCGGCGCCTCGGCGAGCGCGGTCGCGATCCGGCGCAGCTCGGCCAGCGACGGACGCATCTCGGGATTGAAGCGCGCGTCGCGCAGCGCACGGATTCGCGTCAGCTCCGCCGCACGCTGGCTCAGCGACGCCACCCGGTCCGCCGCGTTCGGTGCCTGCAGCGCGACGTTCCGCAGCGAGAGCGCGCCGTTCGGCAGCCGCTCCACCGCCATCGCCACGGAGACGAGTCCGAGCGCGACGCCGACGGGAAGCTCGTGCGTCACGCCGAGTGCCGCGGCGATGCGCGTCGCCACCGCCTGCACCGCCAGCAGATGGTCGAGCACCTCGGAGAGGAGTCCGACCGCTTCCCGCACCGTGCCGACCCGCGCTTCGTCGCCGAGCATCCTCATCGCGTCGCGCAACGCGGCCGTATGCTGCGTCGCCGCGTCGGGGGTGATCGCGCCGGACTCGCCCCACGCGCCCTCCACCGCGTTCCACGCGAGCCGATTCGCGTCGGCCGCCTGCACCGCGGCTTCCGTCGCCGACTCGCCGGCGCGCGCGTGAATCGCGTCGATCACCGCGGCGGGGACGTCCGCGTCGGGAGGAACGACGTGCCGCACGCGCGCGAGCAGCGGGAGCAGCGCCTCCGGCGAGTCGGGCCACGCGACGTTGGGGACGTCCGACGCGAGCGCGCGCCGTGCGCGCTCCGCCCCCTCGAGCGCTTCACGCGCGAGCCGCGCCAGCGCGACGAGCGACTGCGCGGCGTCGAACGAGAGATCGGCGCGTGACATCCCCTGCCACGGATGCACGCCGTCCGCGCCGAGGTCGGCGGCGACCGCGGCGTGCGCGGCCGCGAACGCCTGCAGCGTCGCGCGATGCTTGGCGGCTTCGGAAGGCGTGACCATCTTCGCGTTCGCGATCGCGGCGTCGCGCAGCGTCTCCACCGCACGCTCGGGGATCTCGCCGCCGAGCCGGCGCGCACGCCAGAGGACGTCGAACGCGGTGAGGCCGAGCGATCCGAAGGGACGATGCAGCCGCTCGACGTGACCGGTGAGCTCCTTGCGCGATTCGGCGAGCAGGCCATCCACCGTCATCAGCTCGTTCGCCGCGCCGTCGGTGGCGGGGAGATCGATGCGCGCCTTGAGCAGGTCGAGGAACTCGCGCTTGTTGCTCGTGTGGCTGTGCAGCGGCAGGATGAACGGACCGAGACCCGCGTCCTCGAGCCGCCGCGCGACGACGTCGAGCGCGGCTTTCTTCTCGGCGACGAACAACACTTTCTTCCCGAGGGCGATCGCGTCGGCGATCATGTTGGTGATCGTCTGCGACTTGCCGGTGCCGGGCGGTCCCTGCACGACGAGATTCTCGCCGCGCTGCACGTCCACCAGCACGCTGTGCTGGGAGCTGTCCGCCGGCACGACGATCGGCGGCACGGGGCGCCGGTCGGCGGGGAGCGCGTCGATGTTGTACTCCGTCGCGCGCAGCTCGGCTGGAGTGTCCTCTTCGTGCTCGCTCGCCGGATCCACGTCGCCGAGCACCTGACGGAGCAGCGGCACGCCGAGGATGTCCTTGTCGACGGGCCAGGTGGCGGGATCGAGGTCGCGCCACATGAGGATCTTGCCGAACGAGACGAGGCCGAGGGTGAGCTGGCGGCGCAGCGTCCACTGCGGCGCCGCGACACGCAGCACTTCCTCGACGCGCGAGAAGTACTGCTCGAGATCCTCCTCCGGCTCGACGCTCGGCAGCGCGAAGCCGAAGCTCTTCCGGCACATCTCCTGGAGCGTGACGTTCGTGCTCCAGTCCTCGCCGGACGCGGCGACCGTGTACGGGTACGTGTGCGTCGCCGGATCGAGCGCGAGGCGCGACATCGTGACCGGCAGCAGCACGAGCGGCGCCATGCGCGTCTTCTCGCCGGCGACGTCGCTCCATTCGACGAAGCCGAAGAGGAGGTGCAGCATGTTCGCGCCGCTCTCCTGGATCGCCGTGACGGCGCTCGCCTGCATCTTCTGCAGCCGCGCCTCGAGCTCGTCGGGGGTGAGGAGCGTCTGCAGCCGCGAGTCGCCGTGGCGCGTCGCGTCCGACGCGGGCGCGGCGAGCAGGTCGTACGACGGATCGATGCCGAGCGCGGTGGCGCCGGCGCGGATCTGCTCTTCGCGCTGTGCGCGCGCCGCACGGGCTGCCTCACGCCGCTCGCGCTCCGTCACCGGTGGCTGGATCTCCACGCCTGGAGGCGGCGTCGCGACGGCGGCGGTGGTCGCGTTGGGCGGCGTGTTGACCGCGTTGGCCGAACGGCCGTTGCGTCCCCCGTTGGCGCGCACGAACCCGCGCGGTGCGGGATCGTTGATCGGCGCCGGCGCGTCGGCGAGCTTGAGCGGCGCGAAGCGATACGTGCGATTGGCGATCAGCGCATCGAGAACGACCGTCGGCACTTCATCGACGATGCGCAGCGAGCTCGCACGCGGATGGGTGTAGTTGAGGAGCGGATTGCGCGCGGTGAGGTCGAGCAACCGCATCCGCATCCGCTCGAGCACTCGTCGAGGCGCTTCGTCGCGCGGGGAGGTGTCCATGCCATCGGAACGATGGTGCGCGGTGTCGCGGAGCGCTACGTCTGTTTCATTCAGCGTGCTGAGCTGTGGCGGGGATGCGGGTGCGGTCAGACGATGGAGTCAGATTCTGGGGTCAGATACCGCAGGTGTCTGACCCCTTGGCCGTAGCGGCCTGACCGACTGTCGTCCCGAGCGAGCGCAGCGAGTGCTCTGTCATCCCGAGCGAGCGCAGCGAGTCGAGGGATCTGCGCTTGCGGAGCGGCGAGCCGGCAGCGGTTCAGCGGCGAGCCGTCTAGCGGCGAGCGGTCAGCGGCGAGCACGGAGCGGTCAGCAGCGCGTACTCACGCAGTGTTCACTCGCGCCCTCACGTCCTCACGCGCTCACTCGGCAGCAATTCGAGAAACGCGTCCACCGCCGGGTTCTCGTTGTCCAACCGCCAGCACGCCGACAGCGTCGCACGCGCGTCCGTGCCCTCGAGCTCCAGATACCGCACCCCGTCGCGCAGCGATCGGGCGATCGAGGCCGGCACGAGTGCGACGCCGATCTCCGCCGCGACCAGGCTCACGATCGTCTGCATCTGCTCCGCCTCCTGCACCACGCGCGGGCTGAAGCCGGCGGCGTGGCAGAGACTCAGGATGCGATCGTACAGGCCAGGCCCCGTCGCGCGCGGAAAGATGATGAAGGCCTCGCCCGCCAACGCCTCCGGTCTGATCGAGCTCTCGTTCGCCAGCGGATGGCGTGCGGGAAGTGCCGCGACGAACGGTTGATCGACGATCACCCGGAGCCCGAACAGCGGCGCCCCTTCGACCGGCGGGTGCAGCAGCCCGACGTCGATCTCGCGCGCCCGCAGTGCCTCCGCCTGCGCGCCCGACGAGAGCTGCCGCAGCTCGAGGGCGACGTCGGGCGCGCGCTCGCGGAAGGCGCGGAAGGTTGCCGGCAATACGCTGTACGTCGCCGGTGAGACGAAGCCGACGACGAGTCGCCCGACGATCCCCTCGCTTGCGCGCCTGGTGGCGATCGCGGTCGACTCGGCCATGGCGAGCAGTCGTCGTGCGTGATCGAGGAAGACGCGCCCCGCCACCGTGAGCCGCGCCGACCGGCCGACGCGCGTGAGGAGTCGCACGCCGAGCTCGCGCTCGAGCTGCTGGATCTGCCGGCTGAGCGCGGGCTGTGTTATGTGGAGTCGCTGTGCGGCGCGGAGGAAATGCTGCTCCTCGGCCACCGCGACGAACGAGTGGGCCAGCTTGAGCTCCAGCACCGTCGGCTATCTCCACCGGTAGCGGACTCGGCGCCGGTCCGCGAGAAGGGGGACGAACGTCGACGCATGCACGTCGTGCATGGATCGGTGCGGAAACGGCATTTGCACGTTCGTCCGCCCAATATTCTGTTTTGCGCTCCTCGGGAACAAGCCAGCCTCGTCGGAGAGTCGGATGCGACAGACGGTGTCGATGCTCGCGCTCGTCCTGCTCGGCGCGGCAAGTGGGTTCGGACGACAGACATCCATGGGGTCAGACCTGGTGCCTGACCCCATTGTGGCTGACCCCAAGGAGCGGTGTGCTGAGCTCTTGTCGCGCGCACGCGCGGCGTGGCCCGACTCGAGCACCGTCCTCACGTCGGCCACGCTGAGGTCCGGCGTCGCCGCGCCGCCGGCCGGACCTGGCGCACCGCCGAGCGCGAGCCGGCCGATGCCCGATCACTGCGAGGTGCTCGGCCAGCTTCGCGAGCGCACCGGCGTCGACGGCCAGCGTTACGCGATCAAGTTCCACGTGCGGCTCCCCACGAACTGGAACGGACGCTTCCTCTTCCAGGGCGGCGGGGGGAGCGATGGGGTCGTCGGAGACGCAGTTGGTGCCGTCGGCGCCGGTGTCCCCACTGCGCTCGACCGCGGGTTCGCCGTGCTGTCGCAGGACTCCGGACACGACAATCGCACGAACAGCGACCCGGCGCGGCAGGGTGCGCTCGCCTTCGCGTACGATCCGCAGGCACGACGCGACGTGGCCTATGCGTCGCTCGACGTCACCGCGCGCACGGGCAAGGCGATCGTCCAGGCCTTCTATGGTAGGGCGCCCGACCACTCGTACTTTTTCGGTTGTTCGGAAGGCGGACGCGAAGGGATGGTCTTCGCGCAGCGATTCCCCGAGCTGTTCGACGGCATCGTCGCCGCCGCGCCTGGGTTCGCGCTCCCGAAAGCGGCGGTCGCGGAAGCATACGACACTCGAGCCTTTGCGGACCTGGCGAAGCGGATGGGGCTCGTCGACTCGAGCGGCGTGCCGGCACTCGGACGCACGTTCTCCGATTCGGCGCTCGCGATCGTCGCCGGCGCCGTGCTCGAGGCGTGCGATGCGCTCGACGGCACCACCGACGGAATCGTCGCCGACTACAAGGCATGCACCACGAAGCGAGTCCAGCCCGCACTCACCGCCCGGTCCTGCCGAGAGGCGACCGGCTGCCTCTCCGACGATCAGGTGGCCACGCTGCTGCGCGTCTTCGGCGGCCCGCAGAATTCCGCCGGCGAGGCGCTCTACAGCGATTGGGCCTGGGACGCGGGGATCGGCGGCCAGGCGGGGGGCCGCTACCATCAGGGTTGGCGCATGTGGAAGATCGGCGGTTATCCCCCGAACGCGATCCCGACGTTGAATGTGGTGCTCGGCGGCGCGTCGCTCTCGGCCGAGTTCACGACGCCGCCCACGCCGGTGGCCAACGAGCCGCGCGCGTTGCTCGCCTACCTCGTCGGCTTCGACATGGACCGCGACGCGCCGAAGATCTTCGCGCGGTCGGGCGCGTTCACCGAATCGAGCTGGGAGATGATGGGGGCGAAGTCGACCGATCTCTCCGCCTTCCGCCGGCGCAGCGGGCGCCTGATCGTTCCCCACGGAATGAGCGATCCCGTCTTCTCGGCCCACGACACGATGCGCTGGTGGGATGCAGTGAACGCCGCGTCCGGCGGACACGCGGCGGAGTTCGTGCGCGTCTTCCCCGTGCCGGGGATGGCGCACTGCGGCGGTGGTCCGGCGACCGACCAGTACGACTGCCTCACCGCGATCGTGGACTGGGTGGAAAAGGGCGCGGCGCCCGACCGTATCCTCGCACGCGCGGGCACGTCCACGCCGTGGCCCGCTCGCACGCGCCCGCTCTGTCCGTATCCGACGGTGGCGCGCTACGCCGGATCGGGCAGCGTCGAGGACGCCGCGAGCTTCGTCTGCCGACCATAGAGGCCGTGCCGCATCCCCGCATCTCCGCATCTCCGCATCCCCGCATCGCTGAAGCGTCCCTCGATCACGTGTACGCGCACGCGAGCGGGCGACCGCTGCACGTCGACCTCTACCTGCCGCGCGACCGTACTGCGCCGTCACCGCTCGTCGTCTGGCTGCACTCGGGCGGATGGCGCGTCGGCAACCGGAAGCGCGCCCCCGATCTGTCGCGCCACTTCGCCGCGCACGGCTTCGCGATGGCGAGCATCGACTACCGGCTGAGCCGAGAAGCCGTCTTCCCCGCACAATTGCACGACGTGCGCGCGGCGCTTCGTTGGCTCCGCATCAACGCGGAGCGGTTCGGCATCGACGCCCGACGCGTCGGACTGTGGGGCGCGTCGGCCGGCGGACATCTCGCCGCACTCGCCGCGTTCGGCGCACGCGTCGATGACGAAGTGCACGCGCACGATGACGGGCACGCGGACGTTCCGGTCGACGTCCAGGCGCTGGCGATCGGCTACGCGCCGATGGACTTCCTCACGATGGACGCGCAGCGCGAGCGCGGTGCGGTGGCGATCGACGATCCCGCGGCGTTCACGCTGCCGGCCGGCGCGCGCATCACCGACGCCCGCTCGTACGAGTCGCTCCTCATCGGCGCCTCGGTGAGCGACCGCCCCGACCTCGCCCGCGCCGCGAGCCCGATCGCGCACGTGCGGTCACACGTGCCGCCGACGCTCATCGTGCACGGCACGGGCGACAGCGCGATCCCCGCGGCGCAGAGCGAGCAATTGTACGAAGCGCTCGCACGCTGCGGCAACGACGTCACCCTCTACCTCGTGCACGGGTTCGGCCACGGCTTCATGGAGCGCGACGACTTCGACGCCGGCCCACCGCGCGCCGTCGAGGTGCACCATGCGCGCGGCGGCGAAGCAGAGCGTGTGACGGACGGGCCGCCGCTGAGCTTCGACACGATCGAGCACTTCTTCCGCCTGCATCTCGGAGATCCCGCGTGACTGCAGTTCCATCGCCGCGAAAAGCAATGACAGTACTCCGGTCCGGCCTCTCGTCGGCGTGCATCCTCGGCGCGCTCGCCATCCTCGCCTCGGGGGCCGCAGCCCAGACGCCGGCGCGAGCGGACAGTGCGCCCCCGGCGCCGCCCATGCCACGCCGGCAGCCGACGCCGAACGACTCACTCGTCTCGCCGGAAGTCTCGAGTGACGGGCGCGTCACGCTCCGCATCTACGCGCCGAAGGCGAGCGAGGTCGTCGCGCGGGGCGACGTCGCGCCGAGCTTCTCGCAGCCGCTCCCCCTGACGCGCGATGCGCGCGGCGTGTGGACGGGGGTCTCGGCGCCCCTGCCACCGGGCGCGTACCAGTACACGTTCGTCGTCGACGGCGTCGCGACGATCGACCCGAAGAATCTCTCGACGTCGTTCTCCCAATCGTCGCTGAACAGTCTCGTCGAGGTCTCGCCGACCGGCGACGACTTCCAGGCCGAGCGCAACGTGCCACACGGCGCGGTCGCCGTCGTGCGCTACCATTCCCCCTCGCTCGGCGCGCGGCGCATGCACGTCTACACGCCGCCGGACTACAACAGCGGTAAGGCGTATCCGGTTCTGTATCTCATTCACGGCGGCGGCGAGGCCGACCAGTCGTGGAGCGCCGTCGGACGCGCCGGGTTCATCCTCGACAACCTCATCGCCGCCGGGAAGGCGAAGCCGATGATCGTCGTGATGCCCGCCGGCGGCGTCGGGCAGAAGAGTGCGCCGATGACGAGCGACCCGTCGAAGGATCCGTTCACGAGCGACCTGCTCGACGTGATCATCCCGTACGTCGAGCGCAACTACAAGGTCTCGCGCTCGCCGGACTCGCGGGCACTCGCCGGACTGTCGATGGGTGGGATCCAGACGCTCAACATCGGGCTCACCAACCTCGACAAGTTCCGCTGGCTCGGCGTGTTCAGCTCCGGCTGGTTCCCGGCCGACCTGCAGGCGTTCGACACGCGTTAGGGCTCGTCACTCGAGCAGACGAAGTCGCCGCCGCGGCTGTTCTGGATGGCGCACGGCGCGACGGACATCGCCAAGCCGCAGTCGGAGAAGGTCATCGCGATGCTGAAGCGACACGGCATGACCGTACAGTGGAAGGAGACGCCGGGCGGCCACAGTTGGTCGAACTGGCGCGACTACCTCCGCGACTTCGCCCCGCTGCTCTTCCGGAGCGTACAACCGTGAGCGATGTCGTGACCGTTGGCAGCGACGGCGACGTCGCCGTGGTGCGCATCGACAACCCGCCGGTGAACGCGCTCGACCGCGGCGTGCGCGAGGCGCTCGCGCCGGCGCTCGCTCGCGTGGCGGCCGACGACGCCGTGCGCGCGGTCGTTCTCGTCTGTGCGGGGCGTACGTTCGTCGCGGGCGCGGACATCGGTGAGCTGGAGCGCGCCGCGTGGAGCGACGGCATCGGCCCCGACATGCATCCGCTGCTCGCGCAGGTGGAGGATTTTCCGAAGCCGATCGTCGCCGCGATTCACGGCACCGCACTCGGCGGCGGCCTCGAGCTGGCGATGGCGTGTCACTATCGCGTCGCGGTGGAGAGTGCGCGACTCGGCCTCCCCGAGGTGACGCTCGGTATCATCCCGGGCGCCGAAGGGACGCAGCGGCTCCCGCGGCTCGTCGGCGTGGAGAAGGCGCTCGACATGGGGCTCACCGGGCGACCGATCGCCGCGCCCGACGCGTTGGCGTCGGGTCTCATCGATCATATGGTAGCCGGCGACGACCTTCTCACCGCCGCGACGGCGTTCGCGCGCGAGCAACTCGCGCGCGGTGCGCATCATCCACGCACGCGCGATCGCGCCGACAAGCTCGGCACCCCGGAGCAGAACGCGCCGCTCTTCGCCGCGGCGCGCGAGACGGCGCGCAGGACGAAGCCGCACATCCCCGCCGCCGCGCTGTTCGTCGACGCGGTCGAAGCGGCGGCCACCCTGCCTTTCGAATCGGGCATCCGGCGCGAGCGCGAGCTGTCCGCCGAGAGCGTGCGGTCGGAGCCGTGCAAGGCGCTCCTGCACCTGTTCCTCGCCGAGCGTGCCGCGACGAAGATCCCCGACGTGACGCGCGAGACGCCGGCGATGACCGTGAACCGCGTCGCGATCGTCGGCGCGGGCACGATGGGGGGCGGGATCGCCATGGCGTGCGCGAACGCGGGGATCTCCGTGCTCCTGCGCGACGCGACCTCCGCCGCGCTGGAGAAAGGGATGGAGTCCGTGCGCCGCAACTATGCCGCGTCGGTGAAGCGAGGACGGATGACGGACGCGGTGATGGCGGAACGGCTCGCGCGCATCCAGCCACAGGTCGGCACAGACGGCTTCGGCGACGCCGATCTCGTCATCGAAGCGGTGTTCGAGAGCATGGAGCTCAAGCGGACGATCTTCGCCGAGCTCGATCGTGTGACGAAACCGGACTGCGTGCTGGCGACGAACACCTCCACCCTCGACATCGACGCGATCGCGGCGGTCACGTCGCGGCCGGAGCGCGTCGTCGGGCTGCACTTCTTCAGCCCGGCGAACGTGATGCGCCTGCTCGAGATCGTGCGCGGCGCGGCGACGTCGCCCGAAGTCGTCGCTTCGGCCCTCGGACTCGCGAAGCGGCTCGGCAAGATCGGCGTCGTCGTGCGCAACCTGCCGGGGTTCGTCGGGAACCGGATGATGTTCCCCTACATGTACGAGACGCAGTTCCTCGTCGAGGAGGGGGCGACGCCGGAGCAGGTGGATCGCGTGCTGACGCGCTGGGGGATGGCGATGGGAATGTTCGCCGTCGACGACATGGCGGGGCTCGACGTCGCGTGGCGCGTGCGCCAGGAGCTCGGCCACTTCAGCGATCCGTCGCAACGGCGGCCGCTCGTCGCCGACCAGCTCTATGCGATGGGGCGCTACGGGCAGAAGACGGGGAGCGGCTGGTTCCGCTATTCCCCCGACGTCGGCGGTGGACGCACGCCGATCCCCGACCCCGAGGTGCTCGACCTCATCGCGCGCACCGCGACCGGCGCCGGGATCGCGCGGCGCGACATCTCCGACGACGAGATCGTCGAGCGCGCGATCTACGCGTTGATCAATGAAGGGGCGCGGGTCCTCGAGGACGGTGGCGCACTGCGCGCGTCGGACATCGACGTCGTCTACGCGAACGGTTACGGATTCCCCGGCTGGCGCGGCGGCCCGATGTTCTACGCCGATCGCGTCGGGCTGCGCCGGATCCACGATCGCATCGCGACGTTCCATCGCGAGCTCGGCCCGCGGTGGGAACCGGCGCCACTCCTCGCGCGGCTCGCGCGTGAGGGCCGCACCTTCCGCGAGCTCGACGCCTTGGGGTCGGATACCGCAGGTGTCTGACCCCTTGGCGCGCGTCACTGGTCCCTACGTCACCGAGCCATGACGACGTCCCCCGTCCGGCATGCTCGACTCGGCCCACTCGACGCCGTGGTGGAGCACCGCGCCGACGGGACGACGTACGTGCGCTCGCCGCACGCGCTCGGCGCGTACGCAGGCAAGCTCACCGAGCGGCTCGAGCACTGGGCGACCCACGCGCCTGATCGAACGTTCCTCGCGCAGCGCGGGCCCGACGGCGCATGGCGCACGCTCACCTATGCCGACGCGCTCGCCCGCACGCGGCGCATCGCCCAGGCGTTGCTCGACCGGGGGCTCTCGGCCGAGCGCCCGATCGTCATTCTTTCCGGCAACGGCATCGAGCACGGCCTGCTCGCCCTCGCGGCGATGTACGCCGGCATCCCGTACGCGCCGATCGCGCCCGCCTACTCGCTGATTGCCCGCGAGTTCGGCACGCTGCGCTATCTCATGGACTCGCTGCGCCCGGGTCTCGTCTACGCGTCGGATGGCGACGCATTCGCGAGCGCGCTCCGTGCC
>JAEKKK010000150.1 GCA_019510405.1 Gemmatimonadota bacterium | reverse complement strand
CGAACGACGTGACCGAGTGCGTCCGCTCGAGCATCGGGTCGACGAACTTCTTGTCGAGGACGTTCTCCTTGATGAAGTCGATCAGCGCGTCCGCCTTCGCGTCGACGTCATCCTTGTTGATCAGCACCTCGGCGTACTGGAGCACCTCGCGCAGCCCCCACGTGAGCGCCGTCACGTTGTCGAGCAGTGACTCGTTCGAGCGCAGCGTGTTGAGCGACACGCCATCCGACTTGTACGGCGCGAAGTACTGGACGTCGCCGAACGGCTCGGGAGCGACGCCACACTTCTCGTAGAGCGTACGGTCCGCTTCGTCGATGTCCCCCGGCTGATCGAGGTAGCAGAGGTCCGGCCCCTTCACGTTGAAGCAGACCGCGGCAACGCTCCCCTTCTGCGCCGGGAAGTGGGTGAAGATCGACTTGAGCAGCCACTCCACCGCGCTCGTCTTCGTCGCCAGCCCGGAGACGCCGCTGATGTTCAGGTGCGCCGCCTCGGGCCCGATGAGGAAGTCCGCGTCGAGATAGATCGCCGCGTCGGTGCCGCCGGCCCGATAGACCCCGATGGGGATTCCCGTGCGCGCCCCCGGCTTCAGGTAGCCGTCCATGCGGAGCGCGATCGCCACGTCCGACTCGTCCGCGAGAAAGACGGTGCCCATCGGCACCGGCTGGAGCGGCTCCTCCGGCACGTGGCGCAGCACGGCCGCGGTGTAGAGCCGGATCTCCGCCCGACTGGTCTGGTGGAGGGATTCGGCATCGGGCATCCCGTCGAATCCCATCACGTCGTGCAGAGGCGACGCGAGATCGGTCCAGCTGAACCCTTCCGTCACGATGCCGTACACGTGCGGCACGACGCCGTTCACCGCATCTCGTCCGTCGACGCGCACGATCGTCCCGATCCCAACCGGCGAATCGAGCGCGGTCCAGAAATGGAACTCGTGGGGAGTGTTCGGGCGTCGCTCGGTGGCGACGACTCGACCCAGAATCGAGGACATGCGGGGATGTGGGGATGCGGGGATGCGAACCTGCGGGACGACGGAAGCGGATGGCTGCGTTCAGCCCGCGACGGCGCGGAGGAATTCCTCACAGTCGCGGATGCCGTACACCATCTTGTCCCAGCGCGCGTCCGGAAGGGAGAGCGGCGACGCTTCGGCCAGGATCCAGCGCGAGACTTCGTCCGCCCGATCGCCGATGGCATGCAGCTCCTGCGGCTCGGGGTAGGCGATCTCGACGCGGACCAGTCCCCACATCGGATCGTGGCCCGACGGGTCGCGCAGCCGGAGATACCAACTCGCCACCCTGGTGCGACGCGAGGCCTTCTCGTTGATCACGAACACGCTCGAGCGCTCGTGGTGGCCGAGGCCAAGCACGACGGCCAGCGCCGGCCCTTCGGCGTAGAGCGTCCGGTGCGATTTCACGACGCCCACCGTGCATGACGACACGGCGACCGCCTCGCTGCCGCTGATCCCGCCGTCGATGAACAGTCGCTCGTTCTCCACCGTACACCACCGCTCGGCGAGACGCCGCTCGAGGTCTTCACGGTGGGCCTGCACACCGTGGTAGGCGGCGTCCTTGAGCGTGAACGGGTGCGCGCCGGCGTCGTGCTCCCGGTCCGTCGTGTCGACCAGCCGGCCGCGCGAGACCGCCGACAGGGACTCCCAGGCCCGCTCTCCGACCAGGTCGCGCGGGGCGTAGAGGCGTGTCTCGACGAGCGGAGGGGACCAGGTGTGCATGCGCCGGTTCCGCCGATCGCGGATCACCGCTGCCGCGGTGCCGACGACGATCGGGATGCCGTGAAGGTGCGCGGCGACCTGGCTCCGCTGGGTGCCGTCGAGAAACGCGCGGAACGCGGGCGCGGGACCCCCGAAAACCCTTCGGGCTTTCAACGGCCCCGACCCCTCCAGAACGGTTGCGCTTATCAGTCGGGGGGCGTCTACAGATGAGGTCGCGAGCACTTCGAGCGTGCCCTCGCCTTCACCCGTCGGTCGTGCCTCCGGCAGCAGCGCCGCGAGCTGCCGCCTCACCGTGCGCACGTCCATAGCTGGGTCGCCTCCAGAACTCGAATGCACCCGATCTTCCCCACTCCGCGAGACCTGCTCGGCGAACGTGTCCTCACCCTCGCTCAGGGGCGGCTACGGGCGATCTTCGGGGTCGCGGCAATGGCCAGCATCCTAACCGCCACGGCAGGCTGTGACAAGAAGGTCGAGTCGGCCGAGGTGGAGGTCCCCCAGACCGACATCGGCCGCAAGCCGAACGTGGTGTTCCTGCTGTTCGGGGACCGGGGCGACCCGCGCCTGCTCCCCGTCGCGACGAGCATTCAGGGGCGGGTTACACCCGTCACGCTGGACGCCAACGGCTGGCGGGACTTCGATCATCTGTATTTCCGCCCGGGCACGCCCCTCTCCATCTACCGCGACGGCAAGCCCGATGGCGAGGCGACGATCCGGCGCGGGATGTGGAACGATTCCGGCCCGCTGTACAAGCTGCCCCGCTGCCGCTCGCCCAAGCCGCTCGCCGCCCTCGCGCCGCGGCCGTCGGAGACGCAGGAGGTCATGCTCGAGCGCATCGCCACGAGCGAGCCGCTCGCCGCGCCGGGCATGCGCGCGCCGATCCCGCCGAGCGTGCTCGACACGGCGCGCGCGATCGCCAATCACGTCGCGCAGCAGGAAGGGCTGACGAAGAACGCCCGCGCGGAGCTCGATCTCGCCGTCTCCGCGATCGCCACCGGCGCCACCAACGCGCCCACGCTGGTCGCGTCGTACATGGAGCGCGGCGGGGGAATCCACGGCCATCCCCGCCATCTCTTCCTGCTGGCCGATTCCACCGCGCACGGCTACACGGCGACCTTCGTGCACGTGGCGGGCGACTCGCTGCCGGAGTTCCGCCGCCTCATCGACCACGCGGACATCACCGGCGACGGCGTGGACGAGCTGCTCCTCGAAGGGTGGGCGAACGGCGGCCAGAGCTTCCTGCTCTTCCTCCACTTCGTCGACGGCAAGTGGGTCGAGATGGCGCGCGGCGAGACCAGCTGGTGCGCCGATCCGAAGAAGAAAGCGTGAGGTGAACGGCGCGTCGCGCGCCGTTCACTCCACGCCGATGTCCCAGGCCTGCTGCAGGTCCTTCTTGGCGTAGGCGCGAAACGCCGTGAGCGTCTGCGTGCGCTGAAGCCCGGGCACGGTGGGGAAAACCTCCGTCACGACGCGCGCGATCTGATCGTACTCGGGCACTCGCACGATCGCGACGAGATCCCAGTCGCCGCTCACGGAATAGACCTCGGTGACACCGTCGATCTCGGCGAGTCGCTGCGCCGTTTCCGGCACAGATGCCGGCTCGGCGCGAATGAGCACGATGGTCGTGATCACGTGAGAGGCGTGGGAGAGGGCGGCACGTTGAGCAGCCAGAGACCGGCGATCCGGCTCTGCGGATCGACGTCGAGCAGCAGGTCGTCGCCGAGGCGCACGGTCTTCACGGGCCGCGGTGCGCCGAGCCGGAAGTGAATCACGCGCTGCGTGTCGTCGGCTTCGGCGAGCATTCGCGTCTCCACTTCGACCGCGGCGATCTCGCCGCCATCGCCGTTGGCCGGTACGACGACGCGTGCGTCTTCCGCCGCCGGCGGAGCGAGGCCGCGCCGCTTGTGCACGTCGGGCCAGACCGCGACCTCCACGCCGTCGATGCATCCCGACGCGACGTCGAGGATGAGCCACGAGCCGTCCGAGCCTTCCAGCTCCACCGACCCCGACATGCCGGTGCGGCCACTCGTCCCGCGCAGGCGAGCAGTGAGGATCTCGGTGTCTGCGTCCCAGCGATATTCGACGGACGGAACGCTGGCGGCTGGTTCGAGCTGTACGGCGACGGTCACGATTCTCCTCCGGTCGGCTGTTGCCCGAATGTGCAACAACGGCGACGTGACGTGTCGCCGTTTTCATGCACCCGGGAGCGCCCGAACAGTACGTCCGTACTCGTACGCGAGAGATATACCGTCAGCCCCTCACGGCAAACAGGGGCAAGTCGTCCTGGCGGAGGCCGCGCAATTTGGATTCGCTGGTGGGAGGCGGCTACCTTTCGCATCCCATTTGACAATTCAGCGGCGCGCACAGCGCACTCGACCGGAGCAACAGCCGTGGAAGGAGAAGCGAAGGAGTCGACCGGAATCACCCGCGGCCAGAACGCCGTGCATGCCCTGCCCCTCGATTGGGGAGCGCTCGCGCGCGTACTCGGACCCGTCGTCGACCGCATCGACCTCGCGCGAAGCGAGCCGCAGGTCCTCGTCGTCACCAGCGATGCGGAGAGCGCCGCCGCCGCTGCGGATGCGCTGGTCGGAGCAGTTGGCGTGCGCGACATTCGCGTCCTCGCCGTGTCGAACAGCCCGCGTGCGGCGCGACTGCTGAAGTCGGCCCCGCCGCACGTCGTCGTTGGAGCCCCCGCGGAGCTCGCGGCGCTGCTGCGAAGCTCGACGCTCAAGGCGGAGAGTGTGCGCGCCGTCGCGCTCGCCTGGCTCGACGCCGTGCTCGGCACGCCGGAAGCCGAGCCGCTCGAGACGCTGTTCGGCGAGCTGCCCAAGGAGGGCGCGCGGATCATCTTCGCCGGCGAGATCACGCCCGCGTACGAGGCGCTCATCGAGCGCTACGCGCGGCGTGCACGCCGAGAGGCGGAGCCCGCCGCCGCCGACGCGGAAGCGCCGCTGTCGGCGGAGTACGTCGCCGCGACGCCCGCGGGGCGCGCCTCCGCGCTGCGACGGCTGCTCGACGCGCTCGACCTTCCGCAGGCGGTGCTCTACGCGCGCGACGAGCGTACGCATTCCGACGCGTCGCGCGTGGTGCGGGCGCTCGGCTATCCGCGTGACGCGGTGCGCGTAGTCAGCGACGCGAGCGCGGCGGGAAGCGGCGAGCCGCTCGTGCTGCTCGATCTTCCCGCGTCGCGTGCGGAGATGCGCACGCTCGCCGGCAGTGGACGGACGCTGTACGCCGTCGTGCAGCCGTCGCAGCTCGACAGCCTGCGCGCGCTCCTCGGCGGCGGCGCCGTGAGTCCGATCGCCCTCGTGGACGCCGCCGAACGCGCGCGCGGGAAAGACGCCGCGCTACGCGCATCGCTGCGCGAGGTTCTCACGAGCGGCGAAGTGCGGCGCGAAGTGCTCGCCCTCGAGCCCCTGCTCGAGGAGTTCGACGGCATCGAGATCGCGGCGGCGGCGCTCCGGCTGCTCGAGCAGCAGCGTCCCGCGCGCCCCGCGGCCCTTGCCGCGCAGCGCCCAGCGATGACGGCGTTGTTCGTCAACGTCGGGGAGCGCGACGGCGTGCGGCCGCAGGAGCTCGCGACCGCAGTCTCCACCTCGGCGGGCCTGCCAGGCTCGCAGATCGGGAAGATCGAGGTGCGCGACACGCATTCGCTCGTCGAGGTGGCCGCGTCGGTGGCGGAGCTCGCGGCGGGCAAGCTCACCGGGAGCGTGATTCGTGGACGTCGCGTGCAGGCCCGCGTGGATCGTCCGCGCGAGGGACGCCCGCAGGGCGCGCCTGCTCGCGGCGAGCGCGGCGACCGCGGCGATCGGCCGGCGCGGGTCGGACCGCCGCGCGGTGCACCGCGCGGCGATCGCCCGGACCGTCCGGCGCGGCCATTCGAGCGTGGCGGTGCCAAGAAGCCGTACGACCGCGCCGGGAGCGAGCGTCGTCCGCCGCGTGCCGCCGGACCCTCACGTCCGCGGCGCGACGACGCATGATCGGCGATCTCTATCCCGGCGACAACCGCGGATGGATCGAGGTGGTCTGCGGTGTGATGTTCAGCGGGAAGAGTGAGGAGCTGATTCGCCGCGTGCGTCGCGCGCTGATCGCGCGCAAGCGGGTGCAGGTCTTCAAGTCGCATCTCGACGAGCGCTACTCCGGGATCTACCACGTGTCGAGCCACGACGGGCGGACCGTCGAAGCCGTGCCGATCGACACGCCGGAGCAGATCGCGCGCGAGTTGCGCGACGACACCCAGGTCGTCGCGATCGACGAAGCGCAGTTTCTGCCGGTCGCGATCGTCGATCTCGCGACCGCACTGGCGTCGAGCGGGCGGCGCGTCATCCTCGCCGGCACCGATACCGACTTCCGCGGCGAGCCGTTCGGACCGATGCCGCAACTGCTCGCCGTGGCGGAGATCGTCGACAAGCTGCACGCCATCTGCGTCGTGTGTGGCAACCCGGCGAGCCGGAACCAGCGCCTGATCGGAGGCCGCCCCGCGCGCTACGATTCGCCGACCATCATGGTCGGCGGCGACGAGAGCTACGAGGCGCGCTGCCGCAGCTGCCACTCCGTGCCGCGGCGCGACGAGGATCAGGTACCGCTGCTCTAGCGCGCTGCGGGGGCGCGCCCGCGCAGTGCGGCGCTAGCGCGCGCGACCGCGCAGCGCGTCGTCATACAGGGCGCCGATGCTCTCCCCGAACGCGCGCGCGCTGAACTGACGCTCCACCAGCGCGCGGCCTGCAGCCGCGATGTCTCTGGCGCGCGCCGGATCACGCAGCAGCGCGAGCAGATGGTCGGCGAGGATCGCGTCATCCTCGTGTGGTGCGAGCAGCCCCACCGCATCGCTCGTGATCAGCTCCGGGATCCCGTTCACCGCCGTCGCCACGACGGGCAACTGCATCGCCATGGCTTCGAGGATGACGAGGGGCAATCCCTCGAAGTGCGTGCTGAGCACGAAGATGTCGAACGCACCCATCACCCGCGCGACGTCGGTCCGGAAGCCGGTGAAGATGAAGGCGCCCGCGACGCCGAGTCGCTCGAGCTCGCGCTGCACCAGCGTGAAATGCTCGCGATGAGCGGCGTGCCGCTCGTGATCGCCCACGATCACGAAGCGCGCATCGGGAACGACGTCGAGCACGCGCTTCGCGGCGCGAGCGAGCGTGAGGTAGTCCTTCTGCGCCGAGACGCGCGCCGTCATCCCGATCACCGGCACGCCCTCCGCGATCCCGAGCTCGCGGCGCACCTCGGCACGTGACGCCTGCTCCGGCGGCGCCTGCACGTCGAGCCCATCGTACAGCACGCGGCCGCGCGCCGGCCCGACGCCGTACGCGAAGGTGGACCAGGTGTCCTGCGAGACGAACACGAACGTGTCGACGGCGGAGAGCACGAGCGCTTCGCGGCGCAGCATGCTCGCCCAGGGATTCCGGATGTGGCAGAGCACGGGCACGCCGGCGAGCCGGCCTGCGGGCGCAGCCTGGAGCGCCGCGTCGATGTCCGCGCAGTGGACGAGGTCCACCTGGTGCGCGCGGAACTGCGCGCGCAGCGCCATGGTGTTCCGCACGAACGGAAGCGGACGCCGCACACTGAGCTCGGCCAGCTCGTACGGCACGGTCTCCACCCCGGCATCGCGAAAGAACTCCCCCACGGCGGGCGAATCCTGCCGGTAGAAGGCGATGTTGCGGTAGCCGCGCTCGGCCGCGGCTCGTGCGATTCGAAGCGTCGCGTGCTCGGTGCCGCCGATGCCCGGCCACGGGAGCAGGTGCGCGATCGTCAGCTTTGCTTGTCGTACAGCCATGACAGGACGCGAGGCATGACGAGCAGCCCGAACGTGACGAGGGCCAGCTTGCGGCTCCCCATGACGACGTTCGCCTCCTGGATCGCGCGGCGCGCCCTCGAATAGTCGCGCTGCAGGAAGGCACGCTTCCCCTCGATGAAGCGCTTCTCGGCCAGCTGCCGCCGCCGCGCGATCTGCACGGCGGCGCGGTCGATCGCGTTCAGGTCCAGCGTGCGCTCACACTTGTCCAGCACCGTGAGGACTGCGTCCGTCATCAGCTCGAGATCCGCGGACGTGCCCTGGTCGTGGCGCCGGTACTGTGCGAGTACGCGCTCGCTGCCGTGGAAGCGGCCGCCCGCGTGGGCGATCCGCAGCCACAGATCGAAGTCCTCGGAGCGCCGCAGCGCGGGATCGAACCGTCCCACACGCTCCCACCATTCGCGCCGGAGGACCGAGCACGACGTGGTCAGCGTATAGCGCTCGGTCACGATCGCGGCGAAGCTCGCTTCCCCACCCGACCGGTTGAGCTGCCGCAGCGTCATGCCGGCCACCGTCGGGTCGCCGATCACCTCGGCGTCCGCGTGCACGACCGCCACATCGGGATCGGCAGTCGCCTGGGCCACCTGCTCCGTCAGGCACTCGGGGAGCCAGATGTCGTCCCCGTCGAGGAAGGCGATCAGCTCCCCGCGCGAGTGCTCGATCCCGGCGTTTCGTGCCGCGCTCGGGCCCGCGTTCTCCTGCTCGACGTACGTGATCCGGTCACGAAACGGCGCGAGCGCCGCCTCGAGTGCCGGCGTGTCGGGCGACCCGTCGTTGACGACGACGACCTCGAAGTTGCGGTACCGCTGGGCGAAGACCGAATCGAGCGTCTGCGCAATCAGGTTGCCGACATTGTACGCCGGAATGACCACGCTGACGAGCGTGTCTTCCGTGGGCGTGGAGGGCATCGAGCTTCAGGATGTCGGCGTGAGCGACGGTCGGCGTGTAGCCGGCGGACGCTCCGCTTCACCGGCTCCGTTCTGCGCCGATGTCGCGGAATGCGCCTGCCGCAGAAGCTTCCAGCGGTTGCTCTGGTAGAACTGCCCGCGCGTGATCCGGCCCGGATCCACGCGGAGGGTGGCTGCATGATACTGCCAGTTGATCGCCTCGGACGCGAGCCGCTCCTTCACGCAGACGTTGGCGTGGTACATCCCCGGCTGTAGCGAGAGCTCGTCGCAATGGAACTCGAGCGTCCCCGGACCGACCGGCAGGTTGATCGGACTGCCGCTCGTCTCCGTCGTGAGCTGGCACATCTCCGTCAGGTCGCCCGTCCGGACGAAGATCTCGAACACGGCGTCCCTGACCTCTTCATGGGCCACGTAGTCGATGCGCGCCACGAGGGGATCCGCGGTGTGGAACACGCTGGGCCGGAGCCCGCTCGGCGTGTAGAACGCGAGCGACTCGATGACGGCGCGATCGTCCTCTACCGCGGTCTTCATCGTGTTGATCCGCGACGGCTCGATCTGCTCTTGATAGAGCGAGATGATGTCGCGCGGATTCCCCGTCGCCGCCACCTCGCCGCGCCGCATCAGGATCACGCGGTCGCAGATGCGCTCCACCGCCGCGAGATCGTGCGAGATGAAGACGATGGTCGTCCCCGCGCGGCGGAGCCCCTCGATCCGCTGAAGACATTTCTCCTGGAAGGCGGCGTCGCCGACGGCGAGCACCTCGTCCAGCAGGAGGATGTCCGGATCGAGATGCGAGGCGATCGAGAAGCCGAGGCGGACGTACATCCCGGAAGAGAACCGCTTGACCGGCACGTCGAGAAACGCCTTGACGCCGGCGAATTCGGCGATGCTCTCCAGCTTCGATGCGATCTCGCGGCGCCCCATCCCCAGGATCGCGCCGTTGAGAAAGATGTTCTCGCGTCCCGTCAGCTCCGGATGGAATCCCGAGCCGACCTCGATGAGCGCCGACAGCCGGCCGTTGATCACGATCTCGCCCGAGGTGGGCGCCGTGATGTTCGCCAGCAGCTTGAGGATCGTGCTCTTCCCCGCCCCGTTGTGCCCGATGATGCCGACGGTCTCACCGCGTTCCACGGCGAAGTTGACGTCGCGCAACGCCCAGAACTCGTCCCGCCGCTTCCGCAACGCGTTCAGCTTGCGGATCCACGGGTGCTTCGTCGCATCGTCGTCCACCTCGTGGCGGACGATGTAGCGCTTCGAGACGTTGCTGAAAATCAGGTCGCTGGACACTTGGCGCGATACTAGATGACGTCTGCCACCGTCGCCTCTACTCGCTTGAAGTAGAGGTAGGACAGGGGAAGGAGTACCACCGACAACACGGTGGAGATGACCAGCGAGTGGCTGTCGATCGGATTGCCGAGGAGTGCGGCCCGGAAGTTCTCGATGATGCCGACCATCGGGTTGAGCAGATAGTAATCCCGGAACCTTTCAGGAACCTGTCTCAGCGAATAGACGACGGGCGACCCGAACATCCAGAGCTGCAGGACGAGCGGCATCGCCATCCCGATATCGCGCACCCGGACCTGCATCGCCGAGAAGATCAGCGAGCACGCCGTGGTGAACGCCGCCATGACCAGCGTCACGGGGATCAGCCACAGCACCTGCGGCGTCAACGAGACGTGGTAGTAGATCATCAGCCCGCTCATGACGATCGACGCGATGAGCAGATCGACCAGGGCGGCGACGATGTAGGAGATCGGCAGGATCTCGCGCGGGAAGTACACCTTCGTGACGAGCTGGGCGTGGGACACGAGCCCGTTCGTCGCGTTGGTGAGCGAGGTCGAGAAGAAGGTCCAGGGCAGCAGCGCGGCGTAGGCGAAGACGGCGTACGGAACCCCCGGCGTCTTGATCCGCGTGAATACGGAGAAGACGAGGGTATAGATGAGCATCAGCGCGACGGGCTGGATGACCGCCCACGCAATACCCAGCATCGACTGCTTGTAGCGGATCTTTAGCCGGTGCGCGCTCAGGACGACCAGCAGGTCGGCGTACGCAGAGAGCCCCATGAGGCCGGCCCAGAGGTCCCGAATGGAGAAGGCTACGGGACGGATGACCTTGGTCCGGCGTGGCCCGTCGCGGCCGACCCCGGCGGCGACCAGGTCAGCCTCAGCGAGTGCCATGTGAATGACGCACAAGGAGTTATGTCAGGGATGAAACAGTGTCGCCGCGCGACTCATTGAAGACGCGCCGACGAGGCGAAAGGTCAACCGCCGAGCGCGCGTACACCGGGGCATGGTAGGGTTCGGATACCCGGTGCTGCGAGCAATCTCAGCGGCGGTAAGCCTATAATCAATCTACATGCCGCGAGATCGGGGCCCGAACCCTCAGACCCCCAATCTCGCGTGCGCCAGCGAGAGGAACTCCTCCCGGGTCCGCGCGTCGTCCCGGAAGACGCCGCGTAGCGCCGAGGTGATCGTGCGCGAGTTCTGCTTCTCCACGCCGCGCATCATCATGCACAGGTGGAACGCCTCGATCACGACCCCGACGCCCAATGGCGCGAGGACGTCGTCGATCGCGTCGGCGATCTGCTCGGTGAGGCGCTCCTGGACCTGGAGCCGCCGCGCGAACACGTCCACGAGGCGTGGAAGCTTCGACAGGCCGACGATCCGGCCGTCCGGGATGTAGGCGACGTGCGCCTTGCCGAAGAAGGGCAGCATATGGTGCTCGCACAGCGAGTAGAGCTCGATGTCGCGCACCATCACCATGTTCTTGTGCTCCTCGCGAAAGATGGCGTCTCCCACGATGTCCTCGACGCGCACGTGGTAGCCACGTGTGAGGAACTGCATGGCCTTCGCGACCCGCTCCGGGGTCTTGAGCAGCCCTTCGCGCCCCGGATCCTCCCCGACCAGCGCGAGCTGCTCCTGAACGAGCGCCGCGTACTGCCCGACTTCGTCCGTG
>JAEKKK010000149.1 GCA_019510405.1 Gemmatimonadota bacterium | reverse complement strand
ACACCAGCAGCGTGTGGAAGAGATGGTTGTTGGGATACGTGTAGTCGCTCAGTGCCACCGACAGCGGCGCCCGCGCGTAGTGGAGATACGTGTACGCTTCATCGTGCCGCATCGTCTGGCGCACGTGTGCGAGCCGGATCGCGAGCGCCACCACGCCCAGCAGCACGGCGACGACGCGCTCGACCGGCGCCGCCTCCGCCCAGCCGCGGCGCGCACGCGCGCGAATGGTGGTGTGATCAGTCCTCCCTTCGGTGCTTTGCACCTCCGGTCGGAGTTCCGCATTTCCACCAATCATCTGATCGCTCCTCCCTTCGGCGCTTCGCACCTCCGGTCGGAGTTCCGCATTTCCGCAATCATCTGATCGCTCCTCCCTTCGGCGCTTCGCACCTTCGGTCGGAGTTCCGCGTTTCCGCAATCATCGATGTCGGTTCATCCCGAGCTCGAGCCGCGCGAGGATCAGGCCGACGATCGCGTGGTAGTCGCCGTCGAAGTGGTGCTTGCCCGGACGCACCTCGGGGTGCACGAGGGTAGTGTCCACCTTCCGGCAGAGCGATTCATCCTCGTCGTGGCCGTACACGCACATCATGTTCACTCCACGCAGTCGCTCCAGCTCCGGCCGGATGGGGATGTCCGACGGCCGGCTGTGCGTCGCCCACAGATCGGAGAACCGATAGTGGAAGCTCGCGCGCTCCTGCAGGGCGAGCATCCCCACGAGGACGAGCTGCGAGCGCAGCGACGCCGGAAGCCGCGCGGCAACGAACGGCAGGAGGTCGGCGCCGCGTGAATAGCCCAGCAGGACGAGCCGCTGGTCGTTCCACTTCGCCAGATAGGCGGATGCCGCCCGCGCGACGTCCGCGCCCGTGCCGTCCGGCGTGCGATTCTGTCCGCGCAGATACGCGCGGTTGTCGAACCCGATGACGTCGATCCCGCGCTGCGCGAGCTCCTCGCCGATCTTCTTGTCGATGTCGGCCCACCCGCCATCCCCGCTCAGGAACACGGCAAGCGTGCCCGTATGCGACGCCCCGCGCACTTCCACGAGGGGCAGACCGCTCACGTCGGGCTCACTCGTGGCGCGCGGTCCCTGC
The DNA here is from genome assembly GCA_019510405.1 of Gemmatimonadota bacterium. GTDB lineage: Bacteria > Gemmatimonadota > Gemmatimonadetes > Gemmatimonadales > Gemmatimonadaceae > AG11. Next base: position 14,243 of record JAEKKK010000149.1, on the reverse strand, counting down.
GCGAGCATTGCCGTGGCCACCAGGGAACCCGCCAGAGCGTGACGGGTAGCGCGGAGCCAGTATTGAGAGGTTTCGTGAAGCATCGCTGAATCTGCCCGGAATGATCGGCGGAGTCGACCTACCTGCACGCGAAATGAAAGTTCCCCGCTCCCACGGCGGTACATGATCGCCGGACCGACTGCGCACGGCGTGGTAGTCCCGCGTTTCGTCGTTCTCGTCCCGACGCTGATCCTGGCGGCCGGGCTGGCCGCCGCCGCCGTCGTACGGCACCGGGGCCCGGTCAAGCGCCTCATCCTCGCCGGAGGCGACTGGGTCACGGTCGTGGTACCCCGCCTCCTCGCCCTCGCCACCTTCGTCGCCGGCGCGATCCTGCTCTTCTCCGGTGCCGTGCCGACGCCGATCGGACGGTTGGGTACCCTCCGGGAAAACGTCCCCCTCGCCGTCGTCGAGCTCTCGGCCTACCTCGCCCGCGCGGCGGGCGCGGGACTGATCATCCTCGCCCGAGGCATCCAGCGCCGGCTCGATGCGGCCTACCATCTCACGGCGCTCCTCCTCTTCGGCGGCGTCGTCTTCTCGCTCGGTGGCGCGCTCGACATCGAGCAGGCCATCTCGCTCGCCGCCATGCTCGCCGCCCTCCTCGCGAGTCGGCGCTATTTCACCCGCCACGCCTCGCTGTTCGAGGAGCGCTTCACGCGCGGCTGGCTCGTCGCCATCGGGATCGTCGTCGCCGGCACGGTCGTCCTCGCGTGGGTCTGGTACCGCGACATCGGCCTCTCGGGCAGCCACTTCTTCCAGTTCGGCCACGACGCCGACGCGCCGCGGTCACTCCGCGCGCTCACCGCGGCGGCGGGCGTGCTCATCGTGTGGGGGCTGGCTCGGCTCGTTCGCCCGGCGCGCGCCGCCATCGCGCTCGCCTCTGCCGAAGAGGTCGAGCATGCCGCGACGATCGTCGCCACCTCGCGGCGCGCGAGCGCGCATCTCGCCCTGCTCGGCGACAAGAGCTTCCTCTTCGACGCCAGCGGACGCGCGTTCCTCATGTACCGCGTCGTCGGCCAGAGCTGGATCGCGCTCGGCGATCCGGTCGGCGATGTCTCGTGCGCGGCTGCGCTCGTCGAGCGCTTCACCGAGATGGCGCATGCCGCCGGCGGATGGCCGGCGTTCTACCGCACCGGACCGGCGCTCCTTCCCCTGTACCTGGAGTTCGGCCTCTCCGTGGTGAAGCTCGGCGAGGTGGCGCGCGTACCGCTCGCCGGCTGGACGCTCGAGATGCCGGAGCGACGGACGCTGCGTCGCACCCATCGCAAGCTCGTGCGCGACGGCCTCACCTTCGAGATGGTTCCCCCCGACCAGCTCACGCCCCTTCTTCCGGAGCTGCGCGAGATCTCGGACGGCTGGCTGGCCGCGAAGCAGGCACGCGAGAAAGGCTTCTCCCTCGGCCGCTTCGACGAGCGGTTCCTCGCGCGCGGGCCCGTCGGCATCGCCCGCTTCCAGGGAAAGCTCGTCGCCTTCGCGTCCGTGTGGGCGAGCGCCGAGCGCGCCGAAGCGGAGGTCGACCTCATGCGCTACAGCGCCGCAGCGCCCCAGGCCGTAATGCGATACCTGCTCGTGGAGCTCTGCTTCTGGGCCCAACGGGAAGGGTACGAAACGTTCAATCTCGGCATGGTGCCGCTAGCCGGCATCCGCCGCAGCGCGGTGGCGCCGATGTGGCACCAGGTCACGAGCCTGTTCAAGCGTGCAGGCGAGCGGTACTACAACTTCGAGGGTCTTCGGGACTTCAAGCAGTGGTTCCATCCGGAATGGGAGCCGAGCTATCTCGTCTCCGTGGGCGGCACCAAGCGCCCGATACTGATCGCCAACATCGCCGCTCTCATCTCGGCGCGGCCCGAGCGTTGATCCTGCTCGCGCTCACGGGCTGCGCCACCTGGGCCGGCCCGTTCAGGCGTGCGCCGTCGCCGGAGCCCGGCACGGTGCAGATCGCGCTTCGCGTCGCGGGGGAGGCGCGTACCTATCTGCTCCACGTCCCGCCGCATCTTCCGCGGCGCTTCACGCGCAACGAGCCCTACCCGCTCATCATCGTGCTGCACGGCAGCGGCGCCACCGGCGAGGCCGTGCGTCACATGTCGCGCCTCGACTCCCTCTCCGACGCCCGCGATTTCGTCGTCGCGTATCCGGACGCCACGCGGAACTGGCTCGGGCTGCAGGCCGGCTGGAATGCGGGAGACTGCTGCGGCGCCGCGGTGAAGAACGAGGTGGACGACGTCGGGTTCCTGCGCGCGCTCGTCGGCTCGCTCTCGAGCGCACTGCCGATCGATCGGCGGCGGATCTACGTCGCGGGCTTCTCCGACGGAGCCCGCATGGCGTATCGCGTCGGCTGCGAGATGAGCGACGAAGTCGCCGCGATCGCCGTCGTCGCCGGCAGTCTCACCCAGCGCGGTTGCTCGCCGATCCGCCCCATCCCGCTGATCGCCTTTCATGGGACGTCGGACGACGAGGTCCCCTTTACCGATTCGACCTACTCGCCGCGGGCCCGCGCGCGCGTCGAGACCCCGACCGTCGTACCGCCGGCCGTCAGCTTCTGGGCGGCCAACAACGGCTGCCGCTGGTCGCAGGCGACGCATCCGTCGCGCACGATTCACGAGATCAGGTTCTCCGGCTGCCGAGCCGAGGTCGCGTTCTTCGCCATCGAAGGCGGCGGCCACGCCTGGCCCGGTGGCGCCCAGGACGGCGACGACGGCGACCCACCCACCCGCGCTCTCAACGCCAGCGCCGAGCTGGTGAAATTCTTCCTGCAGCACCCATTGCAGTAGGTAGAGGGGTTCCTGGGTGAGCGCGGTCCGCATCCGCGCATCTTCTCATCTCCTCACGCTGCCCCCCAGCCCCGCCTTCCGGCATACTTCAGTATGCCTCCTGCCCTCCTCTTCGATCTCGACGGCACCCTCATCGACTCGATCGAGCTCATTCTCGGCTCGGCGCGCTACGCCTTCGTCGGCTTCGCTGGCCGCGCGCCCACCGACGAGGAGTGGCGCGCCGGTATCGGCCGGCCGCTCCAGACTGTCCTGCGCGAGTACGCCCCCGACGACGCCGAGGCCCAGCGGCTGTTCACGCGCTACCGCGAGTATCAGCTGGAACATCATGATCGGCTCGTCACCGCCTACGACGGCGTCGTCGACACCATCCGCGCCTTCGCCGACGCTGGTCATCCCATGGCCCTCGTCACCAGCAAGTCCGACTGGCTGGCCGAGAAGGCCCTCGTGCACGTCGGCTTGGCCGAGCTGATCCCCGTCATCGTCGGCTGCGATACCTGCGTGAACCACAAGCCCCACCCGGAGCCGGTGGAGCGCGCCCTCGCGCTGCTCGGCGTCGACCGCACCGATGCGCTGTTCGTCGGCGACTCCCCGCACGACATCATGTCGGGGCGCGCGGCGGGGGTCGTGACGGTCGGCGTGACGTGGGGCGCCTTCGGGCACCACGAGCTCGAGGAGGCCGGCGCCGACGTCGTGATCGACCGGATCGAGGAGCTCCCGGCGCTCCTGGCTCGCTTCCCCGCCCGAACAGCCTGATCTTCAAACCTTCCGGCTCGTCCGGGTATCCCATCCGTTGCACAGGGGGAGACCCAGACGACTGATGAGTGCCGTGGCCTTACCCGAATCGATGACGGTCCCGACGTCCTACGCAGGTGATCCAGACGTAGCGCTCGCGGCCGCTGGTGATCGGCACGCGTTCGAGCGCCTGTACCGCCTGCACGTCAATCGGGTGTTCTCCCTGTGCGCCCGCATGGTCTCCGACCGTACACGGGCGGAAGAGCTGACGCAGGACGTGTTCGTACGGGCGTGGGAGAAGCTGCACCTCTTTCGCGGCGAGAGCGCGTTCGGAACCTGGCTGCATCGCATGACCGTGAACGTGGTGTTGAACGCTCGAAAGACCGAGGGCCGGAACCGGGCCCGGTTCGAGGATGACGACGAAGGCGATGGTGTGGATCTGCTGCCGTCGCGCCCCCTCGCAACGGGCGACCGGATGGACCTCGAGGCGGCGATCGCAACTCTGCCGAAGGGCGCCCGACGCGTGTTCACGCTGCACGATATCGAAGGCTACAAGCACGAGGAGATCGCCGAGATGCTCGGCGTCACGTCGGGGGCCACCAAGGCGCAGCTGCACCGCGCGAGGCTCCTGCTGCGGGAGGCACTGAACCGATGACCACGTACATGCCACTGGATTGCGACGGGTTCGCGGCGGAGCTCGCGGACTACCTCGAGGGGGACGCCCCCGACGCGGTGCGCGCGGCCATGGAGGCGCACGCTGTCGGATGCACGGACTGCCGGCAGCTGATCGAGGACATCGGGGCCATCCGCGACGAAGCGGCCGCGCTTCCCACACTGACCCCTTCGCGGGATCTGTGGGCCGGCATCGCCGAGCGGATCGATGCGCCGGTGATCCCGCTCGATCGGAAACGGTCGACCGTCGTCGTGCGGCGCACGTGGGCCCGGCCCGCGATCGCCGCCGCGGCGCTCGTCGTGTTCACGGCTGGGATCACATACAGCGTCACGAAGCGGTCGATGCACGACGGCGCGCCGAGCCCCATTGTCGCGCCGGGTGCCGTCGCCACCGCTCCCGCTCCCACGACCCGCATCGGCGATCCACCCTCGACGACCGGCACCACGGTCGGCCCGACGGTGGTGGCCAGCACGGCAGGGAGCACCACATCGTCGAGCCCCGCGACGACGAGCAGCGCGCCGCGCCGCGCCACCACGCCGCACGAGACGCAGCCCGAGCTGGCGCAACCGGTCCGCCTCGTCGGCGGCGGCGAGCGCGCCATGCGTGCCACCGAGCCAGTCTATGACCGCGAGATCGAGAAGCTGCGCCACATCGTGAAGACGCGGCGCACGCAGCTCGATCCGAGGACGATCACGGTGCTCGAGCAGAGCATCGCGGTGATCGACTCGGCGATCGCGCAGAGCCGCGCGGCGCTGAAGAAAGACCCCGCGAGTGGTTTCCTCGCGAAAGAACTCAATTCATCGCTCGAGAAGAAAGTCGAGCTGCTGCGGACGGCGGCGATGCTGCCCGCGCGCACCTAGAGGATCCCGACCCATGTCTCGCCATATTGTCCTTCTGGCCGCCATGCTCGCGCTCACGGCGCCCGCCGTGGCCAGAGCGCAGTCCACCTCCACCGACGATCGCGCCGAGCAGGAACGCGAGCGCAAGCAGGAGGAACGCGATCGGGAGCGTGAGCGCCAGCAGGAGCTGCGCGAGCGGGAGCGCGAGCGTGCGCAGGAGCGCGCCGAGCGAGCGCGCGAGAAGGTGCAGGAGCGTCAGGAACGCGAGCGCGAGGCCGGCACTGCGCTGGACACCACGGTCACCTTCGATGCCCGCGGCGCCATCAACATCTCCTGCCCCGGCGGCGACGTGAAGGTGACCGGCACCGATCGCAATCAGATCGTCGTGCACGCCCGCACCGAGCGCGGACCGATCCGGTTCACGAGCAACGGCTCGACCGCACGCATCGAACCGGCGAACGGGCGTGGCTGCAACGACGCCAACTTCGAGGTGTCCGTGCCGGCAGGCGTGCGCCTCACCGCGGGAACCTGGAGCGGCTCGCTCATCGTTCGTGGCGTGCAGGGCGAGATCGAGGCCCATGCCCAGAGCGGGGACATCGAGGTCTACGATGCAGGTGATCGGCTCGAGGTCGAGACGCTCTCGGGTGACGTGACCGTGAAGGGTGTGCGTGGCGACGCGACGATCCACACGCTCTCCGGCGACGTGACCCTCGACCGCGCCATGTCGACCGTTGAAGTCGAGACGGTCAGCGGCGACATCGACCTCGGGAGCATGGCCTCGCGGCAGGTCCGCACCAACAGTACGAGCGGCGACCTGACCTTCTCCGGCACCATCGTCGACGGCGGACGCTACGAGTTCCAGACCCACTCCGGCGAGCTTCGCCTCGAGCTTCCGGCCAACGTGGGCGCACAGCTCAGCCTCTCGACCTTCAGCGGCGAGATCGACAGCGCCTTCCCGATCACGCTCATCGCCGGTGAGCACGGCATCGGGGCCGCGCAGGCAAAGAAGATGAACTTCTCACTCGGCAAGGGTACCGCACGCATCATCGCGGAGACCTTCAGCGGCGACGTCACACTCTCCTCCACCACGCGACCGAAGTGACCACGCATTCTTCAATCGGAGCTCGTCCCATGCTTCTTCGTTCGCGTGCGGCGCTCGCCGCCATCCTGATCGCCACCATTCCCGCTGTGGTGTCGGCACAGGACCGGCAGTCGGAGCGCACCTGGACACTCAACGAGCAGGTCCCGGCCGGGAAGTGGCTGCGCGTTCGCAACGTCAACGGAGAGGTGCACGTCCGTGCCTCCACCAGCGACCGCGTCGAGATCGTCGCCACGAAGTCCTGGCGACGCGGTGATCCGAAGATGGTGCGCATCGAGAGCCGCAAGGCACCCGACGGCAGCCTCCTCGTGTGCGCCTTCTGGACGGAGAACGCCACCTGCACCGAAAGCGGCTACCGCTCCAATAGCGAAGGCCGCAACAACCGGGACAACGACGTCGCGGTGGACTTCGAGGTTCGCCTGCCGAAGGGCGTCAACCTCGGCGCGTGGTCGGTGAACGGCGAGGTGAGCGTCGATGGCGCGACCGGTGAGGTGGAAGCCGGCTCCGTGAACGGCTCCGTCGACGCCACGAGCACCGGCGGGCCGGTGCAGGCGAGCAGCGTGAACGGCAGCGTCCACGCCCGCATGGGGCGCGTCCCCGGCGATGCGGACCTCGAGTTCTCCTCCGTCAACGGCAGCGTCATCGCCGAATTCGCCGAAGACATCGACGCGAACATCGAGTTGAGCACCGTCAACGGGCGCTTCCAGACCGACTGGCCCGTGACGATCACCGGCCGCGTCGACCCGCGCCACCTCCGCGCCACCCTCGGCAAAGGCGGCCGGCGCGTGCGGCTCTCCACCGTGAACGGCAACGTGGAGCTGAGAAAGCGGTCATGAGGAGATGGCGGGATGAGGAGATGCGGGGCTGAAGACAGAAGGTTGAAGGGCCTCGGCTGAGGGGCCGAGGAGGACGAAACGGCCTCGGGACGCAGGGTTCGCGTCCCGAGGCCGTTTCGCTGCCCCGCTGCCCCGCAGCCCGCAGCCCCGCATCCCCGCACCAAACGTCATCCACGGGGTATATTTCAGCACCTTCAACGGAGCTTTCCCCAAGATGGGTGTCTCGTTTCCTGGGACCCTCGTTCGGTCAGGCGAGGAGCGTGCGACGCTCGTGCGGCGCACGTACGGCCTCGTTTTCGTCAGCGTCATCGTCACCGCCGTCGGCGTCGCGTTCGGGTTCACGCAGCCCTCGCTGATGCAGGCGGTTGCGCGGCATCCGTTCATCACGATGATCGCGATGTTCGCTCCGCTGTGGATGGCCATGCAGGCGCGCCATCAGTACCCGAAGAACCTGATCCTCACCCTCCTCTTCACCTTCATCGAGGGGATCTGGATCTCGCCCTTCCTGTGGATGGCCGAGAACGGAAGCCCGGGGATCGTCGGCCAGGCCGGGCTGCTCACGCTGTCCACCTTCGGCGTGCTCTCCCTCTATGCGGTGGTCAGCAAGCGTGACTTCAGCGCGTGGGGCAGCTTCTTCATCGTCGGACTCTGGGTCCTGATCGCCACATCGCTCCTCAACATGTTCATCGGGAGCGCGCTTGGCTCGCTGTGGATCGCCGCGGGTACGGTGCTCGTGTTCAGCGGCCTGCTCGTGTTCGACACCTGGCGCATCGTGCGCTCGGGCGCCTACGGCCCCGAGGATTACGTGCCGGCCGCGGTCAACATCTATCTCGACCTGCTGAATCTGTTCCTCGCGATCATCTCGCTGTTGGGCGGCCGCCGGCGCAACTGATCCCGCGCGTGACGCGCTCGCTCGCCGCAGTCTTCGCACATCCGGACGACGAGACCTTCGCCACGGGCGGCACTCTGGCGAAGTACGCCGAACAGGGCGTGCGCTGCTCGCTTTACGCTGCCACCGACGGGGATGCCGGACGTTCGTCCGGCATCCCCGTTTCGTCTCGTGAGGAGCTGGGGCGCCTCCGCCGCGCCGAGCTGATCGAGGCCTGCGCGCTGCTCGGCGTCACGGCAATCGATCATGGTGGACATGCGGATGGAGCGCTCGCCGCCGCGGATCCGGAGCTCGTGATCGGCCAGATCGTCGCCTTCCTCCGGCGCGAGCGGCCGCAGGTCGTCCTCACCTTCGGGCCCGAGGGTGCCCCGACCGGCCACCGCGATCATCGGGCGATCAATCGCTTCGCGACCTCGGCCGTCCTCCTCGCGGGCACCACGGCGTTCCCCGATCAGATCGAAGCCGGCCTACGCCCGCACCGGCCTGACCGCCTCTGCCTCGTGACCTGGCCCGATCCCACTCCCGATGAGGCCCCGCGGCAACCCGGCCAACCGATCCAGATCCGGATCCCGGTCGAGCCCTGGCATCAGCGGAAGCTCGACGCGTACTTCGCCCACCGAACCCAGGCCGATCACGAGGCCTACTTCCGGCGCGAGGCGATGCCTCCCACCGAGGACTATTTCGTCGCGGTCGGAACGCCGGCGCCGAAGGGGGCGACGGATTTGTGGGACGGCATGGGGTGAGGCCGTGATCGGTTGTCGGTTATTGGCAGGCGGCCGGACCTATCCCTCCGCCAGCCGATCGATCTCACCCGCCAACTCCAGATCCTTCTCCGTGATTCCCCCCGCGTCGTGCGTCGAGAGGGTGCACGTCACCTTCGAGTAGCGGATGTCGATGTCGGGATGGTGGTTCGCAGCGTCGGCCGCCTTGGCCACTCGATTGACGAACTCGATCCCGCGCGCGAATGTCGGCCACGCGTAGGTCTTGGTGAGCACGGTACCGCGGCGCGACCAGCCGGGAAGCGCGCCGAGCGCGCGCTGGATCTCGAGGTCGGAGAGTCGGGCAGTCATCGGCGGCGGACTAGAGTCGTCTATGGCAGGGGGCTTCATGATACATTCGCTCACGACCCCTATGCAAAGCGGGTTCACCGACAAATCTTTGTTTATGGGACATAGCCCACCCTTTGTCGCGATCACTTTCGCGGCTCTGATCGCGCTTCCCACCTCGCTCCGCGCCCAGGAGCCGGCAGCCCGGACCCCGGCCGCGATCCCGGCCAGCCTGGCCCAGGACTCGACCCGCGCCGATACCGCGCGCGAGCAGGGCCGCCCGCGCCACTATTGGAAGAAGTTCGCCGCGGGCTTCGCCTCGAGCATCCTGGCTCATGAGGGGGCGCACATCGTCACCGCCTACGCCGTCGGCGGCCATCCTACCATTGGGATCAACAAGGGCCGTCCGACCGTCTACTCCGGCATCTCCGCCAAGCTACAGCCCCACAAGCAGTTCCTCTTCTCCAGCATGGGCCTCAACGTGCAGGCCGCCCTGGACGAGGGGATCCTCGATGTGCCTCACCGGCGCGGCGCGCCGTTCGAGCGCGGGGTGCTGGCCGGCGGCATCGCTACCGCCCTCTTCTACGTCACCATCGGGCGCACCGCCTCCGTGAGCGACGTGGACTTCATGGCCCGGACCTCGTCCCTCTCGAAGACGGACATCACGATCATCTACGGCGGGCTCGCGGCGCTCCACGCGTTCCGGATCCACAAGGACGAGCGATACGCCGACTTCTTCGTCCGTCCCGACGTGAATGCCGGCAAGGGATTGAAGGTCGGCGTCAATATCCAGTAGCCCCCGTTCGCTACCGGTCGCCTCCCGCCCGCGACCCGTCGGCCAGCGCCGCAAGTAGCGACGCTTGCATCCAATTCTATGTGCCGAGCCCGCTTCCTGATCGTCCTTGCTGAGTACGGTAGCGCCGTCGTGGGCGTCGATCCCGACGGCGTGCCAACCCTCACCCGTGTCGGATCATGCATCTCGCCGCTCGAGCCCTTTGCCTTGCGCTCGTTCCCTCCATTGCGGCGGCGCAAGCCGAAACCCGATACCCGGCCACGCAACAGGCACAGCCCCGCTCTGCCGCCGTGGCCACGCCGGACGCCTCGCGGTACCTCGTCGTAGCCTGCCCCACGCCGGCCGGCACCCCATCCGCATCACTCGGCCAGCCCACGGACTCCGCGACCCGCGCCCTCGTCGCCGCGCTGGAGGCCTCGGCCGCCACGGACGCGTCGATGGCACATCCAGCTCGCCACGCCGACCAGGACGAGCACGGCGACCACGACGAGCACGCGCATGACGCTCTGCGTTCGGCCGACGAGAAGGGGTCAGGCGAGGATCCCGACGCGCCCTTCGCGCCGCAGTTCAAGATCCATCTCTTCGCCGACATGAAGTACGCCGCCATCGACACGGTCGGCAGTCGGAACGGCTTCTCCCTCGGCCAGTTCGATCTCTTCGGCCGATCGGAGCTCTCGGACGCGCTGAGCGTGATCGCCGAAGCCACGCTGACCGCGCTGCCGCGGAACACATTCAGCGCGCACCTCGAGCGGCTCATGCTGACCTACTCGCCCACCGACCTGCTCTCCGCGTCGGTCGGCAGATATCACACTGGCATCGGGTACTACAACACCGCCTACCATCACGGCACCTGGTTCCAGACGGCGACGGGTCGCCCGCTGATGTACAACATCGACGGCGACATCGGCGTGATCCCGATCCACACGCTCGGAGTGTCGGCCACGGGGGCCGTTCCGTCGGGATCGCTCGGCCTGCACTACCTGGCCGAATTCGGCAGCGGCCGCGCCGGCCAGGCGTCGGCGGCCGGCACCACGCAGCCGGCACTCAACGACAACAACACGCCGTCGATGAACGGCGCGCTCTGGATTCGTCCCGATGCGATCGACGGCCTGCAGCTCGGCGTCTCCCTGTACCACGATCGCCTGACCTTCTCCGACACCTCCAAGGCGCGGAACGACGAGACCATCGCGGCGGCGCACATCATCTACAAGACCGATGTGCTCGAGCTGATGACCGAAGGAATGCTCATGCGCCACGATCCGCGCGGCGCCGGCACCGCGAGCGACTCGCACGGCTATTACGCGCAGGCGTCGCGTCGTTTCGGCAGCGTGCGCCCGTACGCCCGCATGGACTATCTCGAGATCCCGAAGACCGACCCGCTGTTCGCCTTCCTCGGCCGGCGTTTCGGACCAAGCGTCGGTGTGCGCTACGACTTCCAGCCGCTCGCCGCGCTCAAGCTGCAGACCAGCCACCTGAATCAGACCACGCGTCCGAACATGAATCGGTTCGACGCCCAAGTGTCATTCATGTTCTGATGCGACGTCTGCAGCGGACTCTCACCCATTGGGTTCTGCCAGTGCTCGTCCTGGCGGCCCTCGTTGCGGCCGCGAAGCCCGCCGACATTCGCGCCCCCGAAGCGGAGCCTCTGGCCATTGTCGTCAATCGCACCAACCCGTTGTCGGAGATCTCGCTCGCCGACTTGCGGCGGCTCTACCGCGGGCAGCGCAGCCGATGGTCGAACGGCCGGCGCGTGACGCTCGTGATGCGCGATCCGGGAACACCCGAGCGTGAGGCGATCCTGCAGACGCTCTACGGCGTGGATGAGGACGAATACCGCCGTGGATTCCTCCAGGCCGTGTTCACGGGCGAGGCCAACGGCGCGCCGAAGGTGCTGGCAACCCCGAACGGCGTGCTGCGCTTCATCTTCAACGTGCCGGGCGCGATCGGCTACGTCAGGGCGAGCGAGGTAGACGCGAGCGTGAAGACGCTGCGAGTGGACGGACACCTTCCCGGCGACGCCGGCTACCGACTCGAGGTGCCCCCGCAATGATCCGATGGGCGCGCGCACTCGTGCGCCAGCGCAGCACCACGGCAATCCTCGTCTCCTTCGCCATGCTGAGCGCCGCCACCGGCGCGTTCAGTCTGTACCAGCTGCGCAGTGCCGCGCGCGACGCGCGGCAGCTCTCGGACGACCTGGTGAACGGGCTCGATCTCATTGCGGCGCTGCAGTTCGACGTGCAGGAAGCACGTCGGCGCATGCTGTACGCGCTCACCACCACTGACCCCAACCTGCAGGTCGAGTACGTCGACGAGTCGCGCGCCGCCGACGCGCGGATCGCGCAGCGGGTCGCCGAGCACCTGCACCGGCTCACGCTGGCCGCCGACCGCGCCGCGGCGCGTCAGTTCGTGCGCGACTGGGCCCAGTATCTCAACGTGCGCGACGATGTCATCGCCTCGATCCTCGAGGGGCAGACGACCGTCGCCGTCGAGCGGGACCTCCACGTCGGAACGCCGGCGTTCGACCGCGCGCGGGCCGACCTGCTCGCGATGCAGGATCGCTACAAGGCCGCCGCCGGGCTGCGCCGCGACGACATCGAAGCGGCGTCCAACCGCTCCTACGAGACGGTCGTCGTCGTGCTGCTGCTCACCCAGCTGCTCGCCATGCTCGGTCTGCGCGTCGCGCAGCGCGGGGAGCTGCTCACCCGCGAGCGCCGCTCGCAGGCGCGCCTGTTCGAGGTGATCGAGTCGATCGACGAAGGCATGTTCGTGCTCGGCCGCGAGGGCCAGGTGGTGGTCTGGAACGCGGCGGCCGAACGACTCTCGGGCCGTCCGCGTGACAAGGTGCTTGGCCAGCCGCTCTGGCTCGCCTGGCCGCGCCTCGCACGCACCGCACTCGGGGGCACGCTCGCCAGCTCGCTGACCGAGCCCGGCACCGGCGCCACGCGCCTCTCCGTGCATCTCTCCGACGTCGAGGGAGAGCGCATCCTCGACGTGCGCACCTTCCCGTTCGAGGACGGCGTGACGGTGTTCTTCACCGACATCACGAACCTCACGCGCCGCACGGAAGACCTCTCGCGCACCGCGTCGCTCCTCGGCGCGACGCTCGAATCGACCGCCGACGGGATTCTCGCCGCCGACGGAATGGGCCACATCACGCTGTTCAACCGCCGCTTCGTCGAGCTGTGGCGGATTCCCAAGGACATCGCCGAGTCGCGTGACGACGACCGCGCGCTCGCGCACATGGTCAAGCAGCTGCGCGATCCGGAAAGCTTCCTGCGCAAGGTGCACGAGCTCTATGCCTCGCCGGAAGCGGAAAGCTTCGACGAGCTCGAGTTCCTCGACGGCCGTGTGTTCGAGCGCTACTCGGTGCCGCAGCGCGTGGATGGTGGCAGCGTGGGTCGCGTGTGGAGCTTCCGCGACGTGACGCAGCGGAAGGCCGCCGAGCGGCAGCTCCTGCACGACGCCTTCCACGACGCCCTCACCTTCCTGCCGAACCGATCGCGCTTCACCGAGCTGCTGCGCCGCTCGATCGGACGGGCGCGGCTCGACGACGGCTACGCGTTCGCGATGCTCTTCCTCGACCTGGATCGCTTCAAGGTCGTGAACGACTCGCTCGGCCATGCCGTCGGCGACCAGCTGCTCGTCGCGGTTGCCCGCCGTCTGGAGCAGTGCGTGCGTCCGGGTGACACCGTCGCACGCCTCGGCGGCGACGAGTTCACCGTGCTGATCGACAACGCACACACCGTGATGGAAGTGACGCGCGTCGCCGAGCGCATCCTCGCCGAGCTGCAGCGGCCGTTCTATCTCCAGGGGCAGGACGTGTTCGTGAGCGCGAGCATCGGCATCGCGCTCTCCGGCTCCGGCTACCAGATGCCCGACGACCTGCTGCGCGATGCCGACCTCGCGATGTACCGCGCAAAGGCGAACGGCAAGTCGCGCTACGAGGTGTTCGACCAGAAGATGCACGCCCACGCCGTCGCGCTGCTGCAGCTCGAGACCGATCTGCGCATGGCGCTCGAGCGCGACGAGTTCCGCATCCTCTATCAGCCCGTCATCTCGCTGCGTACCGGACGCGTCGCCGGCGTCGAGGCGCTGGTGCGGTGGGAGCACCCGCAGCGCGGTCTGGTATCGCCGGACGACTTCCTCACCATCGCGGAGGAGACCGGGCTCGTCGTGCCGATGGGCAACTGGGTGCTGCACGAGGCCTGTCAGCAGATGGCCGCGTGGCGCCGCGAGATTCCGGCCATGGCCGACGTGACGGTGAGCGTGAATCTCTCGGCGCGCCAGTTCGTGCATCCGCAGCTCGTGTCGCGCGTGACGGACGCGCTGTGCGCCAGCGAGCTGCCGGCGCGCAATCTCCGCCTCGAGTTCACCGAGAGCGTGCTGATCGAGCGCGAGGAGCCGGTCATCGACACGTTCGCCCGGCTGCACGCGCTCGGCATCCGTCTGGATCTCGATGACTTCGGCACGGGCTACTCGTCGCTCGGATATTTGCATCGCTTCGCCCTCGATGCGCTCAAGATCGATCG
>JAEKKK010000148.1 GCA_019510405.1 Gemmatimonadota bacterium | reverse complement strand
GGCACGGCGAACAGCGCGGCGCTGAATGGCCGCGTGATGGCGCACCAGCCGACGGCGAGCGCGACGAGCGCCATCCACTTCCGCCCGCCCTCCTGATGCCAGCGCAGCAGCGCGTACCACGCGACGAGCAGCATCGCGCCGCTCGTCGTCTCGGAGAAGTAGCTCGCGGCGAAGTAGAGCGACTGGCCGTGGAAGAGCAGTACCCAGGTGCCGAGCGCCACGGCGCCATTCGTCAGGCGGCGCGCGAGGGCGAAGGTCAGGCCGGCACGCAGCGCGGCGAGCGCGGCGACGGCGAGCGCGGGCAACCCGACGAGATCACCCAGCGCGAGGAGCAGCGAGTGGCCCGGCGGATACTTCGACGCGACGACGGGATCGACGAGTACGTGCGGCTGCGCGAAGAACTCCGGCATCGGCGGCGCGGGCGCCGTCCAGCGGAGATGGCTGAACAGGTGCGCCTGGAGCACGTACGCCAGCTCGTCGTGCAGAAGACCGGATGGATGGACCTGCCCCCACGACCACCAGACGGCCGCGCCGAATACGAGGCCGAGCACGAGCGGCGCGCGCGACGACTCGAGCGCGCGGCGGAGGCCATCGAGGCGGGAAGAGAGGCGGCCGCGCTCGAAGAGGGCGACGAGCGCGGCCACGCAGACCACGAGGACGAGACGCATGACTTACGTCGCTTGCGCCTCTGACTTTTCCTCGTGATAGACCATGTCGAGGTTCACGTCCCACAGGTTGGAGTGGTCGGTGCGCCCCTCGATGATGTTGTCCACCGCCATCATCGCGGTGAGCATGCTGTGGTCCTGATTGTTGTACCGGTGCATGCCGTTGCGCCCGACGAGGAACATGTTCGGCAGTCCGGACGCCCACTCCCGCACGACGTCGAGCCGGTTGTAGGTGCCGAAGTAGGCGGGATAGGCCTTCGGCATCCGGAGCACGCACCCGTCCAGGACGTCCTCGCGCTTGATGAAGCCGATGCGCTCGAGCTCCTTGGTGCCCAGCTCGATGAGATCGGCGTCGGCCATGTTCCAGAGCTTCTCGCCTTCGTTCACGAAGTACTCGAGCCCGATCCACACGGTGTTCTTCCGGTCGGCCACCATGTAGGGGCTCCAGTTGTTGAACACCTGGATGCGTCCGACCTGCACGCCGCCGTCCTGCACGTAGATCCAGTTGTCCTCCACCGACGCCGCGGGCTTCGAGCCCTTCACCTGGACGTGCAGCTTCCGAAGCAGCAGCCCGACGGTGAGGAAGTCACGATAGACGAGTCCTTCGGCCACTTCGCGCACCTGGGCCGGCGGGGCCGGCTTGGTCTGCTTCACCAGCTCCTTCACCGGCATCGTCGAGAAGAAGTAGTCGCACGCCACGCGCGAGCGCGCGCCCGTCGCCACTTCCTCCACCTCGACTTCGGTGACGCGGCCCTCCTCCGTGAACACTCCGACGACGGAGTATCCATGGCGGATCTCTCCGCCCGCCTTCGTGATCTCGCCGGCCACGATCTCCCACATCTGACCGGGCCCGTACTTGGGATAGAAGAAGCGGGTGATGAGGCTCGTCTCGCGCTCCTGCTGCGCCTTCTTGAAGTCGCTGGAGAGCAGATCCTTCACGGCGTGTACGACGGCCTTCTTGAGCGAGAGCCCCTTCACGCGCTGCGCGCCCCAGTCGGCGCGGATCTCGTCGCAGCGCACTCCCCACACCTTCTCGGTGTAATCGCGGAAGAACGTTTCGTAGAGCCGCTGGCCGAACCGGTTGATGAAGAAGGCGTCGAGATAGGTCTCGTCCTTCTTCGGCGACAGCTGGGCCTTCATGTAGCTCACGCCGATCAGCGCGGTGTTCAGCAGTCCGAGCCGGCGCGCGACGGTGAGCGTGATCCCGATCGGATACGGGAAGAAGTGGCGCTTGTAATAGATCCGGGAGAGTCGGGGCCGGTGCAGCAGCACCTCGTCCTGCGTCTCCGGATCCGGGGCGGTGCGGCGCTCCTCGCGCATCGCCACTCCGGCTGCCACGGCGGTCCCCCCCGACGCGTCGTCATCCTCCGACAGCTCGGGCGCGAAGCGCCGCACCACGGCATCGGTGACGTAGTCGATGTCGTGGCCAAGCTCGTGGGTGTCGGCAGCGGGCGCGCCCTGGCGGGGCATGATCGAGAACCACCAGGACATCACGCGCTGATCCTTCGAGAAGAAGCGGTGCCCCCCGATGTCGATCCGGTTGCCCTTGTAGTTGTAAGTCTGTGCGATGCCGCCAATGGCATGCGTCCGCTCGAACACCACCGGGTGCACGTCGGTACGAGCCAGGAGCTCGAACGCAGCCGTGAGGCCGGCAGGGCCCGCGCCGGCGATCACCGCGATCTTTCTCTGGGCCATCGGTTTGGGGCGGAAAAGACGGTGAGGCGGCAGCGTGCCAGCCTCGGCTCTTAAGACGCCTTCTGCGTCGAGCGAGCAACAATGGTCGACGACTGCCTCAACAGAGGTGCACCGCCGTTGCCTTTATAGTCGCCACCACGCGCGAGCCGGGCAACAGTCCGAGCTCCGAGACGGACCCAGCCGTCACCGTGGCGACGAGCGGCAGATCGCCGAGATCCACCGTCACCCGAGCCAGCGCGCCGTGCACGACGATCTCCGCCACCACGCCCGCGATGGCGTTGCGCGCCGAGGAGGGACCGGGACGCTCGAGCGAGAGGACGACGTCCTCGCCGCGAATCACGGCGTGCGTCGCCAACCTCGAGTCGCCGATACCGACGAGCGCGAGCGAGCCGGCGCGGAAGAGCATGACGCCGGGCTCGTCGCCGGTGGCGGACTCCATCGGTGTCGCCGTTCCGGCAAACACATTCTCGGCGCCGAGGAATTCCGCCGCGGCCGCGGAGGGCGGGCGACGAAAGAGCGTCTCGGGAGGAGCAGCCTGGAGGAGTCGCCCTCCCTCCAGGAGGATGGCGAGATCGCCCAGCGTCCCTGCCTCGCCGAAGTCGTGGGTCACGTGGAGCACGGTGAGCGACTGCTCCCACTGCATGCTGCGCAGCTCGCGTCGCAGTCGCGTCCGGCTCCGCGGGACGATCCCGACGCCGCGCTGCTCGGGAGGCGTGCGGGTGACGTCGGCGCCCCGGAGCGTGACGCGCCCCGCATCGGCGCGGCGCACACCCGCGATCGTTTCGAGAAGGGTGGTCTTCCCTGCCCCGGCCGGCCCGAGAACGATCCCCCACGTGCCGGCCGGGAGCTCGAAGCTGACGTCGCGCAGCGCGAAGGCGCCGGCGCGCGCGCCGAGGCCGTCGACGCGGATCACCTCGCGAGCTCGTCGGGCAGCGCGCCGGCGCGCAGCGTACGCAGCACGAGCAGCGGCACGAGGGCGAGGATGACCAGCACCGCGGCGACAGGGAGTGCGGCATCGAGCCCTTCGCCGGTGAACCGGTCGTAGCTCAGCACGCTCGCCACTTTCGGGTTGTACGTGAGGATGACGATCGCGCCGAACTCGCTGACGGCGCGCGCCCACATCACGACGGCCGCGGCGAGGAGGCCGCGCCCCGCGAGCGGACGCGTGACGCGCCACGCCGCGCGCGCCGGCGAGTCGCCCAGCGTGCGTGCGACGGACTCGTAGCGCTCGTCCACCCGCGCGATCGCCTCACGCGCCGCGCTCACGTACAGCGGCGCGGCGACGAACAGCATCGCGAGGACGATTCCCGTGCGCGAGCCGACGACGGCGAGGCCGAAGGCGGCGAGCGCGGCACCGCCCGGGCTCGCGCGGCCGAAGGCGAGCAGCAGCGCCATTCCCGCCACGGGATGCGGCAACAGCAGCGGGAGATCGAGCAGTGCGCCGATCACCGGCGCACCGGGTATCCGCTCACGCGCCAGCAAGTAGGCCAGCGGCGTGCCGAGGAGGACGGTGAGCAAGGTCGCGAGAGTGGCGGTCTGCGCGGTGAGCCAGAGCGAGCCACGCAGCTCGGCGTCCGCGCCGAGCTGTTGCAGTCCGGCCGCGCCACTGCGCAGCACCACCGCGGTGAGTGGGAGCGCGAGGAGGAGCAGCAACAACAGCGAGCCGGCGACCGTGCCCGCCGTCGCGACGCGATGCGTCGCACGAACCGGCGCGGCGCTGGTGGTCACCGATGCGCGCCGGGAACTACGAAGGTGACGAGCTGGGGCTGACGCAGCGCGTCCACGGCATGCGCGGCGAGTATCGCGCGGCCCTCAGGCCCGAGAAGGAAGGCGAGGAACCTCGAGCCCGCCGCGCGATGCGGCGCCTCCCGCGGGATGGCGATTCCATACACGATCGGCGCGCCAGTAAAGGTCAGCGTGTCCGTCCGGCGCGGGACGCGAACAGTCACGCGTGCGTACTGCGCGGCGCGCGCCGGATCGCCAAGGTCGATCTCCGCCGGGAGACGGATGTAACGCAGATGATTGCCGCGCGCGAGCGACTCGTAGTCCACGATGTAGTCGAGCTCCCCCGCCTGCAGCAGCGCGACGAGCTCGGAGGCGTTGGGGCGGATCAGCGCGGGGGTGGTTCGCGCCGCGAGCCGTGCCGCGAGGCCGGGTACGCGATAGAACTGCTCGGCGAGCTGATAGACGGCCAGCGTGCGATAGCCCACGGGCGCCAGCGTCGGATCGCTGCGGCCGACGCGTACCTCGGGCCGCTGCAGCACGCGATACCAGTTCGCCGACGACACGCCCGTGGCACCGAGCGAGCGATCGGTGTAGGCGAGCACCATGCGATTGCGCGCGAAGCGCGTGTAACCCGGCACTGCGTGCGGCACGAGCAGGCGCACGAACACCTCCTCGTCCGCCAGCGCGAGCACGTCGGGCACGCGATGCAGCTCCGTGATGCGCCGCGCGAGCTCGAGCGACGCGCCGTTCTCCTGGAGCACGACCGTGCCCGTGCGGCGCGCGAAGGTGTCGAGCGCGGCACGGATCGGCACGGCGAGGCTCGCCGCGGTGAAGACGACGACCGTGTCACCGCCGCCGCGCGCCGCAACTGGCGCAGCATTCGCCGGACGTGCGCTTGCTGCGAGCAGCGTGAGGAGAGTGACGGTTCGGCCGAGGCGCATGTGGCGAATATCTGCGCACCATGACAGTATCAGCAAGAGCCACACGTCGCGCGAAATCGTCCTGTTGCACGCGCTCGGTCGGCCGTCCTCTTTCTGTACGCGATGTCCGACCTCGCCATTGACATTCGAAACGTCGTCAAGCGGTACGACGAGCACCTTGCCGTCAGCGATCTCTCGCTCGCCGTGCCCCGCGGCACGGTGTACGGGCTGCTCGGCCCGAACGGCGCCGGCAAGACGACGACGATCCGGATGCTGCTCAACATCATCGTCCCCGACAGCGGCACGATCACGCTGCTCGGCACGCCGCATCGGACGCGCGGGCTCACCGACCGGATCGGTTATCTGCCGGAGGAGCGAGGGCTCTACAAGAAGATGCAGGTGCGCCGCGTGCTCCGGTTCCTTGCGGAGCTGAAAGGCGTGCCCGGCCGCGAAGCCGAGCGTCGCATCGACGAGTGGCTGATACGCCTCGACCTGAAGACGAAGGAACGTGACTGGGGGCTCGCCAAGGTGGACGAGCTCTCACGCGGGATGCAGCAGAAGGTGCAGTTCATCGGCACGCTGGTGCACGATCCCGACCTCGTCATCCTCGACGAGCCGTTCTCGGGGCTGGACCCGATCAACGCCCAGGCGCTCAAGGACTCGATCGTCGAGCTGAAGGCACGCGGCAAGACGATCATCTTCAGCACGCATCTGATGGACAACGCCGAGCGGTTGTGCGACTCGGTGTGCATCATCGCGCACGGCGAGAAGGTGCTCGACGGCGGGGTGGCGGAAGTGCGCAAGGCGCACAGCGGGCGCATGGTCGCACTCGCCGTGGACGGCGACTCGCGCGCGCGGATCGCACCGGTGCTCAGCGACAAGACGCTGGTCGCGCGCGTGGACGACAACAACCGCTATTACGAGCTGGAGCTCGCCGCCGGCGCCGATCCGCAGCTGCTGCTGCGCCGCGTCATCGACACCGGCGTGCCGATCACGCGGTTCGAGCTCGTGCTGCCGTCACTGCACCAGATCTTCCTCGAGCGCGTCGGCGCGCGCGGGGTCGAGGAGGGGATGACCGGACATGGGTAAGCTGCTGGTCGTGTTCAGGCGCGAGTATCTCGAGCGCGTCCGGTCGCGGTGGTTCATCATCGGCACCCTGCTGGGGCCGGCCTTCCTCCTGCTGATCGTCGGCGCGCCGCGGCTGATGGGCGACCGAAGCGATGGATCGCGCGACGTGGCGCGCATCGACGTGATCGACGCCACGGGGACGGGACTGGGCAACCGCGTCGCCGATGCGCTCCGGGCGAGGTACCCCTTCTCGCGCGCACCATACGTGCGGACGGTCGACCCGTCGAAGACGGCGCTGGAGGAGGACCGCTCCGTGCTGCGCGTGCAACGCGACGAGGTCCTCGGCGCGCTCGTCCTCGACAGTACGACCGTGCGGGGAGACTCCGTGCACTACGCCGGCCGCAACGCTGGCTCTCACATGGACGTGGACGCGATTCGCAACGTCGTGCGCAACGTGGTGCTCGCCGATCAGATGGCGAGCGCCGGCATCGACGCGAAGCGGGTCGACGAATTCTCGCACATCCGCCTCGACATGCACGTGCAGAAGGTCGGGGACAAGGGGATCGAGAAGGGAAACCCGATCGCCGTGATCCTCCTCGGCTACGGCGTCGCGCTGCTCCTGTACATGATGATCGTCGTGTATGGACAGGCCATCATGCGCAGCGTCCTCGAGGAGAAGTCGACGCGCGTGGCGGAGGTCGTCGTGTCGAGCGTCGACACCGATACCCTGCTCGCCGGGAAGATCCTCGGCGTCGGCCTGGTGGCGATCACGCAGGTCGTGTCGTGGATCGTGCTCGGCGCGGCGGCGCTGATGTACTTCCCGCAGATCATGGGGAGCGGCGACCACGTGGCCGGCGTCGCCGACACCAGCAGTGCGGCGGGCGGCGCGATGGCGGGCGCCCAGGGCGGTGCCTCTGCCGCGGCGGCGCTGATGAAGGCGGGCCTTCCCAGTATTCCCGTGTGGGCGACGATCGCGTTGTTCCTCTGCTTCGTGCTCGGCTTCATCTTCTACGCCTCGCTGTTCGCCGCGGTCGGCGCGATGGTGAACAGCCAGGAAGACGTGCAGCAGGCGGCGACGCCCGTCATGCTGCTGCTCGTGTCGTCGGCGATCTTCATGGGTCCGATCATGGCGAACCCGACGAGCAACCTCGCGAAGACGATGTCGATCCTCCCGACGTCGGCGCCGATCATCATGCCGCTGCGCATGACGCTCGTCCCGGTGCCATGGGTCGAGATCGTGGGCGCACTGGCAGGCGTCTCCGCCGCGTGTGCCGCCTCGATCTGGATCTCGGGCCGGATCTACCGCGTGGGCCTGCTCATGTACGGCAAGAAGCCGACGATTCGCGAGCTGGCGAAGTGGGTGAAGGAGGCGCGGTGATGTGCGGAGATGAGGGAATGAGGGAATGAGGGAATGAGGAACGGCCTCGGGAAGTTTCTGCCTCCCGAGGCCGTTCGCACTTTCTCATTCCCTCATTCCCCATCACCCCATTCCCGCTAGTCTGCTCTCGGCGCCGTCATCCCATCGCCCGCCGTGGGCTGATTGAAGCCGAACGAGGGTTGAGGAGTGTTGGTCCCGAGGGGACGTGGCGTGGTCGGGGCGCCGATCGCCTGCTTCACCTGCGTGGCCAGTCCCTCGATGCGCTGTTCGATGGCGCCATGGAAGGTCTGCACGACCTGAGACACCAGGTCGTCGAGCACGCTGCCGAGCCGGCCGCTGGCGCCCTTCGTCGCCGTCACCGTCGCGGCGGCGGCTTTCACGTCAGCGCGCGATCCACTCAGCAGCACGCCGGCGCCGAATGCGAGCGCGAGCGAGGGCCACGGATTGTCGCGCACCATCTGGGTGATGTTGAGCTTGTGCTCGAGCTGCTCGAGCGTGTCCGAGATCCGGTTCCGCGTCAGCTCGATGTCGCGCCGGACGTCAGCCGTTGTTTCAGCCATTCCTTGTCCTCCTTGAGCGTCGCCACCGTTTCGTGTGGTGCGAGCGCGGACGGCGAGAGCGCACGACGCCCCCGCTGAGCGAGCCAGGCGGCGACGCCGCCGGCGATGAGTGCGATGAGCAGCGCGCCGAGCCAGTACATATCGCGCGGAAGCCACTGATCGCCGATGAGCAGGATCAGGCCGGTGAAGACGGCCAGAGTGCCGAGCAGGAGCAGCACACCGCCGAGGGCCGAGTAGACCGTTCCCTTCGCCGCGGCGGTGGTCGCGCCTCCGAGCTCGAGGCGGGCGAGGCGGACTTCGCCTCGCACCAGCTCGGCACTCCCCTCCGCGAGATCGCGGAGGAGCGCGCCAAGCCGCCGACGGCCGTCGTTCGAGTGATCGACCGCCATCGCGGCCCCCTACTTCCTGATCGCCTTACCGAGCAGATAGCCGAGGCCCACCGCCACGGCCAGCGTGCGGCCCGGATGCTCCTTGACCTGCCGCTCGAGTCCCGACTTCAGTCCATCGAGGTCCGCGTCACGCAGCCAATCGGCCGCGCCCTGAAGACCACCAGCGACCTGGTTGGACATGTCGGTCATCCGGTTGCTCTGGTCACTGACCATCCCGGCGCTGTCACCGGTCGCCGCCGCACCGGCCAGCTGGCCACCGCCCGCCCCCTGCTGCCGGAGCCGCTCGGCGCCGGATTCGAGTGCGTCGGCAAGAGAGTTCTTCAGGTTTCCCGCGCGGTCGCGTACCGTCGAGCCGGCATCGGAGAGTGCGCCGCGTGCGCGG
This sequence comes from Gemmatimonadota bacterium, assembly GCA_019510405.1. Classification (GTDB taxonomy): domain Bacteria; phylum Gemmatimonadota; class Gemmatimonadetes; order Gemmatimonadales; family Gemmatimonadaceae; genus AG11. The sequence continues at coordinate 14,360 of JAEKKK010000148.1, read as the reverse complement.
TCTGCGACGTTGCGCTCACCCGACGTATCGCGCGAGAAGCTCGCGTCGGCCGAGCCGGACGCGTTGCCCTGTGATCCTGCCTGCGAAGGCTGGCCGCTCGTGCCGCCGAAGCCGGCGCCAGACGATGCATCGCTGGTGTTCTGATTTCCGAAGGTGTCGTTCGCGTTGCGCTCCATGTCCCTCTCCGCGATGTGAGTCGACTGCATGGACCCGTGCGGAGTGCAGAGCGCGTGCCCAGCAGGAGCGTGAATGCGGAGATGAGGGGATGCGGCGATGCAGGAATGCGAAACGACCTCGGGGCGCTGATTTCATCCCGAGGTCGTTTCACATCTCCTCATCCCTTCGCGTCATCTCGCATTGAGCTCGATCCGCATCTGCCGTCGTTCCAGGCGCCGTTCGCGCGTGGGATCGAATTGCTCCGAGGCCAGGGTGCGCTCGATCGTCGCCACGGCCTCGCTCACCGCGTGGAGATAACCGGCGCGCCAGGGCGAGGGGTAGATCGTCTCGTCGCCCCGATGCTCCAAGCGCTCCATCAAGCGGCGCAGCATGTCGACGGCGTCGGTGAGGCGCCGATGCGACCTGAGAGCGACGGCGGCAGCCTCGTAGCCCGCCGCCAGGCCGCGATGGGTGTCGGCATCGACGAGGGTGACGCCGGGAGGCGGCTTGGTGCCCGTCGCGAAGGCCTCCTCGCGCACGGCCGCGAGCGCATAGTGCTCAGGCAGCTTTAGGCGCGGAACTGCGGGCAGGTCCTGCGGCGCGTGTTGACCAGCGTCGTCCACGTGCGATGCGGCCTCGGCGGTGGGAGCGCGTCCGACCGGCACGCCCGGTCGATCCCGGCCCAAGCTAAGTGATTCAGATCACAATGCCAGGGGGATGCGGGGATGCGGGATGCGGGGATGCGGGATGCGGGGATGCGGGGATGCGAAACGACCTCGGCATAGGAAGCATGCCGAGGTCGTTCACCAAGTCACCCACTCACCCACTCACCCACTCACCGCGTTTCAGGCACTCACCGTCTTCGCGCAAAAGCGATCGAATGCATCAGTCAAATCCGCGGCGATCGCGTCGGCGGAGCGGCCTTCGATCTGCCAGCGCTCGAGCATGAAGACGACCTCGCCGTCCTTCAACAGACCAATCGACGGCGAGCTGGGCGGATAGCCGGTGAAGTAGGCACGTGCCTTGGTCGTCGCCTCGACGTCCTGGCCGGCGAAGACGGTCGTCAGGTGGTCGGGCTTGACGGAATGGCGGAGTGCGGTGGCGATGGCGGGGCGCGCGTTGCGCGCGGCGCATCCGCACACGGAGTTCACGACCACCAGCGTCGTGCCGTGCGTGTCCTTGAGCCTGGCATCCACGTCGGCGGAAGTGCGAAGCTCTTCGACGCCGAGCCGAGTGAGCTCCTGCCGCATCGGAGTGACGAAACGCTCATCGTACATCATCTGCTGACCTCGTTGATGGATTCGGTGCGGCTACTCGCGCACCAGCGCGAGGATGGCCTGCTGCGGGACGACGAGATACCGCTCACCCTCGAAGGTGATCTCGACCGCCGCCTTGCGAAAGAACAGTGCGTAATCGCCGCGCCTGGCCTGCATCGGAACGAAGCGCGGCTCGCGCGCCGGCTCCTTCCATGGCTCCTCGCCCGGCTGGGCGTCAAAGGCCGGCATTGGCTGACCGGGTCCGACCGCGACGATGGTACCACCCTGCACCGCCTGGCTGTCGAGCGCCGTGGACGGCAGGTACAACCCGACCTTCGTGCGCTCTTCCCCGTCCTCGACCTTCACGAGCACGCGGTCGCCGACGACGATCAGTTCCTTGTCGTTGCGGATCATGATCCGATCAAAGTCATGGGTCACAGGAATATATCCGCGAGCGCCCCGAAGGTGCCCGCGGTGTGGTGCGCGGCGGTTCCTATGACGTCACGCCGTGGTCGACCGGCTCGTGGTCGACTGCCTCGTCGTCGACCGGCTCGGCCTCCACCTGGGGCGCCATCCCGCTCCGACGGACGAAGATGATCACGCAGGCGAGCAGCGCGGCCCACACGCAGATGGACAGCTCGCTCTGGAGCAGCGCCCGGAGCGCCATGCTCGGCCAGTCGTGGAACTCGGCGCGCACCCTCCCCTCGGGCTCCCGCCTCATGGCGATGAGCAGCAGGCTCGTGCCCATCTCGCCCGCCGTCTCGATCAGGGCAAAGAGCGGGGCGCGCCACAGCCAGGAGCGGATCGTCCAGTTCGCGAGATACGCCGTCGTCATGCCGAGCAGGATGGCCGTCCACACGAGGAACGCGGCGCCGTAGAACAGCCAGCTCGCGCGGCCCATCGTGAACGTCAGCGCGCGCAGCACGCGCAGGACGATCCCCGTCAGCAGCGCCATCTCGATGATCGAGAGGGACAAACGCCGAAATGCGGCGGGCTCTTCGAGCCGCCACTCGACGGACTGCCGTGGGAAGAAGTGTGACATGGCGCTCGACCTCTCTACCTGTTCGACAGCACCATTTGGACGATCGTTAGATGGACGATCGTCGTGTCCGCTTCGGCACGACCCGGCCTAATGGATCCGGGTCCCGATGCGACTCCACCGGATGTCGGTGATGAACGGGAGGGGCCGGTCGCTGTCGTCCGCCCGGTAGGAGTAGTACACGAAGACGGGGCGTCCGCGAATGTTGTTCCGCGGCACGACGCCCCAGTAGCGACTGTCCTTCGAGTCGTAGCGGGCGTCGCCCATCATGAAATAGCTGCGGGGTGGAATGACGAGCGGCCCCCAGTTGTCGTGCGTCGGCACTGCCGGCGCCGGACCGAAGCGCGACTGTTTCAGCTCGATCGTGTGCTGCCACGGGAAGAGCGGATGCGTCTCGTCGGGCTGCGAGGTGGTGGGGCCGGGCCGGCTTTGTCGCTCGGGCGGCTGCGGCTGCGCCACGCCGTTCAGGAACAGCATGCCGCCGCGCATGTAGAGCGTGTCGCCGGGCATGCCGACGAGGCGCTTCACGAGCGTGGGATTCGGATCCTCCGGCTGATCGGTCTGCGTCGGCGACTTGAAGACCACGACCTCGTTGCGCTGCGGCTCCGAGAACGCGGGGAGATGCGCGTCGGTGAACGGAATGGTCGCCCCGTAGACGGCCTTGTTCACGAACAGCCAGTCCCCGACGAGCAGCGTGGGGACCATGCTCCCCGAGGGGATGCGATACGCCTCGAAGAGGAACGTCTTGATGACGAGGTAGATCAGAACGGCGCCCGCGAGCGACTTGACGTTCTCCCAGACCGCGTTGGAGGACGACTGCGACTTGTTCTTTCCTCGCGCTTGCGAGACGACGTTTCCGGCCATTGCGACGATGAGGAGTGGGAAGTGCGTTCGCGTGAAATCTCCCTACGGCGCACGCCCGGGCAAGGGTTCGCCACCGTCACCGACCCAAGTCTGACTCCGGAGTCAGACTCGGGAGGTTGCTCCGGAGGTTGCCCGAGTCCTACGAACGCCGAAGGGGCGTGCCGCGATCGGCACGCCCCTTCGTTGCAGAGGAAGGACGTCGACTACTTGAGGTGCTTGTTGACGAGCTTCGTCATCTCGAACATCGAGACGCTCGACTTGCCGCCGAAGATCGGCTTCAGGTTTTCGTCGGCGTTGATCTGCCGGCGGTTCTTGGCGTCCTGCAGGTTCTTCTTCTTGATATAGCCCCAGAGCTTCTTGGTCACTTCCGTGCGGGGGAGCGGAGCGGACCCGACGACCGCGCTGAGCTGAGCGCTCGGGGTCATCGCCTTCATGAACGCCGCGTTCGGCGTACGCTTTGCGGCCTTCTTCGCGGACTTCTTCGCGCCGGACTTCGCCGCCTTCTTGGCGCCACCCTTCTTTGCCGCGCCCTTCTTCGCCGAGGACTTCTTGGCGCCACCCTTCTTCGCGGCGCCCTTCTTCGCACTCTTCTTCGCGGCCATGCTTTTCTCCTGGGATGGTGAACAGGTTCTCACTCTGAGAGAGAAACGCTGTACGACGGGGCGCAAGATATAATCCACTCTGTAGCGCGCAATAGGGAAATTGCCTCATTTCCCTCTGAATTCGTGCAATTTTCCCTCTGCGCACACGCTTCGCGCGTGTGTTTCGCGCGTCGAGATCAGAGCGTTCGCACCAGCCAATCGGCGAGCACACCGAGCATGTCGCGCCGCACGGTCTTCGTCGGAAGCGTCTCGTAGCCGCGTGGATCCCCCGACGGATCGTCGAGCATGAGGTGGTTCATCCGCGGGAAGATTCGCAGGGTGACGCGCTGATTTCCCGCCGCCCGCATCGCCGCGGCGAGGGTGCGCGCCTGCGAGACGGGCACCTGCTGGTCGGTCTCGCCATGCAGGATCAGCACGGCCGCACGCACGCGCCGCGCCGCCGGAAGCGGATCGTACTCGGCGAACCAGCGCAGCCAGCCGGGCTGCTTCACGAGGGAATCGGTGACCCGCGCCGCGTGCGCGAGGGCGGAATCGCGCTGCGCCGGCGTGCGCGACGAGTCCCCGCCGAGGAGCATGCGCTGCTGCTCGGCGAGGATGATCCGCCCGCGCTCGGCGGGCGCTTCGAGGAGCGCGACGGCGCGCAGCCGCGCGTCCTCCACGGCGACGAGCGGCGCGATGATCGCCCCCTCGCTGTGACCGACGAGCCCGACGCGCAGCGAATCCACCTCGGGACGCGCGCGCAGCTAGGCAACGTCGGCGCGAATGTCCTCGGCGACGTCGGCGCTTGTCGCCGTGAGCGGCCCTGCATCCGAGCCGCCGATGCCGCGATCGTCGAGCCGCAGCACGACGATGCCGCGCCGCGAGAGCGTGTCGGCGATCTCGCGGAAGGGACGGTAGCCGGGCACGGCGGGCGTCGCTTCGTCGCGATCCTGCGAGCCCGAGCCGGTGATGAGCACGACGGCGGGGAGCCGCACGCCCGCGCGCGACTGCGGCACGGTGATGGTGCCGGCGAGACGGATCCCTGCCGGTGTGGTGAGCGACACATCCTCCGCCGTATAGGGGGCGCCCGCCGGCGCGGCGTAGCTCGTCGGCACGGGCGCCCACGCAGCCGCGCGCGCATCGCCCGGCAGCCGCTCGAACACGACGCCCTGCGCCGGCACGAAGGCGCCGAGCAGTCGCCCCTGCGCGTCGGTGCGCGCACGGAGGACGACGCCGGAGATCGTGATCGCGACGGAATCGGCGGCGACGCGATGCACGGCGGCGAGCACGGAGGTGCCGTTGCCGAGGAGGAGCGGGACCGACGCGTCGTCACTGCCGATGCCCCGCGCGCGCCGCAGCATGAGCTCCACGGACAGGCCGGAGAGATTCACGAAGGGGACAGCGCCGTGCGGCACCGCGATGCGCTGCGCGGGAAGCGGCGCGGGCGCCGCCGCGTCGAACGGCTGCGCCGTGCCGCTGTCGCCCTGGACGGTGATCTCGAGCTGCTTGGCCGCGCTGTCGCCACGCGCGCCGCGGCCAACCAGCGTGATCATGTGCTGCGCCGCGCCCGACGCGTCGGTCTCCACGAGCTGACGCACCTGCTGCGACGACGAGCGCACGCGCAGCACACTCTCGGCGCGCCGCGGGCCGATCGTCGCGCGCTCGACGGCGAGCGTGTCGACGCCGCGCCGGACGAGGAAGACGGCGGTCACGTCGCCGCTCTGGGCGCGTACGCGTTCATCGGCCCTCCTCCCGCTTCCAGGTGAGATACGAGTACAGCGCGGGCCCGACGGTCGACGCGACAGCGACGGCGATCAGCACCGGGACGCCGAGCGACGCCGGCAGCACGAGTGAGGCAAGGATCATGACGAGCCCTCCTGCAGTCATGCAGTAGCCGCCGAGGCGGTGCGTGCGCGCCCAGACGCGGTCGTTCGAGAGCGTCCAGGGCGTGCGGAAGCCGAACCACCAGTTGGGCCGCACGAGGGGCATCATGTTCCCGATCACGACGAAGAGGGCGCCGACGAGCGCGGGGACGACGCGGGCGACCGAGACGTGATAGCCGAGCGCGACGGCGAGCATGACGCCGTGGACGACGAGCAGCATCACGAGCACCGCGGCGACGATGACCTCGTAGGCGTCGCCGAATCGCTTGTAGTTCTCGGCGCGCGGGTCGATGCGCGGAACGAAGCGCAGCACGAACCCGAGCAGGAGGATGGAGACCGGGCCGAAGGCGGCGCCGACGGCGCGCGGCATCCACCCGTTGGGATTCCCGTCGAGGTCCCAGTGCACGGCCATCGTCTCGGGGAGCCGCGCGTAGACCGCCACCGACATCGCGGCGGCGACGAGAGCGAGCCCGACGGGGTACCACTGCTTCACTCGGCTATTCACGTCGTCCACCGGGATGCAGCCAGGAGTAGAGGTGTTCGATGACGTCCTCGAAGACGCTCATGTTGAGCTCATAGACGATCTGCTGGCCGACGCGGGTGGAGGCGACGAGCTTCGCCTCGCGCAGGACGGCGAGGTGCCGCGACACGGTCGGCCAGGCGGCGTCGAAGTGCTGGGCGATCTCGCCGGAGGTCCGCGGCCCGTCGCGCAGGAGCCGCAGGATATCGCGGCGGGTCGGATCGGAGAGGGCGCGGAAGGCGGCATCCATTGCTTCATAAGCTAATTAGCTAATTACGGAACTGCAACGGCCACTCCCAGTACTGAGGGTACCGAGTACCAGGACTGGCACACGGGCTCCCGGAATGAGGGGCCGGATATCGGGGTCAGATACCGCAGGTGTCTGACCCCTTGGCGCATTCCAGCAACGCAACGAAAGGGGTCAGAGTCATGGAACCGCTGACTCTGACCCCAAATGCATACCGACCGCCTGCAGGTCTGATAGAGCGACTTCCGAGACCTTCCGGGAGCCCTTATGCCAGTCCGAGTACCAGGTACTTCGTACTCAGTACTGGGAGTGGCCGTTCACAGTCTCTCGAGAAGCTCCATCATCTGAACGTCATACGGATCGGGCGCATCGTCATCGTCCCCGATGTCCGTGTTGAGCTGCGGCGTCTCCAGGATCAGCGGGACCCCCCGCGTGCGTGGGTCGGCGAGGAGCCAGCCGAACGCCTCCGCGCCGATCGCCCCGTCGCCGATGAGCATGTGGCGATCCTTGTTGGAGCCGAGTGCGCCCTCGCTGTCATTGAGGTGGAAGAAGCCCGGTGCCTCGCCGGTCGCCTCCTCGAACGCGTCCAGCGTCCGCTTCACCTCGGCCTTCGACGCGCGCAGGTCATAGCCGCTCGCGAACAGGTGGCAGGTGTCGAGCCCGTAGCCCGTGCGCGCCCGCAGCGCCTTCGGCACGTGCGCGAGGATCGACCCGACTTCCTCGGCCGTGCGGGCCATCGTGCGCCCTGCCCCGGCGGTGTTCTCGACGAGAAGCCGCGTGCTCCCGCGGGCTCCGTCGAGCGCGTGGACGATCGCGGCGGCGATCCGCTCTGCCGCGGCCTCGCGATCGTCGTCGGTAGCGGCACCGGGATGAAAGCACACCGCGCCCACGCCGAGTGCCGTGGAGCGCTCGAGCTCCTTGGCGAGGCCGTCGCGGGCGCGCGTCCACTTCTCGGCGTCCGGCGTCGCGACGTTCAGCACGTACGCCGCGTGCACGACGACCCGCTCGGGGGCGATCTTCGTCGCGGCGAGCGCGTCGCGGAACCGCGTCACGCGCTCGGGACGGATCGACACCTTGTCCCCGTAGTACTTGGGGATGGCGGTGAAGAGCTGCAGGGCGCGCATGTTCGCGTTGCCCGCCCGGCGCACCGCCATGTGGATGCCGCCGTTGTCGATCGTATGTGCCCCGAAGTAGTGCTCCACGCGTCTCCTGGTCGCGGTTGAACGCTCTCGAGTCAGCGCAATGTGCCGGCGCGGATGGCGATCAACGTGGCCGCGCTGTCGCTCGGCGAGGTCCGGTCCCATGCGACCGCCACGCGTCGTCCGCGGATCGCGGCTCGCGGATACGTCGCCGCTCCGTTGTCGTCGGAGAACGGCAGGATGCGTTCCTCGAAAATGTGTCCCATCGTGCGCGAGAGAGCGAGGCCGACGCGCGGCATGCGGCTGTTCGGATCCTCGAATGCGACGACGACGTGATCGCCGTCCGCGGCGACGCTGGAGCGGCCGAGCTGCTCGCCGTAGAAGATCGGCACCGCGGCGTGGAACGTCGCGCCGCCGTCCATGGAGTGGGCGAAGAAGAGTCCGGGCCCTTCCTTCCCCACCAGCGCGAACGCGACGTGGACGTAGCCGCTCGCCGAATCCGCCGCGATCGCGGGGGGCGCGCGGCGGCACCCCGTCACGCCGACGTCGGTGGTATCCACCGGCGCGGGCGCGCTCCAGTGAGCTCCCTCGTCGTCCGTGCGCGCCGCGAGCAGGAGGGCGCTGCTGTCCGGCCGCGCGCGCCACCAGGCGCCGAACAGGTGGCCCGCGGCGCGCGCGAGGACGAGCGAGCCCGGGCACATCGCCGCGTCGGGGGACGGCACGCGTGCGGCGAGCGCGGCCAGCGAGTCGGGGCGAAGCGCGCCGTCCGCCGTGACGACGACGGCTCCGCGCGCGGAGTCGACGCGCGACGTGCTCCAGGCCACCGGCTCATTGCCGCAGGCGGCAAGGAGGACGCAGAGTGCGGCCGCGCTCGCGTAGCGCGCGGCGCGCGCGGCGCCGCGTGACGAGCCCAGGTGCGTCGCGGCGCGGAGGTGCATGGCGGAGGATAATGGGCGCGCACTTGACCGAAAAGCGCGGTCGGCGCGGCGCTTCGAGTATCTTTCGGTGCAGATCGTTCGACTCGCGTCACTCGCACCAGATCTCGCCATGGCCAGCACTGCCACTACCGATCGCTCCGCGCCCGCTCGTGCCGCGGCCGCGTCGCATCAGGCCGACGAAGCGATCGCGCCCACGTCGGCGCCGCTCGCCGGATTCTCCGGCACCCGTCGCGTCCCACCGCCCGTGAACGAACCGGTGAAGAGCTACGCTCCCGGCTCGCCGGAGAAGGCGGTGCTCAAGGCGCGTCTCGCCTCGATGGCGAACGAGCGCGTGGACATCCCGATCGTCATCGGCGGGAAGGAGATTCGCACGGGCGACACCGCGCAGAGCGTGATGCCCCATGATCATCGGCACGTGCTCGCCGATTATCACAAGGCGACGCCGCAGCACGTCGAGCAGGCGATCGCCGCCTCGCGCCGCGCGGCGGCCGAGTGGGCGAACTGGGCATGGGAGGACCGTGCCGCCGTGTTCCTCCGCGCGGCGGAGCTGCTGACGACGACGTGGCGCTCGACGGTGAACGCCGCGACGATGCTCGGACAGTCCAAGACGGTGTTCCAGGCCGAGATCGACTCGGCGTGCGAGCTGATCGACTTCTGGCGGTTCAATCCGGCGTACGCGCAGGAGCTGTACGAGGAGCAGCCGATCAGCAACAACACGATGTGGAACCAGCTCGACTACCGGCCGCTCGAGGGGTTCGTGTACGCGGTGACGCCGTTCAACTTCACGTCGATCGCGGGGAACCTGCCCACCGCGCCGGCGCTGATGGGGAACACGGTGCTCTGGAAGCCCGCCGCGTCGGCGATGCTGTCGGCGTACTACATCATGAAGCTGCTCGAGGAGGCGGGGCTGCCGCCGGGCGTGATCAACTTCCTCCCCGGCGATCCCGTCGCCATCTCCAACGTCGCGCTGTCGCACCGCGACCTGGCCGGCGTGCACTTCACGGGGAGCACCGCGGTGTTCAACTCGATGTGGCAGACGATCGGGACGAACATGTCCCGCTACGCGAGCTATCCGCGCATCGTCGGCGAGACGGGCGGCAAGGACTTCATCGTCGCGCATCCGTCGGCCGACGTGCAGGCGCTCGCCGTCGCGATCGCGCGCGGCGGGTTCGAGTATCAGGGGCAGAAGTGTTCGGCGGCGAGCCGCGTCTACATCCCGCGCTCGATCTGGCCCGCGCTCAGGGAGCGGCTCGTCGGCATCATCGAGGAGCTGAAGATGGGCGACATCACCGACTTCACGAACTTCATGGGAGCGGTCATCGATGACCGCTCCTTCAAGAAGATCAGCGGCTACCTCGACGACGCGAAGAAGAATGCAAAGGTGTTGGCAGGTGGGATCGCGAAGGGCGAAGACGGCTACTTCATCAAGCCGACCCTCGTCGAGACGACCGATCCCGGCTACCGCCTGCTCTGCGAGGAGATCTTCGGACCGGTCGTGACGGCGCACGTCTACGACGACGCGAAGTGGGACGACACGCTGCGCATCATCGACACGACGTCGCCCTACGCGCTCACCGGCGCCGTGTTCGCCAACGACCGGCGCGCCGTGCGCGAGGCGGCGATGGCGCTGCGCAATGCGGCGGGGAACTTCTACGTCAACGACAAGCCGACCGGCGCGGTGGTAGGGCAGCAGCCCTTCGGCGGCGCGCGCGGCTCGGGGACGAACGACAAGGCGGGCTCGAAGCTGAACCTCGTGCGCTGGATCAGCGCGCGGAGCGTGAAGGAGACCTTCGCGCCGCCGCTCGACTACCGCTATCCGTTCATGTCGGAGGCGTAGCGCCGTACTTCTTCGTCCAGATGAGGATCAGCCCGCACTCGGCGCGGTACTGGCCGGGTGCGCTGGCCGCTTCGGCGTAGACCTCCATCGCGGCGATCTCGGCCGGCGGCACAGTATTCACCTGCGCCTGGTCCACGCCGTCGATCACGACGTTCGCTTCCCGGCAGTTCGGCCGGCCGGCGCGCGCGCTGGTGGAGTAGATGCGCGCCTCCGGTCCCACGCCGACGATCTGGAAGCCGCCGAGGCGCTGGATGTAGATCCCCAACTCGGTGGGATGAACGCGGTCGATGTCGTTCGCCGTGACGAAGCGGCCCATCGGACTGTTCTGCCGCCGGTACTCGAAGTCGGCGAACGGCTTGCGCCGTTTCGCGACGACGTTGAGCGAGTCGAGTGAGACGACGCGACGGAGCACGACGTCCTGATGCGCCATGCGTCCGTTGCGCAGCTCGACGGCGACGTCGCCGATGAGGTAGCCGATCCGCCGCACCGCGAGCAGCTGAGTGCCACCGGGAAGCCCGCGCAACGAGAAGTGGCCCGCCGCATCGGTGCGCGTGGTGGGCCGTGCGTTGACGACGCGAATCTCCACGTCCGGGAGAGGCTGTCCTTCCGCGCCGCGCACGATGCCGCTCACCGACGCATCCCCGGTGAGCATGAGCTGCGGCACGGTGTCGTCCGCGGTTGGTTCACTGTCCAGCCCGCGCACCGTCGCGCCGACGGAGTCGAGCGCGCCGAGCGTCGGTGCGTCGGTGACGCTCATCGAGAGGTTGCGGATGATGACCGCCTCCTCGTTGGAGACGGAGACGCGGACCGCGTTGCCGGCGTGGCCGGCATACTGGAGCTGGATCAGCACCCAGCTGCCGGTGGGGATGTTGCAGATGCGGTACTCACCGCGCGGTCCCGTCCGCACCGAGCCATCGTGCTGCTCCGCGTTGGCATGCAGCGTCTTGCGGTCGATGGCGAGCTCCGTCCAGCTGATCGCGACGTCCGCGTTGGCGAGCGGATGCTCGTCGTCGGCGTCGACGACGCGGCCGAACACCGCCCCCGTCGCCCGCCGCAACGTGAGCCCCCGACAGACCGCTTCGCGCAGCTCGGCGCCCGACGGCAGGTTGAACGGCACCTCCACCGTCTTGCCGGCGACGACGAAGAGCTCCTCCGCCGGCAGCGCGAGCTCGAGGGAATCCAGCACCCGGTGGTTGAGCTGGATCATGTAGCGGCCCGCCGGCAGCGAATCGAGGGAGTAGTGCCCCTTCGCGTCGGGCTTCGCGCCGAACGAGAGCGTCGGCTCCGGCTCCAGGCGAGCGAGCGTGATGGAGGCGTCGCGCACCGAGCGCGGACGCATGGTCTCGCGGACGGTGCCCTGAACGCGTCCCATTCCGGCAGGCACGCCACTCGTGGCCTGCTGCGCAACGAGCGGTGCGGCGCTAGCGAGCGACAACAGGAGCGCGGCGGCGCGCGCCGCGACGAGGGTGACGACGCGCGCCTGGCGCGCCTCGCTCACACGGCCGTCGTCCGTCGTCACCGCACGTCGCGTCATCTCATTTCGACCAGATCACGATCACCCCGCACCCCCTGTCATACTGCACCGGCGCGGGCTGCCCCGCACGGTACACCTCCATCGCACCAATGCTGCTCGGGTGGATGAGGTTGATCTCCTGGCCCGGCATCCCGTCGATCACGATGTTCGGCGAGCAGGCGCCCGTGAGCGACGTCACGCCACGCGAGCTCGCCACCTTCGCATCCAGCCCGTAGCCGTACACCCTGAACCCCGGGATCATACGGAACAGATCGCTCGTCTCGAACGACGCTCGGCTCGCGACGTCTTCAGCCGTCAAGAAAGTGCCGAAGCCGCCGTTCATCCGGCGATGCTGCTCGAACTCCGGATAACGCGAGCGTTGGGCCAGCACGCGCAGGGAGTCCAGAGTGACGATCCGCTGAAGACGAAGATCCTGTAAGACGGAACGGCCGCTGCGCAGCTCGACCGGCTGCTGCGTCAGCAGGTAGCCGATGCGCCTCACCTCGATGACCTGAGTGCCGGCGGGGAGGTCACGGAGCGCGAACCGCCCACGCTCGTCGCTGAGCGTGGTACCGCGCGCCCCGACGACGCGGACCTGCGCACCGCCCAGCGGCAGCGCACCCACGCCGTGGACCACGCCCGAGACGGCTGCCGTCCCTGTCAGCAGTGGAGGAGGTGCCGTGTCCGCGGCCGCCGCATGCGTCGAGTCGACGATCGGCCGCGCCGAGGAGCTGCTGAACGAGAGGTGCCGCACGACGACGCCCGCGCTGTCGGGGACCTGGAGTCGAATCGGGCTGCCCGTGCGGCCGTCGGCCTGCACCTGGATCACGAGCCAGTCACCGGTGGGCACGCCGCAGAGCCGATAGCGCCCGAGACTGTCCGTGGTGACCGCGCCCGTCCGCTCGCCGATCGACGGCTTCATCGTCGTCCGGTCGACCGAGAGGTCCTTCCAGGCGACGACGATCTTCGCCCCGCCGAGCGGGCGATCGGTATCCGCGTCGCTCAGGCGGCCGACGACGGCACCCGTCCCCTGGTCGAGCGCCAGCCCGGGACACGCCGCGAGGCGCAACGTTCGTCCCGACGGGAGTGCGAAGTCGGCGCGCGTGGCTCGGCCCTCCACCACGCTCACCTCGCGGGGCGGCAGGGTGATCTCGAGCGAGTCGAGCAGCGGGCTCGCGAACTCCACCATGTAACGGCCGGCCGTGAGCGAATCGATGCGATAGCGCCCGCGCGCGTCGGTCGTCGCCCCGGACGACACGGACGGTTCTGGCTCGATGCGCACGGCGAGCACGTTGGCGCTCGCGAGAGGCACAGCGTGGATGCTGTCGGTGATCGCGCCTTCGATCCGGCCGGTCTTCTGCGCGTCAAGTGGCGCCGAGACGAGCGAGAGGGCAGCAAGTGCGGTGAGGGCGGCGCGGACGGGCGTGCAATGCGGCATCATGATCAAACTACGGTCGCGGCGACGCAGGTGCTGGCGCCGGCTGCGGCGCGGGGATCTGGCGCGCCGCCTTCGACCAGAAGACCACCACGCCGCACGAGCCGCGGGCGGCGTACCGTGAGGGGACAAATGCGCCATCCACGTAGACCTCGACGGCGCCGATCTGGCTGGCAGCGACGTCGCCGATGTAATCGACTTCGGTTCCGTCGAGGTAGATTCTCATCCCGGCGCATCGGCGCGCGGCGCGCGTCGAGACGACTCTCTGGTTGAGATTGTGACCAGCAGTCGTGACACCGGGGATGCCGTACACCAGGTCCATGGCCGTCGTCGCGTGACGCCGCTCCACCTCGTCGGGGCCGAGGTATCGTCCGAATGGATTGAAGCGACGGTTCGACTCGAACTCCGGGTACTGGCTTCGCATCGCGACGACCCGCACGGAGTCGAGCGAGATGACGCGCGTGAGCTGAACATCGCGCTCGACCGAGCGGCCGGCGCGGAGTTCGACGGAAACCTCGGTCGGCTCGTAGCCGATGTGCCGGGCGACGAGCATGTGCGTGCCGGCGGGGAGCGCCGCGACGTTGAAGCGGCCCGCTGAATCGGTCACGGCCGACGAGCGCGCGCCGCGCACACGAATCTCCGTGTTCGCGAGCGGGAGCCCGGTCGAGCCGCGCGCGATGCCTGTCACGGTTGCCGTTCCCGTGAGCAGTGGCTCGACCGCATCGGCGGAGTCCCCTCGAGACCGCTCGATCGAGTCGAGCGACGCGATCGTCGCCGCGCTGCGCGAGCTGATCGACAGGTCACGCACCTCGGCGCCCGCCTCGCTGGTGACGGTGACGTCGACGGCCGCACTCGCGCGCCCGGCATGCTGGAGCTGCAGCGACAGGCGAGTGTCCGCGGGCACGCCGCAGAGCCGGTACTCGCCACGCTCGCCGGTCCGGACGGCGGCCGA
>JAEKKK010000147.1 GCA_019510405.1 Gemmatimonadota bacterium | reverse complement strand
CAGGCCATCGCCAGCCGCTGACCAGGCGAGCCCGACCAGCGCCGAGTCCGCTCGAGGAAGGAGCGAAGCGTGGCATTGACCTCGCCGGAACGCTCGTCGTGCGGGAGGTCGCCTGCATCGTGGACCAACGTCCACTCCAGATCGTGCTTGAGCACGCGGAAGGCGTGCGCGTGGGCCACCGGATTCCGGCGGGCGACGTCGCCCCAGAGCAACAGCGTGGGAAGTCGGAGGCGTCGCACGGCGGCACGCACGTCGACATTGAGCCGTCCATCCAGCAACGTGTGGATGGCGTGCTTGCCTCCGGGCTGCTGGGCGCAGTGGACGTAGTGCTCCACGAGCTCCGGCGTGACGAGTCGGTCGTCGGCGTACATCTCCCACAGCTGTTTGCGCATCCTCGCCGGCGAGGTGAGTCGGTGGTACACCGCGTTGCCGACCAGCGGCGCCCCAAGGAGGAAGCGCGTGCTGCCGCTGCCCATCGCTTCGGTTTCCCGGAGATGGGCCACACCGGTAGGCGCAACGAGGGCGAGGGAGGCGATGTGGCCCGGGGCGCGCACGGCAAGCGCAATGAGCTGCGCGGCGGAGAGGCCACTGGCGGCGACCGCACAGGGCGCGCCGACGACGCGCGCGACGACGTCAGCCAACAGCGCCTGGTACAGCCCCGGGGAATAGCGCGCCGCGGGCCGATCGGAGCGGCCGAATCCGAGCAGATCGAGCGCGAAGACCGTGTGTCGCTCGGCCAACGCAGGGATCGCGCGGTGCCACTCGAATGACGACGCTCCCGCGTACAGCCCATGAACGAGCAGCACCGGCGAGCCCTGCCCGTGCCGCGTGAATGCAACCCGGTGCCCGCGCCAGAGAATCTCACCCGGCTCGCCGCCGAGCGTCGTCAGATCGTGCCGTTGCATCGCTGTCGCCTCACTGCTCCGTAACCGTTCGCAATCGCGGCCATCTTCGCGACGTGCCGCGCACACTACAGCGATACGATTCAGCGGGCAGAAGGTGTCTACGAATCCGCGGGCCGGGGCGCCACAGACGTAGCGCCCCCGTTCACGCCCTGACGAGAGGGAGGACCACGGTGGCCGACGTGCCGCGCTCCGGTGCGCTCTCGAGGGACACGGAGCCTCCGTGCTCCTCGACGATGCGCTTGCAGAGCGCCAGCCCGATGCCCGAGCCACCCGGCTTGGTAGAGAAGAACACCTCGAACACACGCGGGAGGACGTCGGGCGGGATGGGTGGTCCGCCGTTGTGAAGGCGGCATCGCCACTGGCCGTTGGCGAGGACGCTCGAGGTGAGCGTGAGGTCGCTCCCCTCCGGCGCGGCGTCGGTGGCGTTGACGAGCAGGTTGGTGAACACCTGGGAGAGCTGCTGAGAGTCGATCGCGCAGCTCGTGGAGGGTGCGCGCGACCGCTCGAGGAGGACAGCCCGGCTCTCGAGCAGGCCACGCTGGTTCTCGAGCACCTCGTCCCACACCGCATCCGGATCGCCCGGGGCGAGCGTGATCGGGCCCGGGCGGCCGTACTCGAGCAGCGAAGTCACCATGCTGTTCAGCCGCTCGACCTCGCGCAGGATGCGACCGACGTTCTTCTCGACGACCGGATCCTCCCGCACCCGGAATCGGAGCAGCTGCGCGGCGGACGAGATGCCGAAGAGCGGATTGCGCAGCTCGTGCGCGACACCCGCCGTCACCTCGGCGATCGCCTCGAGCTGGCGCTTGTGACCGAGACGCTGGACGGCCCGCGCGCGTTCCACCGCCGCTGCCGCTGCGGCGGCGATGGTCTCGAGCGCGCGGCGCGATTCCTCGATGCGCTGGAGCGGAATGAGTGAGCAACTCAGCGTGATCGCGCCGAGCACGCCTTCGCCGCCCGTCATCGGCGCCGTGAGCTCGGTTCCCTCTTCGGACGTGCGCGTGACGACGCGGCCACTGCGAAGCGCTTCGGCCCAGGTGGGAGCGAAGCGCTCGGCGATCAGATCGGGTGCGATGGCGAAGCCGGAATCGTGCACGACGCGCAAGGCGTCCGTCTCGCCGTCGGCGAGCGCGATGGCGACGGTGTCGCAACCCATGGCGCGTCGAAGCTGCTGCCCGACTTCCTGGAACACGCGGTCGGCGCTCATCGTGTGCGCGAGCGCCATGCCTGCTTCGATGAGTGCCTCACGCCAGCGGTGGCTCGCCGTGATGTCCACCGTGGAGAAGGTGAATCCCGTCACGGCGCGTCCTTCGCCGATCGCGCTCACCTGCACGAGGTACACGCGCTCCTCGGCGGAGGAACTGTGCGGAATTTCCCACGCGACGGAGGGCGCCCGTCCTTCGCGCACCGTCGCCATCGCCTGCTCGATCTGCTCGCGCGACGCGCCGCCGGCGATCGCGTCCCAGATGGGCGCGCCGATCGCGGCTGCCTCGTCGCCAGGCGGCGCGCCACTGCCCTGCGCAGGTCGCGTCGCAGAGCGGTTCGCGTACGTGATGCGCCCTTCGAGATCCGCCGTGTAGACGGTGAAGGGGAGGGCGTCGAGCACCTGACGCTCGAGTGGCGGCATGACGGGGATATTATGGGCGCAGGATGGAGGACGGAAGCAAATGCGGAGGGGCGTGGCCGATCGGCCACGCCCCTCCGGCTCTCTGCCAGGATGTGTCGCGGAGCTCAGCGCCGGCGCGCGCCCTTTCTCGCTCCACCCTTTTTCGCCGAGCTCTTCTTCGCGCCACCCTTCTTCGCGGCGCCCTTACTGGCTCCGCCCTTTTTCGCGGCGCCCTTCTTCGCGGCGCCCGTCTTCGCTGCACCCTTCTTGGCCGCGCCCTTCTTCGCCGCACCCTTCTTGGCCGTGCTCTTCTTCGCGGGGCCTTTCTTGGCGACGGACTTCTTTGCGGCGGCTTTCTTCGGTGCCGCTTTCTTCACGGCCTTTTTCGCCGCCCCCGTGCCGCTGGCCTTCTTCGCCGCGCCGGCACCGCTGGCCTGCTTGGCCGAGCCCGTACCGGCTGACTTCGTGGCCGTCTTCTTCGCGCCACCGCTACTCGTGCCCTGGAACGCCGAGCCGCGGACGGTTGCGCCACCTTCCGGCTCCTTGATGGCCGGATGCTTGGAGGCGGTCACCGGAGACTTCGATGCAGAGGCGCCGCCGGTGCCACCGGCGGCCGCACCGCCGCCGCCGGCCGGCCGTCCGGCCGAGCGAGGCGCACGTGCTACGACGAGTGGGCTCTCCTCTTCCTCGTCGTCCTCGACGACCGGGGTGCCAAGTCCCTCTTCCTCGTCGTCGTCGGAATCATCGGTGCTGTCCCAGAGGTCGTCGCTGTCGTCCTTGTGGGTCGTCCAGCCGCCGTCCTCTTCATCGTCATCGTCATACGACGATGAGCCGCCGCCGCCATAGCCAAGATCGTCGACATCGTCGTCGCGATCGGAGAATCTCAACCCGTCGTTCACTTCGTCACCGCGCGGCATCACCGCCTCCTCTTAGAGATAGGAAAGTCGGACCAGCGAATCGTCCCGGCAGTGGGTCGTGCAGGACGTGCGACCCGCGCGGCGGCGCGCTGCAGAACGTATGCCCTGCGTCGGATCGTCGCCGGCATCCGGCGCGCCACCCTCCGGTGTCGCGCTGACGACTGCGTACAATGAACACCCTTGTAAGGCCGCGCGCGGAATCCGTCAAGCAGATTCCGCGCGCGCGTTCCACTCGGTGATGTGCGTCGAGGTCAATCGCCGGCTGCGGGGGTTGGCGCCGGGGCGGCTCCAGGGGCCGAAGTCGGGCGCGCGACGTGCGCGTCGTGCTCACTCGCACTGGTGAGGCGAGCGCTGACCCAGCTGCCGAGATCGTCGAGGAAGGTGTACATCACCGGCACGACGAAGAGCGTCAGGAGGGTAGAGGTGATCAGCCCTCCGATCACGGCGCGCGCCATCGGCGCACGGGCTTCGGCGCCCGCGCCAAGGGCGAGGGCGAGCGGGATCATGCCGAAGATCATCGCCACCGTCGTCATGACGATCGGGCGGAGTCGGATCCGGCCGGCGTGCAGCAGGGAGTCGGCGCGCTCCCTGCCCTCGCCACGCAGCTGGTTGGTGAAGTCGACGAGTAGAATGCCGTTCTTCGTCACCAGTCCCATGAGCATGATGATCCCGATCATCGTCATCACGTTCATGTTGCCCCTGGTGATCAGGAGGGCGAGGACCACCCCGATGAAGCTGAGGGGGAGCGCCAACATGATCGCGAGCGGCTGGAGGAAGGAGCCGAAGAGCGACGCAAGGATCAGGTAGATGAAGACGACGGCAAGCACGAGGGCCTCGAGCACGTAGCCCTTGGTCTCCTCGAGGCTCTGGACGTCGTTCGCGACGTCGCCCATGACGTAGCCGGGCATCACGCCGGCGGACAGGGTGACTTGCTGCTCCAGCTGGCGGCGCTCGATCTGCTGGGGACCGACGCCGGCGCGGACCTCCGCGACCTGGGCGATCGGCACCATCGACGGCAGGCCGTTCTCGGAGATGAAGGTGCTGGCGACCGGCAGCTCCGACACGTCGGCGGCGTTGGTCCGCAGCGTGTCCGGGAACACGACCACCACGTCGTGCGAGAAGCCCTGCGGATCCTCCCAGGTCGTTGCGCGCTGGCCGCTGAAGAGCGGCTGCAGCGTCGCGGCCACGGAACCGACGCCGAGGCCCGCCCGCCAGGCCTCCTGCCGGTCGACGCGGACGTCGAGCTGCGGGATGTCACCCTCCTCGCTCGAGTTGGGCTCCGCGACGCCGGGGACGGTGCGGATCGCCTGGAGGGCACGGTCCGCGACGAGCTTGAGTCGCGACGCCTCCGGCCCCTGCACGCTGACCTGGATCGGCTGCCGGAAGCCGCCGAAGATCGAGCGCTGGCCCTGGATCTGGGGACGCACCCCCGGGATCTGGCGCAGCTTGCCGCGCAGATCGTTCTGAATCTCGGCCAGGGTGCGCTTGTGGCCTGGCTTGAGCGAGACGAAGACCGATCCCTGGTTCGGCGTGCCGCGGAAGCCACCGCCGATCGACAGGTAGGTGAAATCGGACTCCGGCTGCTTCATCAGGAAGTTGGAGATCTCGCGACCCCGCGCGACGGTGTACTCGAGCGTCGAGCCGGGCGGCGTCCGGAAGCTCACGGTGAACTCGTCACCGTTGACGTCCGGCATCCAGGTGAAGCCGAGCTTGGGCAGGATGAGGAAGCTGACGACGATCGTCGACGAGGCGATGGCGAGGACGATGCCCCGGTGGCCGAGGGCCCACCGGAGCCAGCCCGGGTAGTGATCGGCCATCCGCTCGAACCAGTCGTTGAACGCGAAGGCGACGCGACGGATCGGGTTGGCCTTGCGGCGCTGCGCCGCCTGGTGCTCGCCACCATCGTTCGCGCCGTGCTCGATCTCCGGATCGGCCCAGACGCTCGAAAGCATCGGGTCGAGGGTGAAGCTCACGAAGAGGGAGACGAGCACCGCGAAGGTGACGGTGACGCCGAACTGGAAGAAGATCCTGCCGATCACGCCGCCCATGAAGGCGACTGGGATGAACACCGCGACCACGGCGAAGGTCGTCGCCATGACGGCGAGGCCGATCTCGTCGGTGCCCTCCTTGGCGGCGAGGTCGTGGGATTTCCCCATCTCGAGGTGGCGCACGATGTTCTCGCGCACGACGATCGCGTCGTCGATCAGGAGCCCGATCGCCAGCGAGAGGGCGAGCAGCGTCATGGTGTTCACGGTGAAGTTGAACACCCACATGATGAAGAACGCGCTGATGATCGAGACGGGGAGCGTGAGGCCCGTGATCACCGTCGAGCGCCACGAGTTCAGGAACAAATAGATGATCATGACGGTGAGCAGCGCTCCGAGGATGATCGAGAGCTGCACGTCGGCGAGCGACTCGCGAATGCGGCGCGAGTCGTCACGGATGACCGTCATGTGGATGTCGCTGGGGAGCTGGCGCTCGAGCTCGGACACCGCGGCGCGCACGGCGTCGGCGACCGCCACCGTGTTGGCTCCGGAGATCTTCAGGACGTCCAGCGACACGGCGTCCGCCGTTCCGCTCGCATCGGAGATCTCCGTGCTGGTGCGCCGCTCCTCGGCGCCATCGACCACTTTGGCGACGTCGCCGATGCGGATCGGGGTGCCGCTCCGCACGGCGACCGGGATGTCGGCGAACGACGCGGGATCGACGATGCGACCGGTGACGCGGACGAGCCGCTCCGTGGCGCCGCGCTCGATGCGGCCCGCGGGCACTTCCTGATTCTCGCGCTGGAGCGCGGCGGTGAGCTGCGCGGGCGAAAGTCCATAGGCCCGCAGCGCGACCGGATCGACCTGCACGCGGATCTGACGCGCGTTGCCGCCGACGATGTTGACGCCGCCGACCCCCTCGATCGCCTCGATGCGGGTCTGCACGACCTCGTTGGCGAGATCGGTGATCTCACGGATCGAGCGCTCGTTCGACCGGAGCGCGATCGACATGATCGGCGAGTCGTTCGGGTCGAAGTGCTGGATGATCGGGTCCTGGATGTCCTCCGGCAGCGAGCGCCGGATGCGCGCCACTTTCGCCTGCACGTCCTGCTGGGCGACGGCGACGTCGACACCGAGGTTGAACTGCAGACGGACGATCGACACGCCCTCGAGCGACGTGGAGGTGATCTCCTTGATGCCCTGGACCGTGTTGAGCGCTTCCTCGATCGGCTTGGACACCTCGCGCATCATCACTTCCGGCGAGGCGCCCGGATACGACGTCTGCGCGACGACGACCGGATAGGTGATGTCGGGATATTCGTCGATCGCGAGCCGCTTGTAGCTCACGACGCCGAGCACCACGAGCGCCACCATCATCATGGTGGCGAATACCGGCCGCTTGATGGAGATGTCCGAGAGAAACATCGATTGACCTGATGCGAGAATGCGGGCGCTTCACGCCCGCGTGTCTAGGACTTGCGCTTCTCGGCGCCGGCGATGGTGACCTGCATGCCACGGCCGAGCGTGCCCACGTTGCCGACGACGACCTTATCACCGGCCTGGAGCCCTTCGGTGACCTGGGCCATGCCCGCCTGCTCGTCGACCGCGCCGATCTGCACGGGCGCGATCTGGAGCGTCTTGCCGTCGATGCGATAGACGAACGGCTGGCCGTTGTCCTGGCTCTGGCGCAGCGCGCCGGTCGGAATGCCGATCACGTTGGTGAGCGTGCGGCTGATGACGCGTCCCGTGGCGAAGGTGCCGCCGCGCAGATTGTTGCCGGGGTTGGGCACCTGCACGTAAACGGTCACGGCGCGCGTCGCCGGATCGATCGTCGGGCTCACGCGCGCGACGCGACCGTCGAAGCGCCGGGCATCCGCGACGAAGTGCACCACCTGACCGACGCGCACGGCCGACGCCTGCCGCGCCGGCACCGCTGCCGCGAGCTCCAGGGTGCCGCTCCGCACGAGCGTGAACATCGGTGCGCCGCGCGCGAGATGCACGCCGCCGTCGACGAGGCGCTTCTCGATCACGCCGCTGGCCGGTGCGAGCACGCGCGTGTCGCGCGCCTCGTTCCCGCTCGCCCGCAGACGAGCGTCCGCGGCGGCGACGCGCGCCCGCGCCGCCACCACCGCCTGCTGCGACACCTTCAGGTCGCGCTCGGCGATCGCGCCCGCCTTGAACAGCGACGCATTCTGGTCCAGGGTCCACTGCGCGTTCGTCAGCTCCGCGTTCGCCGCCGCGCGATCCGCCTCGGCGCTGGCGCGACTGGATTCCTGCGTGCTCGACTCGAAGCGCGCGAGAAGCTGGCCGGCGCTCACCTGCTGGCCCTCGCGCACGTAGACGTCGGTGAGGTCGCCTTCGATCCGCGAGCGCACGTCGATCGTCTCGCTCGGCCGGAGATCGCCGGTCAGCGCGACGCCATCCTCGATGGTGGTCGTGGTGACGGTGGCAACGTCCGTCGGGGCGAGCGTGATCGACGGGCTTGGCCGCCCGCCGGCTCCCGGCCCGCCGGCGCCGCCCGCACGTGCGCCGCCAGCGGCGCCGCCCGCGCCGGCTCCGGCCTGCTGCACGGCGGCACCCTTCGGGTTCGACGCATCGGCGGCGGCGTCCTTCGAGCAGGCCGCGGCGAGCGAGGAGAGAGCGAGCACGCCGGAAACGGCGCGGAGCGTGTGGTTGATCGAGCGCATCGGTTATCTCGAAGACGGCGACGCAGTGGTCGTCGCCAGGAGCGGAATCGGGCGACCGAGCGCACGCGCCAGGTCCGCGGAAGCAAGGAACAGATCGTACGTGGCACGCGCTTCGGTGCTCTGCGCCGTGAGCTGCGCGAGCTGCGCGTCGGAGACCTCGAGCTGCGTGCTCAGGCCGCGAGCGAAGCGCAGCGAGGCGAGCTGGAACGCCTCGTGTGCCTCGCTCGAGTTCTGCCGGCTCGCGGCGTAGGCCGCGCGTGCACGACGAAGCTCGGCGCGCGCGCGCGCCACGTCCAGCGCGACCGTCTCACGCTCCTGCTGCAGCTGCAGATCGGCGACGCGGGATTGGGCCTGCGCGAGCTCCACATTCGACTTGATGCGAAAGCCGTCGAACAGCGGAAGGGAGACGTTCACGCCCATCTGCTGGTCGGAGAAGAAACCTCCATTCTGGCAGAGTCGGCCCGCGGCGGAGCCCGGTGGACAGTCGGCGGCCGTGAGCTGACCGCGCGAGGTCGGAATGCCGTAGCCGATCGGCGGGAAGGCGGAGTAGCCTGTCTGGAAGAAGACCGAGAGGCTGGGCCAGTAGTCGGCGCGCGCGATCCGGATGCCGAGACGACGCGCCGACGCATTCAGCTCGGCGGAGCGGAGCACCGCGCGCGCGGGCGTGGCGGTGCTGTCTTCCGTCGCGGCGAGGAGCGCCGTCGCGGCCGACGTGTCGACCTGGCTGGTCAGCACGAGCGGTTGATCGATGCGCAGGTTGAGGATGCGCTTCAGGTCGAGCTGCGCGAGCTCGTAGTCGTTGCGCGCCTGAATGGACACCGGCTCGAGGTTGGCGCGCTCGACGCGTGCACGCAGCACGTCGTAGCGCGCCGCCTGACCCGCCTTCTCCAGCTGCTCGAGCTGGGTGACACGGTTCGACGCGAGCGCGAGGTTGCCCGCCTGCAGCTCGGCGATGCGCGCGGCGAAGAGCACCTGGAGATAGGCGCGCTGCACCTGCATGGTCGTCGTGGCGCGCTGCTCCGACTCGTCCTCGCGGGCCGCCTGACGCACATCGGAGCCGGCGCGCAGCGCCGACACGAGCCGTCCGCCCTGGAAGAGCGTCTGCGACAGGTTGGTGTTGAAGTTGTACGTGTTCGGCTGGTTGAACAGCGCGCCGACGGCCTGGCCGCGCGCGCTCTGGTAGACGTGCGTGTACGCGCCGTTGAAGCGCAGCTGCGGCAGTACGTTCGCGCGCGCATTGGCGAACTGCGCGTCGGCGACGTCGGTCTGCGCGGCCGCGAGTCCGACCTCATCGCTCTGGCGAACGCCAAGTTGCACGGCCTGGTCGAGCGTGAGGCGAACGGTGTCCTGCCGAGCTCCGAGCACGCGCACGGTGTCGGCGGCGCGCGAGGACTGAGCTGCGAGCACGCGGCCGACGAGAAGAAGGGCGAGCACGACGGACGGTCGCGCCCACCCGATGGAAAGGCGGCTAAAGTGATGCATCACGAGAATATACGTTTTCCGGCGTGCGATCGTTGGCATCCGTGACGTCGCCGCGGTTCCCATATCAGATTGTATGGACGCACCGCGCACGCATCCAACCGGCGCCGGTTCCGACATCGAAGTCCCGCGGCGCCCGATCCTTCGACAATGCCCAAGCTTCTCGTTCTGGTCCCCGCGCACGGTACCGAGCTCGCACCCCTCGCCGACGAGGTTCTGGAAGGGGCGCGCAGCGTCCGCTTCGCCGAGGTCGACGTGCGCACCTTCGGGGAGGCGGGTGACGCGACCCCGCGTCGCAAACCGCTCGCGGGGATCGACGACCTCGCCTCGTACGACGGAATCGTCGTCGGCGTACCTGCGGGAGACGCGAAGGGCGAGACACTCCAGGAGACCCTCGCGCGCTTCGAGGGCAGCCTCGCCAACAAGGTCGGTTCCGCGTTCACGACCGGATCGGGCGTGGCACGGACTGCCGCGCTCTGGTCGGCGCTGGCTCCAATGGCGGACCGCGGGATGATCCTCGTGCCGCTTCCCTTCTCGGACGGGGGCGACGCGAGCGCGGACGCGTGTCGGCGGATGGGGAAGCGGGTGGCCGAAGTGGTCGGTTGGGTGACCCACGCGCGGTCGCACCACCATCATCACCACCACTGAGCCGCGCCCGTGGCCGCTGACGACGCACTCGACATCGAACGGCCCGAGTCGTTGCTCGCCTACCTTCGGGAAAGCGGGCGGATCGGGCCACAGGAACAGCCGCGACTGCAGCGGCTCGCGGGCGGCGTCTCGAGCCGCGCCGTATTGGTCGAGAGAGAGCCGCCCGCCGGCTCCTGGGTCCTCAAGCAGGCGCTCCCCAAGCTTCGGGTGGCGGTGGACTGGTTCAGTAGCCCGGAGCGGATGCGCCGCGAGGCGCTCGCCCTGCGCTGGATGCCCGAGCTCGTGCCTGCCGGGAGCGCGCCTTCACTCGTCTGGGAGGATCCGGACGCGCACCTGCTGGCGATGACGGCGGTGCCGCAGCCGCACGTGAACTGGAAGACCGCCCTGCTCCACGGGCGCGAGCTGGCGCACGCCGAGGCGTTCGGCAGACTGCTGGGCACCGTGCACCGTCGGGCGTGGGAACGCAGGCGAGAGATCCAGCGTGACTTTGCCGATCGCTCCTTCTTCGAGTCGCTGCGCGTCGAGCCGTACTATCGCTACACGGCAGATCGTATCCCGCATGCCGCTCCCTTCCTCGGCGCGCTCATAGAGCAGACCGACCGCGTGACGGAGACGCTCGTGCACGGCGACTTCAGCCCGAAGAACGTACTGGTGCACGAGGGTCGCCTGGTGCTGCTCGACTACGAGGTCGCGCACTTCGGTGATCCCGCGTTCGACGTGGGATTCTCGAGCGCGCACCTGCTGAGCAAGGCGAATCACCTCCGGGCGCTGGAGGACTCGTTCGCGCGCGCCGCAACGGAGAGCTGGCGTGCATACCGCGCCGAAATCGACGCCACCGGATTCGGCGGCGCGGTCGAGAGCCGGGCCGTGCGGCACACCCTGGCCTGTCTGCTGGCCCGTGTCGACGGACGGTCGCCGCTGGAATACCTCGACGAAGGCGCGCGACGGCGTCAGCGCGCCGCCGCTGTCGCGTTGATGCACGCACCGCCGACGTCCATGCCGGCGCTCGTCACGGCGTGGCAGGAAACACTGCGGGAGCACGATGTCGCGGATTGAGCGGCTGGAAGGGCTCGAGATCCTCGACAGCCGAGGACGTCCGACGATCCGGGTGACCTGCGTGCTGGCTGGAGGCGCGACGGGGACTGCCTCGGTGCCCTCGGGCGCGTCGACCGGAACGGCGGAAGCGCTCGAGTTGCGGGACGGGGACGCGCGCCGCTACGCCGGCCTCGGATGCCGCCGAGCGGTCGGGCTCGTGCACGGGGAGGTCCAGGCCGCGCT
>JAEKKK010000146.1 GCA_019510405.1 Gemmatimonadota bacterium | reverse complement strand
CCGGCAGGGCGAAGGTGTATCCGACGGTGGCGTTCTGCAGACGGATGAACCGGCCGTTCTCGATCCAGCGCGAGGAGTAGATCGCCGGCTCCTTGAGGCCGACACCGTCGGTCAGCCCCGACGCGAGGAAGTTGCGCGACTGAACCGCATTGCTCTTCGCTCCGTAGACGAGGGCGGTGTTGTTGAACACGTCGCGGCCGAACTCGCCGCGCCACAACCAGCTCGCGTCGAAGTGGCCCCAGCCGCCGTTGCTGCGAAGTCCCATCGTGAACTTGGGGTTGGCGTTGCCGATGATCATCTCGTCATCACCGGTCGGCGCGATCGTCTCGCCGGCCGTGCAGCCCGTGCTGCCCTCCTTACAGGCGAACACCTGCTGGCCCTGGTCGTTCACGCTCGGTCTGCGCAGCAACGGCGGCTGGGGCCACTTCGACGCGAGCTGGTTGTGGCGCGGTGAGTTCGGCAGGGACGTGTTCAACAACACGGCCCTCGTGTATGCCACCAAGGGCAACGCGAAGTCGTCGCGCAACTTCCTCGCGTCGGCGCTGAACGATCCCACGGACATCAACGAGCCGGCGATCTACTCCTCGCGCTGGATCGAGAACGGGCGCTTCATCCGGCTGCAGAATGCCACCGTCGGCTACACCTTCGCCCTGCCGGGCCTCGGTGGCGGTCGCACGACGCGCGTCTACGTGTCGGGTGACAACCTGCTCCTCTTCACGCCGTACACCGGGTACGACCCGGAAGTGTTCACCGACGCCAGCGCGATTACCTGACGTATCCGCGTGCGCGCACGTTCACGGTTGGCGCACACGTCGCCTTCTAAGCGGCACCGATCGCACCACTCTTTCGCCTACAATCACGAGTTACGAGGCATATGAGGAATCCTTTTTCACGGTCGATCGGCCGAATGACCCTGGGCGCGCTGCTGCTCTGCGGTCCGGCACCGATCATCTTCAGTGGCTGCACCAACCTCACGGAGGTGCCGCAGGACGCGCTCACGCCGACCAACGCGTTCCACACGGACGCCGAGGTGCTGGCGGGCGTGGCGTCGGTGTACGCCAACCTGCGCAGCACGATGGACGACCGGTACAACCTGTCCGAGATCACGACGGACGAGATCATCGTCCCGACCCGCGGTCAGGACTGGTACGACAACGGGCGCTGGCTCGAGATCTTCAAGCACAACTGGAACGCCAGCAGCGGCTCGGCGCTCGCCGACATGAACGGCGCGTGGTCGAACCTGTTCGCCGGCGTCGCCCGCGCCAACCTGATGATCGACGTCATCAACACGGCGGGCGGAGCGAATTCGGCGCAGACGCTGGCCGAGCTCCGGACGCTGCGGGCGTGGTACTACTACCTGCTCATGGACATGTTCGGCGGCGTGCCCCTCGTGACCGACACGAAGGTCGAGGCGCATCCGAAGGTCGCGCGTGACTCGGTCTTCCGGTTCATCGAGGCCGAGCTCAAGGCGGTGCGGACCGACCTGCCGGTGAGCCGTCCGGCGGATCAAGCGGGTCGTGTGACGAAGGGCGTCGCCGACGCGATCCTCGCCAGCCTGTACCTCAACGCGCAGGTCTACACGGGCACGGTGAGCGCCGGTGGACTGGCCAAGGGCCAGGCGCGGTGGCAGGACGCCATCAACGCGGCGGACGCCGTGATCAACTCCGGGCAGTACGCGCTCTCGGCGGATTGGCGGAAGAACTTCTCCCCGGACAATCACGACTCGAAGGAGAACATCTTCTTCATCTCGAACACCGACGCGCAGCCGGATCTCGGCATGAACTTCCCGCACCGCACGCTGCACTACAACCAGCTCAACGTGCAGGGTGGTCCGTGGAACGGCTTCGCGACGGTCGCGGAGACGTACAACGCGTTCGATCCCGCCGATGCGCGGCGCAACATCTTCCTCGTCGGGCCGCAGAAGAGCTTCGACACCGGCCTGTTCGTGAACGACCGCGCCGGCAACCCGCTCTCGTTCACGATCAACATCGCGAACGAGACGCAGGCGACCGAGGCTGAGGGGCCGCGCTACAACAAGTTCTCCCCGAAGCCCGGCATCCCGAGCGGCAGCTCGGAGCCGAACAACTTCCCCTTCTTCCGTCTCGCCGAGATGTATCTGATCAAGGCCGAGGCGCTGAACGAGCTCGGTCAGACGGACGCGGCGATCGCGCAGGTCAACATCATCCGTGCCCGTCAGTTCACGCCGGCACAGCCGCTCGCCGCCGGGATGTCGCAGGGCGCGGCGCGGACGGCGATCTTCAACGAGCGCCTGTTCGAGCTGACCGGTGAAGGGAAGCGCCGGTCCGACATGATCCGCGCGGGCACGTTCGTCGACGCGCGGCGGTTCAAAGGCGTTTCCGCGGGGTACAAGATCCTGTTCCCGATCCCGCAGACGCAGATCGCTTCCAACCCGCAGCTCACGCAGAACCCCGGCTACTGAGCCGGACTGCAGGCTCGTGAAGCTGCACGGTGTGATTCTCCCTGGATCCTCCGTGCAGCTTCACGAGTCGCGAGCGATGCGCGCCTTCGTGGCGCGCGTCGCCCGGAGCGCGCCATGGAACTCGGCTGCCGCTCCCCGTACGTTCCCTCCCGTGGTACCACCGCTTCCTGCATGACGTCGCGCTCTCCCGCCCGCCGCCTCACGCGTCCGCTGGCGCGATGTGTCATTGCCTGCCTCCTCGTTGCCTGCTCGGACGCGACCGAGAGCGCGAGCGCCTCGCCCGACCACGAGCTTCCACCGGCGGGGACGCAGCTCTTCACGAAGCTGCCCTCGAGCGCCACCGGCGTGCGGTTCGAGAACCGGCTCGAGCTCTCGAAGACGTTCAACGTCTTCACCTATCGCAACTTCTACAACGGCGGCGGCGCGGCGATCGCCGACCTCACCGGCGACGGCCTGCCGGAGATCGTGCTGACCGGGAACGAGACCGGCCCGCACCTCTACCTCAATCGCGGCAAGTTCGCGTTCAGGGACGTCACCGAGGCCGCGGGGATCACGAGCGCGAAGGGGTCATGGACGACCGGCGTCGCGATCGCCGACGTCGACCACGACGGAAAGCTCGACCTCTACATCAGCAAGGCGGGGCAGGGGGAGCCGGCCGCGCGCGCCAACGAGCTCTGGATCAACCAGGGGCTCGACAAGGACGGCGTGCCGACGTTCAAGGAGATGGCGCGCCAGTACGGCGTCGCCGACGAGGGGTACACCACCCAGGCGGCGTTCCTCGACTACGACGGCGACGGCGACCTCGATCTGTTCGTCGTGAACAACTCGCCCAAGCCGGCCAACAGCTTCAACCTCCGCAGCTCGCGCAACGATCGCGGCCCCTATGGCGGTGGGCGGCTCTACCGCAACGACGGCGGCCACTTCACCGACGTGTCCGCGACGGCCGGCATCCACGGCCCCGACATGGCCTACGGGCTCGGCGTCGTCGTCTCCGACTTCAACGGCGACGGGCGCCCGGACATCTACGTCTCGAACGACTTCTTCGAGCGCGACTACCTCTACGTCAACAACGGGAACGGCACTTTCACCGACGTGATCGAGAAGGCGATGCCCGTCATCAGCTACTTCTCGATGGGGCTCGATGCGGCCGACGTGGACAACGACGGGTGGCCCGATCTCTACACGACGGACATGCTCCCGGAGGACGACATCCGCCTGAAGACGACGACCCAGTTCGAGGACTGGGGAGTGTATCAGACGCGGGTGAAGGGCGGCTATCACCACCAGGCGCTGCGCAACATGCTGCAGCGCAACAACGGGAACGGCACGTTCAGCGACATCGGCCAGCTCGCCGGCGTGGCGCGCACCGACTGGAGCTGGAGCGCGCTGATCGCCGACTTCGACCTCGATGGGCGGAAGGACATCTTCGTGACCAACGGGATCGCGAAGGACCTCACCAACCAGGACTACGTCGCGCACCTCGCCGACCCGCGCACGATGCAGGAGGCGACGAACAACGGGAAGTCGAAGGTCGACTTCAGCAAGCTGATTGCCGGAATGACGGCGACGCCGCTCCCGAACTACGCGTTCCGCGGGACGAACGGCACGCGCTTCGTCAACGACGCAAAGCCGTGGGGGCTGGACACGCCGAGCTTCTCCAGCGGCGCGGCGTACGGCGACCTCGATGGCGACGGCGCGCTCGATCTCGTGGTCAACAACATCGATCAGGAGGCGTTCGTCTACCGCAACAACGCGCGCGCCCTGCATCCGGGCAACCATTTCCTCCGCGTCCGCCTGGACGCCGCCGCGCCGAACCGCTTCGGCATCGGCGCGAAGGTGACGGTGTTCGCCGGCACCGATCGGTTCATGCAGGAGCAGTCGCCGGTGCGCGGCTTCCAGTCGAGCGTGGACTACGTGCTCGACTTCGGGCTGGGTGCGCATGCGACGGCGGATTCGCTCGTGGTGCGGTGGCCGAACGGCAAGGAGAGCCGCCAGGCGAACGTCGCGGCGAACGCGCTGGTCACCGTCGCGGAGTCCGGAGCGACGGCGCCCGCGGCCGCGCCGCCGGCCCCGCGTCCGCTGCTCTCGGACGTCACGACCGCGGCGGCGATCGACTTCACGCACCACGAGAACGAGTTCGTCGACTTCGATCGCGAGCCGCTCATCCCGAAGATGCTGTCGACGGATGGGCCGGCGCTGGCGGTTGGCGACGTGGATGGCGACGGGCTCGACGACTTCTACATCGGCGGCGCGAAGCTCCAGCCGGGCAAGCTGTTCATCCAGCGGCGCGACGGCTCGTTCGCGTCGCGCGACGACGCGGTGTTCGCCGCCGACTCACTGTCCGAGGACGTCGGCGCGACGTTCTTCGACGCGAATGGCGACGGGCATCCCGACCTGTACGTCGTGAGCGGGGGCAGCGACTACTCCGAGGGGGCGTCGCCGCTCCAGGACCGGCTCTACCTCAACGACGGGCGGGGACACCTGCGCAAGGCGGAGAACGCGCTCCCGCCCGAAGCGTCGGCGGGCTCGCGAGTCGCAGCGGCGGACTACGACGGCGACGGCGCGGTGGACCTGTTCGTCGGCGGACGGGTGGTGCCCTGGCGCTACGGCACCGCGCCGCAGAGCCCCCTGCTGCACAACGACGGGCGCGGCCACTTCACCAACGTGACGGCGAAGCTCGCGCCGGAGCTCGAGCACGTCGGGATGGTCACCGACGCGGTCTGGCGCGACGTGGATGGCGACGGCCGGCTCGATCTCGTGGTCGTCGGCGAGTGGATGCCGATCACCGTCTTCCGCAACATGGGGGGCGGACGGCTGCAGCGTCTCGCGGCGCCGAGCCTCGATTCCACGGAAGGATGGTGGAACCGCATCGTCGCGGGCGACTTCACCGGCGACGGCCGCGTGGACTTCATCGTCGGCAACCTCGGCGAGAATGGCCGTTTGCACGCGACCAAGCAGCAGCCGGTGACGATGGTCGCGAAGGACTTCGACCACAACGACGCCTTCGACCAGATTCTCTCCGTGTACGAGGGAGGCGTGAATCGCGTCATCCCGCTGCGCGACGACCTGCTGCGCGCCCTGCCGATGCTCGCGCCGCGCTTCCCGACCTACGCGTCCTACGCGGGGAAGACCGTGGACCAGATCTTCACGAAGGAGGAGTTGGCGGACGCGGTGGTGAAGCGGGCGCGGACCTTCGCGACGACGCTGGTGCGCAACGACGGGGGCGGGAAGTTCACGCTCATTCCGCTCCCTGACGAGGCGCAGCTCGCGCCGGTGTACGGCATCCTGCCGGCGGACGTGGACCGGGACGGACACACCGACCTGCTACTCGCCGGCAACTTCGACGGGTTCAAGCCGGAGATCGGCCGCATGGCGGCGAGCTTCGGGTTGGTGCTGCGCGGCGACGGGCGCGGGGGCTTCACGCCGGTGCGCGCTCCGGAGAGCGGCTTCGTCGTGCCCGGGCAGTCGCGCGACATCGCCCGCGTGCGTACGGCGGCGGGCGATGCCTATCTGGTGGCGCGCAACAACGACCGGCCGATGCTCTTCCGCGCCGCGCCGCCGCGCGGGCTGGCGGCGCGCGGCGCGGCAGCGAGCCGCCCGTGAGGGGCGGGCTCGCTAGTTCGCTTTCTTCGTCTTGATGACGATGACGCCGTTCATCCCTCGGGAGCCGTACATCGCGAGGTCGGCGGGATCACGGAGCGCGCGGATCGACGCCACGTCGTACGGGTTGATCCCGGACAGCCCGCCCTCGGTGGTGGGCGTGAAGGGAACGCCGTCGACAATGTACAGCGGCATGTTGCTCCCGTACGCGTGGGACGCCCCACGGAGGCGCACGGTGATCGTTCCGTTGGCGTGTCCGATCTCGACCCCCGCCGAGCGCGAGGCGAGGTACTCCTCGATCGACATGTTGGTCGGCATCTGCGCGTCCGTTTTCACTTCCTTGGACGACGTGGCCGTGGGGGTGGGGGCTGGGTCTGCATTGGGATGCCCACAGGCCGCGATGGCGACGATGACGAGTGCGGCGGCGCCGCAGCGTGCGAGCCGCGCGCCGAAGGGCGACCGTGCGAAACGCGTTGTCCGGTTCATGCGATCCTCGCTGCTGATGTTGCTCGGGATCGGGGCCGCCGCCTGTCGGCGAGCCGACGATGCACCGCCACTGTTCGAGCGACTCGCGCCATCGGCGACCGGAGTGACGTTCGAGAATCGGCTGCCGGTGGATTCGGCGCTCAACATATTGAATTTCCTCTACTACTACAACGGCGGCGGTGTGGCCGCCGGTGACGTGAACGGCGACGGACTGCCCGACCTCTACTTCACGTCGAACCTCGGCAGCGACCGGCTCTACCTGAACCGCGGCAACTACCGGTTCGAGGACGTGACGGCGCGGGCGGGCGTCGCCGGCCCCTCCGGATGGAAGACCGGGGTGACCATGGCCGACGTCAACGGCGACGGCAAGCTCGATATCTATGTGAGCACGGTCAGCTACCGAGGCCTGGAGGGCCGGAACGCGCTGTACGTCAACAATGGCGACGGCACCTTCACCGACCGCGCGCACGAGTACGGGCTCGATCATCAGGGGTACGGCACCCAGGCCGCGTTTTTCGACTACGACGGCGACGGCGACCTCGACCTCTTCGTGCTCAGCTTCTCGACCCACGACGACCAGGCGAGCGACGCGCCCAAGCGCGACGTGCGCGCCGCGAGCGGCGGCGGGCGGTTGTACCGCAACGACGACGGCCACTTCCACGACGTCAGCGCGGCCGCCGGCATCTACGGCGGCAGCGAGGGCTTCGGGCTCGGGGTGGTCGTCAGCGACCTCGACCTCGACGGCTGCCCCGACGTCTACGTCGCGAATGATTTCCAGGAGAACGATTTCCTCTACCACAACAACTGCAACGGCACCTTCACCGAGTCCATCGCGCGCGCGACCGGCCACACGAGTCGATTCGCCATGGGGGTGGATGCGGCAGACGTGAACAACGACGGCCGGCCGGACATCATGGTCGTGGACATGCTCCCCGACCAGGATTCGATCCTGAAGTCGTCGGCGAGCACGGAGGAGTACCGGCTGTCCGAGCTGCGCGCGCGCGCCGGCTATCACCCGCAGTACGTGCGCAACACGCTCCAGCTCAATCGCGGCGACGGACGGTTCAGCGAGATCGCGCCCCTCGCCGGCGTACAGGCCACCGACTGGAGCTGGGCGCCCCTCCTCGCCGATCTGGACGACGATGGGAAGAAGGACCTCTTCGTCACGAGCGGGATCTACCGCCGCCCGAACGATCTCGACTACATCGACCTCGTGGGCCAGCCGTCGGTGCAGGCGACGCTGCGCGACACGATCACGAAGGCGAACCTCGCGCTACTGGAGCGCATGCCGCACCGGCCCGCGCCCAACCGCGCCTTCCGCAACATCGACGGGCTGCGCTTCGCCGACGTGACGGCTTCGTGGGGGCTTGGCCAGCCCGGCTTCTCGAATGGCGCGGTCTACGCGGATCTGAACAACAGCGGGTCGCTCGATCTCGTCGTCAGCACGATCGACGCGCCGGCGGCGATCTACCGCAACGCCGGCCACGCGCGCACGGGTAACGCGTCGCTCACCGTGGCGCTGCGCGGCACGGGGGGCAACACGGCCGGCGTCGGCGCCAAGCTGTTCGTGTGGAGCGGGGGCGGGATGCAGTACGTCGAGCAGTCGCCGACGCGCGGCTTCCAGTCGTCGGTCGATCAGCGGCTGCACGTCGGGCTGGGGCGCGACAGCGTGGCCGACTCCCTGCTCGTCGTCTGGCCCAACCGCTCGATGCAGCGGCTCACCCGGGTGCCGGCCAACCGGATGCTCACCCTATCGCAGGGCGCGGCGACCGGGCGTTGGACGCTGCCGCCGGCGCCGGCACCGCTCTTTCACGACGTGACCGACGCGCACCACCTCGATGCTCGGCACCTCGAGAACGATTTCGTGGACTTCGATCGCGAGCCGTTGATGCCGCGCATGCTCTCCACCGAGGGGCCGGCGCTCGCCGTGGCCGACGTCGATGGCGACGGGCGCGACGACGTCTTCCTCGGTGGCGCAACCTTCCAGGCCGGCACGCTGCTCCTGCAGCAGAGCGACGGCAGCTTCCGGCGCACCGTGCAGCCCGCGCTCGCGGCCGACAGCATCGCGGAAGACATCGACGCGACGTTCCTCGACGCGAATGGCGACGGCCACCCCGATCTGTACGTCGTGAGCGGCGGCAACCAGTTCGAGCTCCCCGCGGCGCCGATGCGCGGGCGACTCTATCTCAACGACGGCCACGGTGTGTTCACGCGCGCGACGGAGGCGATCCCCGCGCTGTACGACAACGGCGGCTGCGTCGCCGCGGGCGACTTCGACGGCGATGGGTACGTCGATCTCTTCGTCGGGAGCCGCTCGGTGCCGGGACACTACGGTGTCTCGCCGAAGAGCCATCTGCTGCGCAACGACGGCACCGGACGCTTCACCGACCTCACGCCGCAGCGCGCGCCGGGACTGTCCGAGGCAGGGATGGTCACGTCGTGCACCTGGGTCGACTACGACGGCGATGGGCATCTCGACCTCGTCGTCGTCGGAGAGTGGATGCCCGTGCGCGTCTTCAGCAACGAGAAGGGCCAGCTCATCGAGCGCACGTCGGAGGTCGGTCTCGCGGGGAGCGAGGGATGGTGGAACACCGTCTCCGTCGCCGACATGAACGCGGACGGCCATCCCGACCTGGTGCTCGGCAACCTCGGCCTCAACTCGACGATCACCGCGTCGAAGGACAGGCCGGCGAAGCTCTACGTCGGGAAGTTCGCCGGCGACAGCAACACGATCGCGATCCCGACGCTGGCGCAGGCCGATGGCGACCTCGTGCTGGCCGGACGCGACGAGCTGCTGCGCGCGATCCCGTCGCTCCGTGAACGCTTCCCGTCGTATGCGTCGTTCGGGTCCGGCGCGATCGACAAAGTGCTGTCGAAGGATCAGCTGCGCGCCGCGCGAACGCTGCGGGCCAATACCTTCGCCAGCGCGATCGCCCGCAACGATGGCAAAGGACGGTTCGTGCTCGAGCCGCTCCCGATCGCCGCGCAGCTCGCGCCCGTCAATTCCGCGATCGCCGACGACTTCGATCACGACGGGCATCTCGATCTCCTCTTGGGCGGCAACTTCTACGGTGTGCCGCCGGCCCAGGGACGCTACGACGCGAGCCACGGTGTGCTGCTCCGTGGCGATGGACACGGCCGGTTCGTCTCGATGGATGTACCACACAGTGGCCTCGAGATCGACGGGCAGGTCCGCCGGATGCGCGAGGTGCGCACGCCGAACGGTCTCCCTCCACTCGTCGCCGTGGCTCGAAACAACGACCGCCTGTTGCTGCTGCAGGCGCCTGCGCCTGCCTCTGCTCAAGCCCTCTCACCGAACGCGCCATGACTTCGCGATCGTCACACGGTCCTCGTCATACACCGCCGCTCGCCGCGACCGTCGCCGCGGCCGCGCTCTCGCTTGCCTGTCACAGCGGCGCGACCACGCCGGTCGTCGGCACACTCTCGCCGATCCCCAGCACGACGCCGGCGATCTATGACGCGTCGCGCGACCTCGGCCCGCTCTTCCACGACGTGCAGATGGCGCGGGTCTTCCCCGACTCGAAGACGTTCGTCGATTCGCGTCCACGCTCGGCGCCCGAGATGATCGCCGCGCTGTACCTGAGCGAGCGCGCGAAGCCCGGCTTCGATCTCAAGGCGTTCGTGGCCGACCACTTCGATCCGCCGCGTGCGGCGGTGTCGGGGATCACGTCGGATACGACGCAGACGATGGAGGAGCACATCACGGGGCTCTGGCCGAAGCTCACGCGACCCGCCGATGCACCCGACTCGCATTCGTCGCTCATTCCGCTGCCGGGCTCGTACGTCGTGCCCGGCGGGCGCTTTCGCGAGGTGTACTACTGGGATTCCTACTTCACGATGCTCGGTCTGATCCAGGACGGGCGGCTCGATCTCGTGAAGAACATGCTCGACGGCTTCGCATATCTCGTGAAGACCGTGGGGCACGTGCCGAACGGCAACCGCAGCTACTATCTCAGCCGCAGCCAGCCGCCGTATCTCGCCGCGATGGTCGGCCTGTATGCGACCGCGACGGACACCACGCGCGCGTTCGAGTATCTGCCGACGCTCGAGGCCGAGCATTCATTCTGGATGGCGGGGGCCGACACGGTGAAGCCCGGCTCGGCCGCGCGGCGTGTCGTTCGGTTGAAGGACGGGTCGCTGCTCAACCGCTACTGGGACGACCGCCCCGAGCCGCGTCCCGAATCGCATCGCGAGGACTACGAGCTGGCGCAGCGCGTGCCGCCGGAGAAGCGTGAGCAGCTCTATCGCGACATCCGCGCGGCGGCGGAGAGCGGGTGGGATTTCTCCAGCCGGTGGATGCGCGATCCCTCCGATCTCCGCACGCTCGAGACGACCGAGCTCGTGCCGATCGATCTGAACAGTCTGCTCTACCACGCCGAGCGCACCATCGCGGCGCTGCGGTCGAAGCGCAACGCGCCGGGCGACGCCGAGGTGGCGGCGCGCTACAACGCGGAGGCGGAGGCGCGGCGTCGCGCCCTGCTGGCGGCGGCCTACGATCCGGCCAGCGGCTTCTTCTACGACGTGCGCTGGCGCACCGGCGAGCGCGTCACCGATCGTCCGACGATGGCCGCCGCCGCACCGCTCTACTTCGGGCTGGCGACGCCGGAGCAAGGGCGCGCGGTGGCCGACCGGCTCGGCCGCGATTTCCTCTCGCCGGGCGGGTTCGCCACGACGCACATCCGGTCGGGGCAGCAGTGGGATGCGCCGAACGGCTGGGCGCCGCTCCAGTGGCTCGGCGTGCAGGCCACGCATGCGTACGGGCGCGACGACATCGCCAACGACGCGCGCTCGCGTTGGCTGGCGCTGAACCGCCGCACCTATCGCGTGACGGGGAAGATGACGGAGAAGTACGACGTGCTCGACATGAGCAAGCGCGCCGGCGGCGGGGAATATCCGGCCCAGGACGGCTTCGGCTGGACCAACGGCGTCGCCCGCGCCATGGCCGCCCAGGAAGCCGCCCACGCCCCCACGCCCGCCCCCGCCCGTCCGTGATGGCGTTCAGTGCGTCAGATCGAACACGTAGGTGCGCCGCGGCGCGAGAGTAGGCAGGGGAGCGTATGCGTTCAGGCGTCCGGCCCGATCGACGTTCAGCGGAGCGCCCGTGGTGCCACCGAGGAGGTCGCGTGTGCGGTATCGCGCCGCGGGGAGCACACTGTCACTCGAAGAGATCGTGACGCCCGTGCGTGGGCTGGTCGCCAGGTTCGCGACGACGAGCGCGACGCGCGCCCCAGTCCGCCGCAGGAATGCGGCGACGCCGGGATCGCTCGACTGGAGCGGCGTGAAATCACCCGCGGCGAGCGCGGGAGTGTTCGCCCGAAGATGGATGAGCGTCCGGTAATGCGAGAGCAGCGACGCGGCGTCGCCCGTCTGCGCCGCGACGTTCGCCGTGGCCGAATCGGGCTGCAGCGGCTCCCAGGCTGCGCCCGTCGTGAAGCCGGCGGCGCGACCAGGGCTCCACTGCATCGGCGTGCGCAGGCGCGGGTCGGGCTTGTCGCCCGTCATCCCGATCTCCTCTCCGTAGTACACGAACGGCAGCCCGGGCAGCGTGAGCAGCAGCTCGGCGGCCTGCCGCGCCGCGACGCGGTCTCCGCCGAGCGCGGTGACCGTGCGCGTCTGGTCGTGGTTGCGGAGGAATGGGGACCAGCGCGTCGCCGGCATCGCGCGGCTCATGCGCGCGTAGCTCGCGAGGAGCTTGGCGGCGGTGCCCGTGCGCACGGCGTCGAGCAGTTGATCGGAGAGCTCGAAGGAGAAGTACGAGTCGAGCTGGTCGGGAT
>JAEKKK010000145.1 GCA_019510405.1 Gemmatimonadota bacterium | reverse complement strand
CGAGCGAGCGGCGCTGCTCGTC
This sequence comes from Gemmatimonadota bacterium, assembly GCA_019510405.1. Taxonomy (GTDB): domain Bacteria; phylum Gemmatimonadota; class Gemmatimonadetes; order Gemmatimonadales; family Gemmatimonadaceae; genus AG11. The sequence goes on along the minus strand of JAEKKK010000145.1, from coordinate 11,559 downwards.
GTCCAGGCGCAGTTGGCAGGAGCCGACGGCGACTGGCGCGCGTCGGATTCGCTATTCCGCCGCGCCGCGGCGGCGAGCCTCGAGGACGCGGCGTTCGGGAAGGGGCGGTTTCTCTCCCTTCCCTCGCTCGATCCGCCGCCCGCGATGATACGCGCGGCGATGGCCGACCTGAGTGCGCCAGCGATCACCACGGGCGCCGCTCGCCGGTGGGCCGAGCCGTTCGCGGCGATGCTCGCGCTGCGACTTGGCGATGCTGCGCCGGCCGCCATCGCACTTCCGCGAGCCGCCGCGATCGCCAGGACCGACAATTTGGTCCGCGATCTTGCCGTCGAACTGTCCGCGCGGCGACTGCTGGCCAGCGGCAAGCCCGATCAGGCCCTGGCGGTGCTGCTCTCGCCCGCCGGCTCGTTGCCGTCGCCGCCCTTGCGCTATCTGCGCGGACAGGCGTTCGAAGCACTCCATCGGCCGACGGAGGCGCTCGCCTGGTACGACGTGTCGGGGCAGGACTACGGTGCGGAGTTTTATGCCACGGCGATCGGGCGCGCACACCAGAGGCTGGATCACCGCTGAGTCGCCATCGTCGCCCCTTCCGCGTCGCACCGCAGCGACCGAGATTCGCTCGACCTCCCTTCACCGAGCGGACCCCATGGACCTGCTGTACCCTCTCGCGAAGTACGTCCATCTCTTCGCCCTGTTCGTCGCCGCCGGCGTCACGGCGGTGACCAAGCTCGCCGCCGGCCGGCGCATGCGCGCACGCACCGTCGGCGAGGCGCTGGACTGGCACAACGTGCTCCTCTCGGCGGCGAAGCTGTTCCCGATCTGCCTCCTCGTCCTCGCCATCACGGGCGGGTACATGCTCAGCATCCTCCACGTGCCCATGTCTTCCGGGTTCATCGTGGCGGGCGTGTTCGGCATCGTGTGGCTCTTCGCGAGCGGCGCGTTCCTGGGGATCAAGGGCGGCGCGGTCAGGCGTGTGCTCGAGGGGCTGGCGGCCAAGGGGGCGGACCAACCCATGCCGAAGATGGCGCCTCCCGCCGCCGCCGTCCTGCTGCCGACGATCAATACCGGCATCGCGCTCGCCGTCGCGCTCGACATGGTGGCGAAGCCGACGAGCATCCCGATCGCGTTCGGGATCATCGCGGTCGGCGCCGTGCTCGGCGCGTTCGCCGCGCCGAAGCTGCCGAGGGCGGCTGCCGCTCAGCCGGCGGTCGCGACGGAAGGCTGACGCGTCGCCGGTCGCGCTGCTGTGCGCGGCCGGATCAGTGTGGCTGGTTGGCGAAGGCGGCGACATCTCTCGCCGCCTTCGTCTCGACGCCCGGCTTCTGCAGGAAGCCGAGGTCGCGCAGCCAGTCGATGAAGCGAGCGGGCCACGTGCTCATCGGTCGGGTGTTCGCCGCCGAGAGACCGCCGTTCATGCGACCGCCGTCGGACAGCGAGTCGCCCGGGTGCCGCCCGTTGCCGTACACGTGGATCTCCACGTTCGGCACGCCCGCGTCCAGCATGGCGTACGCATAGTCCATCGCCCATAGCGCATGAATGCGATCGCCCGAGCCGGCAGTCGCCATGAACGCCGGTGGCGCATTGCGTGGGATCGGCGGCGGCGACGGATTGCGCGCCCAGCTCGTGGACGGGCCGGTCGGATTGCGCACGGAGAATGGCGTCGGCCCAGGGTAGATGATGCCGACGAAGTCGGGGCGCGCGCTGACGCCGGCGAACGGGTCGCTCGCGCCGGCATTCTTGCGATCGAACTCGTCGAACGCGAGCGCCGACGGTGCGGAGAGCTCGGCGCCGGCCGAGAAGCCGATGATGCCGATGCGATTCGGGTCGAGGTTCCACTGCTTCGCGTACGCGCGCACGACGCGGATCGCCTGCTGCGCGTCGTACACGGCGTCGGTCTCCGCACTGTAGCCGTCGCGGCGCAGGCGATTGCGGAGGATGACCGTGTTCACGCCATACTGATAGAAGAAGGGGACGAAGTCCGCCGCTTCGCTGCCGACGTTGAGCGTGTTGTGTCCACCGCCGGCGACGAGGATGACCGTCGTGCCGGTGTTCAGGTAGCGCTCGACGGGATGAAACTCGATCGACGGGTTGTGGATGTTGACGATGCTGTTGATCCGGCCGGGGACCGTCTGGCTGACGTTGTACACCTCCGCTTCGCGCACACGCCTGGCGTTGAGGAAGGAGGAGCCGGGTGGATAGAGCGGAACGACGACGCCTCCGGGGAGGATCGGCTGCGGCGCGTAGGGCGCGTCGGTGACGGGGCCGGGCCTGGGGACGCCGATCGGCGCGGGCAGTGGTGGGAGCGTCGACGTTTGCGCGCTCGCCGCGGCGGCGATCGTGGTCGAGCAGAGCAGGGCGAGCAGCGGATGACGCATGTCGGGGGTCAGACTCGTGGGGGTCAGACTCGCGGGGGTCAGACTCGCGGGGGTCAGACTCGTTGCAGGGTCGAGCGAGTCTGACCCCTTGGAGTCTGACCCCTTGAATGGCGTCGAGCTGCTTGGAAGTTACCGTGGTGGCGGACGAAAACGCCGCGACTTGCGCTCGTAGGCGTGGGCGAGGGAGAGCACGCGCGCGTCCTCGCCCGGGAGGCCGACGATCGAGACGTTCAGCGCCGGCATCCCGTCCGCGCCGTAGCCCGCGGGGACGGACACCTCCGGAATCCCGAGCCAGTTGCCGTAGCCGAGCGGCGTCCGGATGTCCGGCCAGGGATCGGTCGCCTTCGGGGCGTTGAACGGCATTGTCGGATACACCATCGCCACCACATTCGCCGCGCGCATCGAATCCGCCAGCGCGCGCACCACGACCTCGCGCGAGAGGGCGAACGACCGGCCGGTCGGGTCGTCGAGCATCGGGCGGTCGAACAAGGGCACCGCGCCCTCGAACGTCGGCGGGAGCACGTCGTAGAACGAACGATACGCGGCATAGCCGTTCCGGACTGCCAGCTTCGGGTCACCCATGCGCGGGTCGCTCACGCGGCCGGTGAAGTATCGGTACAGCGCATTCGCCGTCGGGGCGGGGGCTTTGGGATCGACGTCCACGTCGTTCCGCGCCTTCGCCGCTTCGGCGAAGCGATCGCGATAGTTCACGCGCGTCACCGCGGCGTCGAACGGCTCGACCGTCGCGCCGGCGGCGCGCAGATCGTCCACCGCGCGGTCCCACGTCGCGAGCGCTTCGGCGGTCATCTGCTCGCGCGGCACGTGCGCACTCACGACGCCGAGCCGCACGCCGGCGAGTGCGTCGTCGCGCAGCTGCGGCAGCGTCGCGAGCGTCGCCTCGTTGCTCGCGACGGAGCGCGTCAGCGGATCCGACGGGTCCGCCCCGGCGATCACGGCGAGCATCTGCGCCGCGTCGGCGACGTTGCGCGCGAGCGGACCGTGGGTGTCGAGGTAGGGCCAGGTCGGGATCACGCCGCTCCGCGCGACCAATCCGAACGTCGGCTTCATCCCGACGACGCCGGTGAACTGCGCCGGAATGCGATTCGATCCGCCATCGTCGGTGCCGAGCGCGGTGAACGCCATCCCGTCGGCGACGGCGACGGCCGAGCCTGCGCTCGAGCCGCCGGGCGTGCGCGTGCCCGTGCGGTCGTATGGGTTCAGCACCTGGCCGGTGAGGCTGCTCGTCCCGTTGCCGTGATACGCGAAGTCGTCGGCCGCCGTCTTCCCGAGTACGACGGCGCCCGCGGCGCGCAGCCGCGTGATCTCGAGTGCATCACGCCGCAGCACATCGTTCTTGAACTTCGACCCCCACTCGGCGTTGGAGCCGGTGGTGCGCAGGCCGTTCATGTCGTAGATCGACTTCGCGAACACGGGGACGCCGTCCATCATGCCGAACAACCGTCCCTTGCGCAGCCGCAGGTCGGACTCGTGCGCGATGGCGATCAGGTTGGTCGCGAGCTGGTCGATCGCGCGCCAGCGCATCCCCTCGGCGTGACAGCGCTCGAGCGCCTCGGCGGTGATGCGGGCCGCGGTCCACTGTCCGCGTGCTCGGCCGGCCTGGTAGTCGGCGATGGTGCCGTCGAGGGGGCTGGCGAAGTACGGATCACGACGCGCCAAGGGGTCAGAGCCCTCGGGCGTCGCCCTCAGGGTCTGACCCCAACTCGAGCGCCAGTCGCGTCCAGCGAGTGGAAGCGCGACCAGCGCGGCGAGTTGGGCGAGCGCTTCGCGGCGGTTGAAGAGCATGAATGAAGGAATGGGAGAGCGGCGTAGCGGGAAGAGTGCTCCATGCTGGCGCCGGAGGGAATTGGCGCCAGCATGGACCTTCGGTCAATGCTTGGTCGCGGCTACGGTCCCCGCACACTGGGGTCAGAGTCTGTACTCTGACCCCACCTACTCTGACCCCAGAAACGCCTTCTTAACGCTCGCCCGCCGGCGCCGTCGCCGCCACGCGCGATGCCGGTCCGCGCACGACGACCTCGTGCGGCCGGCCATCGTCCACGAGCTGCAGGTGGGGCGTGTCCAGCGTCACGCCGTCGACGCTCACCTCCGCGTCGCCGTTGATCCCGTCGCCCGGATTGCGCACGACGATCGTGTAGACGCTCTTCCCGAAGCGATACTCGATCGTGAACTCCGGCCACGAGGCCGGCACCCGCGGCGTGAAGCGCAGCGTGTCGCCGCGCCGCGTGAAGCCGAGGATCGCCTCGAGGGCGATGCGGTACATCCAGCTCGCCGAGCCGGTGTACCACGTCCACCCGCCGCGGCCGAGCTGGCCCTCCGCCGTGTAGACGTCCGCCGCCACCACGTACGGCTCGACCTTGTAGGTCGCCAGCTCGTCGGCGTTGCGCGCGTGGGTCAGCGGGTTGAGCATCTGGAACAGCTCGACCGCGCGCTCGCCGTCGCCGCGCAGCGCGGTGGCGAGCACGGACCACAACGCCGCATGCGTGTACTGCGCGCCGTTCTCGCGCACGCCGGGCAAGTAGCCCTTGATGTACCCCGGGTCGTGCGGCATGTGGTCGAAGGGAGGCGTCAGCAGCATGAGCAGCCGCGCGTCGTTGCGCACGAGCTTCTCCTCGAACGAGCGCATCGCCTGCGCCTGACGCGCCGGATCGCCGGCACCGGAGATGACGCTCCAGCTCTGCGCGATGGCATCGATCCGGCACTCTTCGTTCGAGCTGGAGCCGAGCGGAGTGCCGTCGTCGAAGTAGGCGCGCCGATACCACTCGCCGTCCCACCCGTTCGCCTCCACGGCGGCGACGTACTCCTCCGACTTCTTCCGGAACTCCGCCGCGAGCTCCGCATCGCCCCGCGCAGTGACGTGCTCGGCGAAGTCGCGCAGCGTGGCGGCGAGGAACCAGGCGAGCCAGACGCTCTCGCCTTTCCCTTCCACGCCGACGCGGCTCATGCCGTCGTTCCAGTCGCCGATCCCGATCAGCGGCAGCTGGTGCACGCCAACCGTCGATGCCTTGCGCAGCGCGCGCACGCAGTGCTCGTACACGCTGGCCTTCTCGTCGCTCACCTGCGGCAGGTCGTAGATCTCGTGCTCGTTCGGCGCGAGCTGGCGCATCGTGATGAACGGCACCACCTCGTCGAGCACGCTCGCGTCGCCCGTCACCTTCACATACTGGTCGACGACGTACGGCAGCCAGGCGAGATCGTCCGAGAAGCGGGTGCGCACGCCGCGTCCGCTCTGCGGATGCCACCAGTGCTGCACGTCGCCCTCGACGAACTGCCGGCCCGTGGCGCGCAGGATGTGCGCGCGCGCCACGCCGGGCTCGGCGTACAGGAACGCCATGACGTCCTGCAACTGGTCGCGGAAGCCGTACGCCCCACTCGACTGATAGAGCGCCGAGCGCGCCCACATGCGGCAGGAGAGCGCCTGGTAGAGCGACCAGCGATTCACCATCGCGTCGAAGGACGGCTCGGGCGTGCTGACGTGAATGACGGAGAGACGCCGCTGCCACTGTGCGATCGTCTCCTCCACCGCCGCGCGGGCGCGCGACGCGTCACCGTACGCGTCGGCGAGGCGCTGCGCGTCGGCCTCGGAGCCGCCCGAGCCCAGCGCGACCGACAGCGTGCGCGTCTCGCCGGGAGCGAGGGTGAGCGCGCACTGCAGCGCACCGCACGGATCGAGGCCGGCGCCGGTCTTCCCGTCGAGCGTGACGTCCTTGCCGAGCCCGCGCGGCGCCGACGCGGTGCCGTTGCGGCCGAGGAACTCGCGCCGGTCGCCCGTGTGGCCGAGCACCGGCTCGCTCACCACCCAGAACGCCATCCGCTCGGCGAACTGCGGATCGAAGGTGTTGCGCGCGAGGATGGCGCGCCGCTTCGGATCGAACGACGTCAGCACCTGGTGCCGCGTGTGCTCGCGCAGCACGCCGAGCGTCCACTCGACGTACGACGTCACCGTCAGCTTGCGCGGCTTGGTGCCGCGGTTCGTCACCTCGAGCAGCGAGAGCTTCACCGGGTCGTCCGGCGCCACGCCGAGGGTGAGCTTCGTGGCGATGCCACCGTGCTCGTGCTCGAAGGTGGAGAGCGCTGCGCCGTGTCGCACGACGTACGGCGTGTCGTGCCGGATCGGCGCCGGCGTCGCGCTCCACAGCTCACCGCTGTCCTCGTCGCGCAGGTACAGCACCTCGCTCACCGGGTCGCTCACGGGGTCGTTGTGCCAGGGGGTGAGGCGATAGAAAAAGCTGTTGTCCGTCCACGAGAAGCCGCCGCCGCGCTCCGTCACGACGAACCCGGCGCTCGGGTTGGCGACGACGTTGGCCCATGGCGCGGGCGGCAGCACGCCGCCGCGCAGACGGATCTCGTAGTCGCCCGCGTCGGTCAGTCCGCCGATCCCGTTGTCGAGCTGCAGCGGTGGACCGAGCGGCGCGTGAAGCTGCTCGGCCGCGGCGACGTCGCTCTTCGCGCGCGCCGCGCCGCGCACGGCGTCCGTGCCGTCGGGGGGCGTGTCGGTATCGAGCAGGCGTGCGGTGATGTTGCGGATGGCGCGGAACACGACCGGCGTGCTGCGCTCCAGCCGGCGCAGGGTGGAGACCGAGGGCTCCGCCGACGACACGGCTTCCTCGTCGGGCCCGGTCATCTGCTCGAGCATCCGGCCGAGCGAGCGGCCGTCGCAGTCGACGATGACGCGCGCCGTGCTGCGAAGCATGAGCAACACGTCCGGCGCGAGCAGGTCGACGCGGCGAACGAACACGCCTCCCGGATGATCGAGACCGCCTCCCTCGGTGGACGCGAGCACGGTCGCCGTGATCTTGTCGCGCACGTCCTTCTGATACGTGGGCGGATGGGTATCGAGCACGACGAGATCGACCTGCATGCCGCGCCGCCGCCAGTAGCGGTGCGCCGAGAGGAGCTGGCGCAGCGTGGTGAGTCCCTCCATCGAGTCGATCGCGGCGAGCAGAATGGGCCAGTCGCCCGACACGCCGATCGACCAGAGCAGGGGCTGGGTGCCGCGACAGCCGAGCCGCTCCTCTTCGGCGGCGCCGAGCGAGCGGTTGGCGTAGAAGAGATGGCCGGCGACCTCCTGATAGACCGCGGCGTCGGCGGGGCTGATGTTCAGCTCGCGCAGCTCGACCTGCGCCGTAGTCCACGCGAGGTCGAGCGCGCGCTGCGCGGCACTCGGCTCGTCGTAGCGGTCGGCCAGCTCGAAGGCGCGCTCGCGCGTCGGCGCGACGAGCGTCGTGAACGCCACCGTCGCGCTCTCCCCCGCCTCGAGACGGACGCGCGCACGGATTGCCATGATCGGATCGAGCACGGCACCCACGGTGCCGGAGAGCCGTCCGTCGGCGCTCGCGTCGAGCGCGGCGGGATCGCGCGTCGAGCGCCCGCGTCCGACGAAGCGCGCGCGATCCGTCTCGCAGGAGACCGGCGCGACGAGCTCACCCTCCACGGCGACGACGTGCACGCCCCACACCGTCTGCTCATCCGCCGAGCGCGGACGTCGCGTGGCGAGGATGGCCGAACACCACTCGTGCCATTCCGTCTGCACGAACAGGTTGGCGAACGCCGGGTGTGCCCGGTCCGCGTCGGGGGGCGCGAGCACGATCTCGGCGTAGCTCGTCAGCTCGATCTCGCGCGTCGTGCTGCCGTTGTTCGTCACGGTGATGCGCCGGACCTCGGCGGCATCCGCCGGCACCACGGTGATCTCCGTGCGCGTCTCGATGTGGCCGTCCACGCGGTCGAAGGCGACGCGGTCGGTGGCGAACGAGGCGCGGTACGAGTCGGCCGGCGCGCACACCGGCTGGTACGCCGCGCTCCACAGGTGGCCGCTGGTGACGTCCTTCACGTAGCAGAACTGTCCCGTGTTGTCCGTCGTTGCGTCGGCGCGCCAGCGCGTGACGGCGATCCCTTCGTAGCGGCTGTACCCCGACCCGCAGTTGCTGATCATGGTCGTGTACGGCAGATGCCCGAGCAACGCGATGCGTGGCTCCGCGGTGTCCGGCGTGTCGTACACGCGAACCGCCGGCCGCTCGACCTCCGGCTCCGGGAGCGACTCGCCGCTGTCGACGAGTGCCGCCGGCTGGAACACGAGCCGTCGCGGGATGCGCTCGTGCAGCAGGAGCTCGGCCGAGCGCACGAGCGGGTCGGCGTGGAACCGCTGCTGCCAGACGTCGCTCTCCAGCACGTTCGTGAGGGCGACGATGCTCATCCCGATGTGGTGCGCCATGTAGTTCTTGACGACACTGTACTTCTCGCCCGGCGCGGGGCGCGTGTAGTCCAGTGCGTCGCGGAAGCCGTACTCGCCGAGCGCGCCGCGCCGCTCGAGCGTCGCGAGGTTCGCCATCGCGGTGGGCGCATCGATCATCGCCGCGAGCGCCGTCGCGTACGGCGCGACGACGAGATCGCGCCCCAGCCCGCGCTTGAGCGCGAGGTCGGGGACACCGAAGGCGCGGTACTGATAGGTGAGGTGGCGGTCGCGCACGTTGTACGCGCTCTCGCTGATCCCCCACGGCACCCCGCGCTCGGCGGCATACGAGATCTGCCGGCGCACTGCACCGTGGCAGGTCTGGTCGAGCACCGTCTGCGGGAAGGAGCGCATCACCAGCGCCGGCATCAGGTACTCGAACATGCTCCCGCTCCACGACACGAGGGCCGTCTCACCACTCGCGTGGGTGAGCGTGCGGCCGAGCCGGAACCAGTGGTCCACCGGCACGTCGTTCTTCGCGATCGCGACGAAGCTCGCCAGCCGCGCCTCGGAGGCGAGGAGGTCGTACGACGAGCCGTCGAGCGTGTGCGAGCCGACCTGATAGCCGATCGAGAAGAGCTCGCGCTCGTGGTCGAACAGGAACTCGAAGTCCATCGCCTCGGTGTACGCCGAGGCCTGATGCGCGATCGTGTCGAGGCGCGTCGCGAGGGTGCCGTCGTGAACGTCCTTCGCGATCGCGAGCAGCGCCTGGCGCAGCGCGATGAGATGTCCGGCGAGGTTGCCGCTGTCGACGGTGGAGATGTACGCCGGCTCCAGCACGCGCAGGTCCTGGAGGTCGTACCAGTTGTAGAAGTGCCCGCGGAACCGTCCCATCCGCTCGAGTGAGCGGAACGCCAGCTCGAGCCGCTTCGCCATCGCTTCGGCGGAGATGAACGCGAGGTCGAACGCGCTCACCGTGGCGAGGAGCTGGAGCCCGATGTTCGTCGGCGACGTACGCATCGCGACGACCGGGTCGGGGTCGTCCTGGAAGTTGTCGGGCGCGAGCCAGCTGGTGTCCTCGTTGACGAAGCGCTCGAAGAAATGCCAGTGGGCGCGCGCGTAGCGCATCGCCTCCTCGCGGAGCGGGGCCGCGAGGCGGCGCTTGCGCTGCACCGCCGGCGCCGCGAGCTCCACCGCGGTGGCCGGCGAGGCCATCCACAGCGCGAGCAGGGGGAGCGGGCCGAGCACCAGCGGCCATCGCAACGCTGCGTTGTGTTCCGCGCGGATCGCGAGCAGCACGACGGCCACGCCGGCGATCGCCACACCCGGCCACATCGCGCGCCAGATGACGCGCGCCGAGCTGGTGGTCGCGCGCTCCGCCTGCGACGCCGTCTGCCACTCGAGGAGATGGCGGCCCGAGACGAGCGTGCGCCACAGCGTGCGCACGATCGCGTCGGCGGAGAGCCACGCCTGATGCGGGAGGAAGGTGATGGTTACGAAGTACTGCTCGAGGAAGGTCCACGCGTCGTGGCCGACCGTCGTGTAATAGGCGCGCCACGACTTGTCGAACGGCGGACGCACCACGGCGAGCAGCAGTGCGACGATCCACGGCGCCGCGACGGCGAGCAGCCCGAGCAGCGTCCAGCGCACCGGCGAGCCGGGAAAGATCGTCCAGCCCGCGACGAAGAAGGCCAACTGCGCGATCTCAAGGAGACTCCGGCGCAGATTGTCGAACAGCTTCCAGCGCGAGAGCAGCGACAGGCGGTTCCGTTCCGGCCCGTCGGGACCGGGTACCCAGCGGCCGAGCCAGCGCAGGAGCTGCCAGTCGCCGCGGATCCAGCGATGCTTGCGCCGCGCGTAGGCGAGATAGCGCGACGGATAGTCGTCGAACACCTCGATGTCCGTCGCCAGGCCGGCCCGCGCGTAGTTCCCCTCGATGAGGTCGTGCGAGAGCAGCGTGTTCTCGGGGAAGCGGCCGCGCGTCGCCCGCTCGAACGCGTCCACGTCGTAGATCCCCTTTCCGGTGAAGCTCCCTTCGCCGTAGAGATCCTGATAGACGTCCGACACCGCCGTCGTATATGGATCCACTCCGGGGTGCCCGGAGTGGATCGCCGCGAAGCGCGTGCGGTACGCGCTCGGCAGCGACACGCCGACGCGCGGCTGCAGGATGCCGAAGCCGCGCACGACGCGCCCGCGCTCGGCGTCGTACACGGCGCGGTTGAGCGGATGCGCCAGCGCGCCGACGAGGAGCGGGGCCGCATCGGGCGGGAGCACCGTGTCCGCGTCGAGCGTGATGCAGTAGCGCACCTGCTTGAGGGTAGCGACGTCTCCCTCGATGACCGAGAAGGCGTCGCGCGCGCCGCCGCGCAGGAAGCGGTTGAACTGCGCCAGCTTCCCGCGCTTGCGCTCCCAGCCCATCCACACGCCCTGACTCGGATTCCAGCGCCGCGGCCGGTGGAAGAGATAGAACTCGTCGGCGCGGCCGTGCGCGTAGCGCACGTTGAGCGCGCGCACACCTTCCCTCGCGGCGGCGATGATCGCCTCGTCGCCGGGCAGCGTCTCGGCGTCGGCGTCGGTGAGGTCGCTGAGCACGGCGAAGTGGAGGTGCGCCTCGCGGTTGGCGAGGAACTGCACCTCGAGATTCTCCAGCGCCTCGTGCACGTCCTCGACGCGGCCGAACAGCATCGGGATGACGACCGCGGTCCGGAAGTCGGGCGGGATACCCTCGCGTCCGGAGAGGTCCAGCTTGGGGAGCACGTGCGGCGGGAGGAACGCCGTGATGAGCTGGTGCACGACGCGCACGGCGATGTCGTTGGCCGGGATCAGCGCGAACGCCGCGATGAGGAGCAGCACGTGCGTCGGCTGCGACAGCATCCCGCCGAGCCAGAACACCGCCGCGATCGCCGCCAGCGTGCCGAGTCCGATGCCGCCGATGTGCAGCACGTTCGGATGGCGCAGCACCCAGCGGTGCATCGCCTCCTTCGGCTTCGGCGTGTA
>JAEKKK010000144.1 GCA_019510405.1 Gemmatimonadota bacterium | reverse complement strand
ACGCCCAACGAGAGCAGGATCGGAATGTGGATCCATGACTCGATGAGCATCTTCGTGCCCACGAAAGTCAGGATGACGGCAAGACCGTACTTGAGCATCCAGAACTTCGTCACGACGCTCGCCAGGAGGAAATAGAGCGAGCGCAGTCCGAGCACGGCGAAGATGTTCGACGTGAACACGAGGAACGGATCGCGCGTGATCCCGAAGATCGCCGGGATGGAGTCGACGGCGAAGATGAGGTCCGTCGCCTCGACGAGCACCAGCACGAGCAGCAGCGGCGTCGCGAAGCGCCGGCCGTTCTCCACGACGAAGAAATGCTTGCCGCGGTAGCCGTTGGTGAGCGGCAGCACGCGGCGCACCGCTTTCACCACGGGGTTCTGCTCGGCGTCGAACTCCTCGTCCTGCTTCACCGCCATGCGCACGCCGGTCACGATGAGCAGGGCGCCGAAGATGTAGATGATCCACTCGAAACGTGCGAGTAGCGCCGCGCCCAGCCCGATGAACAGGCCGCGCATGATCAGCGCGCCGAGGATCCCCCAGAACAGCACGCGATGCTGGTACTGCGCCGGCACGGCGAAGTACTGGAAGATCAGCACGATGACGAAGATGTTGTCGATGCTGAGCGATTCTTCGATCAGGTAGCCCGTGAGGAAGGTCAGCGCGGGCTGGTGCCCCTCGAAGAAGAGGAGTCCACCGGCGAAGAGCAGGGCGAGCCCGACCCAGACGGCGGTCCAGATGCTCGCTTCCTTCGGGCTGACGACGTGGGGTCGCCGGTTGAAGACGCCGAGGTCGATGGCGAGCATCGCCAGGACGAAGGCGATGAAGCCGATCCAGAACCAGATGTTGGTGGCGATCATCGAGAGTGGTGGTGAGCCGGAAATACGACGGGCGAGCCACTACGGCACGCGCGGTGTCGTAGTGGTCTCGCCCAAGGCTCACCCGCGCCCTTCAGCCGACCGGAAGCGCTCACGCGCTCCGTCTTGACGATCGGCTGCTCCGGCGCCCTCGCGCCGGCCGGCTACTCCCCACTGCCCGAAGCCTGCCCGGTCGCGCGTTCGGCGTCAAGCGCCACTTTCGCGCGCGCCGCATCGAAGGCAATCTGCGTTCATGCGTCAGCCCGACCCCGCCAACCCGACCGCACCGCTCGCGTTCGCCATCGTCAACGCCCGCGTTTTTACACGTGACACGCGCCGGACATGGGCGGACGCGGTGCTCGTGCGAGGAGAGGCCATCGTCGCCGTCGGCGGCAGCGCCGAGCTCCGGAAGCGCGCCGGCACGGCGGCGTCAGTCATCGACGCGGCGGGGCGCGTCGTCGTCCCACTGGCCACGAATGGGCGGCTCGCCGCCGGTGAGCCGGCGGACCTCGCCATCCTCGATCACGTCGCCGACGCGAGTGCCCCCGTCGTGTGGGACGACGCGGCGCTCGTCTTCGTGCTGCAGAAGGGCCACGTGGTCGTGAACCACCTGGAGCGCTAGGTCAGAACGCCGCGAGCTCGCCGATCGCGCGCTTGAAGTCCTCCACCTGCGGAAGGATCGCATCCTCCAGCCGCGGCGCATAGCCGACGAAGGTGTCGGTGCTCGCCACGCGCTTCACCGGCGCGTCGAGCCAGGCGAAGCAGTCGTCGGCGATGCGCGCGGCGATCTCCGCGCCGTACCCCCATGAGATCGCATCCTCGTACGCCACGATCACGCGGCTCGTCCGCTTCACACTCTCATAAACGCGCTCGGTGTCCCACGGGGACAACGAGCGGAGGTCGATGACCTCGGCGTCGATCCCGCGCTCCTCGTGCATCTGATTCGCCGCGGCGAGGGCGCGCTGCACCGTGGCACCGTAGGTCACGATCGTCAGGTCGGTGCCGGCGCGTACCGTACGCGCCTTGCCGAACGGGATCATGAAGTCGGGGCCAGGATTCACCGCCTTGTTGTACGTCTGCCGATAGAGATGCTTGTGCTCGAGCACCATCACCGGGTCGTTACACCGAATCGCCGTCCGGAGCAGGCCGTTGGCGTCGAGCGCGGTGGCGGGACAGACGACGCGCAGCCCGGGGCAGTGGGTGAACAGCGACGCACCGGTCTGCGAATGATAGAGTGCGCCGCGGATGTAACCCCCGTACGTCACGCGGATCACAACGGGCGCAGCGAACGCATTGTTGGAGCGCCAGCGCATCGTCGCGAGCTCGTCGCGAATCTGCATGTACGCCGGCCAGATGTAGTCGAAGAACTGGATCTCGACGACCGGCTTGAACCCGCGCAGGGCGAGCCCGATTGCGCGGCCGACGATGTTCGCCTCGGCGAGCGGCGTGTTGTAGACGCGCGACGCGCCGAACTCCCGCTGCAGTCCCCAGGTGACCTTGAAGACACCGCCCTTTCCCTTCACACGCGGCAGGCTCGCTTCGCGCGACACATCGGCGACATCCTCGCCGAACAGCAGCATCTTGGGGTTCCGCCGCATCTCGTCTTTCATGCACACGTTGAGCAGGTCGACCATCGTCGTCGGCGTGCCCTCCGTGTTCGGTGCGTCCTCGGTGTCGAACGCCGCCGACGTCGGATCCACATCGGGGGAGTAGACGAAGTCGTGCACCGTCTCGGGGCCCGGCTGCGGCTGCGACAGCGCGTCGTCGGTCGCGGCGAGCAGTGTGGCCTCGACCTCCGCCTGGATGGCGAGGATGTCCTCCTCCGTGGCATACCCCTCGGCGACGAGCCAGCGCGGAAAGGTCGCCACCGGATCGCGCATCGCATCCGCTTCGCGCTCGTCCGACGGGCGGTACATCACCTCGTCATCGGAGAGGGAATGCGAGTAGGGACGGATCACGTGCGCGTGCACGAGCGCCGGTCCCTTGCGCTTGCGCGCGTGCTCGACGGCGCGCTGCATCGCCGCATGGCTCGCCACGAGGTCGCATCCGTCGACCTCCTCTACGTACAGCCCGGGGAACGAACGGACGAGCGCCGAGATCGAACCGCCCGCCGTGTTTACCTCGACGGGGACCGAGATGGCGTAGCCGTTGTCCTCGATCAGGTAGACGACGGGCAGCTTGAGGTTGGCCGCCGTGTTCAGCGACTCCCAGAACTCTCCTTCGGAGGTCGTGCCTTCGCCCGCGGAGACGAGCACCACCTCATCGTCGTGGAATCCCTCCGTGACGTCGAGCAACCGCGCGCGGAGCGTTGCCTCGGCACTGCCCACCGCGTGCAGGAACTGGGTGCCGGTGGGCGACGAGGCGGAGACGATGTTGAGCGGCGCGTTGCCCCAGTGGCTGGGCATCTGCCGTCCGCCCGAGGCGGGGTCCTTCGCCGCGCCGACGGCTTCGTAGAGCATCTCGGCGGGGGTGACGCCCAACTCGAGGCAGAGCGCCCGATCGCGGTAGTACAGGTAGAACCAGTCGTATGCCGGCTTCAACACCATGCCGGCGGCGCACAGGACCGCTTCGTGGCCGGCACCGGAGATCTGGAAGAAGATCTTGTTCTGGCGCTTGAGCTGGATCTCGCGGTCATCCAGCCGGCGCGAGAGGAGCATCGTGCGATAGGCGCCGACCAACTGGTCGCGCGACAGACCGGGGGCGTGCTTGCGCTCCGCGCGGGTCTGAGTGGCCATGCAAGAACCGCCTGGATGAAGAAGGGCCGAGCCGAAATCTAATGCGGGGTGAGCAGGACGCGCGGGCGGTGCGTCCCTTCCGTCGACGCCGAATGGCATCCGGCCTGCACCTGGCTTTCGATGCACCTACTACGCTAGAGGACTCATGCAAGCCGCTGTCCAAGCGACCTGTCCGTTCTGCGATCTGATCCGTGGGGCGGGCGAGGTCTCGATGTGCTACGAGGATGGCGACGTCGTCGCGTTCATGGACATCCAACCGGTCAACGCCGGCCACGTGCTCGTCGTCCCTCGTACGCACTACGAGTCGCTCGAGGACATCCCGCACACGCTCGCGACGCACCTGTTCGAGGTCGCGATGCAGCTCGCGCCTGTGGTGAAGCACGTCGGCAATGCGGATGGGCTGAACATCCTCGTGAACAGCGGCGCGGCGGCCGGTCAGGACGTGTTTCACTATCACGTCCACGTCATCCCGCGCAATCAGGGCGACGGCTTCGACATCCCGCTGCCCTTCGCCGCGTCGCAGATGCCGGACCGCACGGTGCTCGACGCGAACGCGGCGCGGATCATCGCCACGTTACGCGATCCGGTGGCACTTCGTCCGGATCGTAGGGGTACCAGTGAGGACCGACGCGCGCGAAGCCACTGAGCGACCACAGTTCGAGCGGCACGCTCTGCCTCTTGCGCGTTTGGCACACCGACTGCACTAATGGGGCAACGAGCGGCACGACCGCTCACCCGACGCACCCGGAGGCCGATGCGCAAGGAAATTGTGCAAGGCTGGACCCAGCGGACGATGCGAGCGCAGCGAGCGCCTCGCACGTGCTGGCTCCCCCGGTGCGACGCCGACCACGATGTACGACACCCCGCGCGAGGGAGACTCTCCCTCCGCGGGGTGTCGTCTTTTCCAGCGAGGTGAGATTGCCCGCTCGACACGGTCACCGCGTCTCTCTCCCGCGCGCTCCCCGCGCACCCCGAGTCCTGCGTCGCGTCCGGCGACTGCTCCCCGCAGAGCACAAGCGAGCGTTCAAGCTCGCCGCGATGCGAGACTGCAGTCGCCGCTGTGTCTATTGCGGCATTTCACTCGACTACGATCGCGCGACCCTGGACCACGTGCATCCACTCGCCAAGGGAGGCACGCACTCGCCGGGCAACGTCGTGTCCGCGTGTCCGCCGTGCAATCGCCTCAAGGCCGACATGCTCCCCGCGGAGTTCTTCCTCCGCCATCCGTGGGCGGGAAGCAACTTCATTCTCTACGCCCGCGCCGTGCACCGCGCGCTCAAGCGCCAGGCACGGCGTGCGGTGAGTCTCGCCTTCGCCGAAGTGCGCGCCGCCTGAGCGGCGCGCGGGGCCGGCACCGAGTGTGGCCGTCCGGGCGGCGCACTCGGTGACCGGCGCGGCGATACCCCGGCAAAACGCATCCGGCCCCGGGAGGCTTCTCGCTCCCGGGGCCGGAGCCCACCGTGAACCCGTCAGCCGATGACCTCTAACGGCTGACCGATGCCATGGGATTGATCGGGAACGGCGCATTCCGGATCACCTCGCCTGGCGTCTTCCATCCCCCACGCGGTTCGGGCTGGCGCGCCGGGATCGGCTCCGGCCGCGACTGGGCCGGCGTCGGCTCCGGCTCGCGCGCCACCCGGGGCTCCTCTGCCGGTGCCGGATCGGGAGCACGAGGTGCCGGCTCGGCGGCGGCCGGCGTCACCTTCCGTGCGCTCTTCACTGGCGCACGCACCCCGCGGTTCGCGCTCGGCGCGCGCGAGACGGCCTTCGCCTTGGGGGTCGGTACGGGGCTTTCGACGCGCTCCGACGCCGAGACGACATCCACACGATTCGCCGTGCTACCACCGAGGAGCACGCTCGACCCGCCGGCCTTCGCGAGGTCCTGCTCGAGATCGCTGTTCAGCGTGGGCTGCTCCGAGGAGCGCGAGCACGCGGCAGCAGCCGCGAGCAGCAGCGCTCCGAACGAGACTCGAAGGGAGTTTGTCATGCATATGTTTACCCCGGGGCTCGGAAAGGGTGCCGCCCCGGGTTCTCCCCGCCCTCGCTACCGGTCGGAGTGCCAGACTCTACGGCCGCTGGCGATCTGCTCCATGGTCCGCCGGGTCGCGATCGACGTCGTCTCTTCGGTGGTGACGTCGCGCTCCGGATCGGCGTAGGCGTCGCGGCGCTTGATGAGCAGCCACTGCGGGCGCCCCGGCCGACGGCGACGCGTGAGCACGAAGCCGCCACGGAGCCGCTTGCCGTGCATCACGAAGCGGAGCTCGCCCTTCTCGTATCCGCTCCGCAGCGAGGCGGCGCCGCCGTCGTCGTCGGCCTCGTAGGTGCCACGGTCCCAGAGCATCACGGTCCCCCCGCCGTACTCGCCCTGCGGGATCGTCCCCTCGAAGGTGTTGTACGCGATGGGGTGGTCCTCGACCTCCATCGCCAGGCGGCGGACGGCGGGGTCGAGACTTGGCCCCTTCGGCACCGCCCAGGACTTCATCACGCCGTCGAGCTCCAGGCGAAAGTCATAGTGCAGGTGACTCGCCGCGTGCTTCTGGATGACGAAGTGCAGCGTCTTGCCACGTGGCTTGGGGACCTTGCCCGCGGGCTCCACCGTGCGCGTGAAATCGCGCTTCGCGTTGTACTCGGTCAAGGGCGTGGTCTTCGGCGCCCGCTTGGCGGGCCGCTTCGCTGTCCTCACGGCGCTGCCCTTTGCCGCGGTCTTGGCGCTGCGCTTCGCGGACGCCCCCGAGCCCCGTTTCGTGGACGTTCCGGCGCTTCGCTTCGTGGCCGCTCCCGCGCTTCGCCTCGTGGCCGCTCCGGCGCTTCGCTTCGTGGCCGCCGTTCCGGAGGCCCCTTTCGCGCCCCGCTTCGTCACCGGCTTCCTCGCGTGCGCGGGATGCGCTCTGCTGGACGGTCTCTTGGTCGCCATGCCCCGTCCGATTTGCCAAGAACATGCCCCTGCTACGGCGAAGTCCCGCTCTCGGGAAGGCGCATCGAGCTGTTGCTTCTTTCCACCAGATGTGGTGACGGACGCTGGCATTGGCCGATGGGCCAACATGCTCGGACAGCCCGGACGTCCCTCGAGGTCTGGATCAGCACTTGCCGCGTGACAGCGGCGCAACAGCGCGGGTGACTGAGGGTACAGGCGACATCAAGTCGCGATCGCCGGTGGCGATTCAGAGAGGAGGGTAGGGGGATGAGCACATCGCTTCGCTTGGCACGCTCGGCAACGCTCGTCGCAGGCGTATTCTCCATCATGGCGGCGGCCCCTGCGGGCGCCCAGCGGCGCACCCCGCGAACCGGTGTGGCCGCGCCTCCTGCCCCCACCTCCACGATACCTCGGATTCCGTCGTCGCAGCCCATCGCCACGATCCCGAACGGGGTATTCGACTCGCGCTCCCTGGTCATCCCCCGCCGGGTCAACCCGCGCATCCGAAATAACGGGCTCGTCAACCAGCGCTTCCAGAAGCGTTTCCGCGGTAACCAGGTCGTCTACGTGCCGGTCGGCGGCTACGGCTGCTGCGACGGCTATTACGGCGGCTATCCCTCGGTCTACGACGCGAATGGTGTCCCGCTCTCGGCGTCGTTCGGCCCGGGGACCGAGGAACCACCCCCGCCCTCGGTGAC
This sequence comes from Gemmatimonadota bacterium, assembly GCA_019510405.1. Classification (GTDB taxonomy): domain Bacteria; phylum Gemmatimonadota; class Gemmatimonadetes; order Gemmatimonadales; family Gemmatimonadaceae; genus AG11. Next base: position 17,674 of record JAEKKK010000144.1, on the reverse strand, counting down.
CTACAACGGCTATAGCGCCGGCGCCGGCTACACTCCGGACCTGACGGGGTCGCCCTACGTGATCACGAACGAAGGGATGATGACCGTGGACTTCAATAGCGGTGAGCGACGGGCCTTCCCGTCCTGCGCGGCGCAGGGCGACCTGCGCGATCCCAGGGGGCGTCCGCGGACGATATTCTATCGCCAGACCGACTACTGGATGATCCTGAAGCCCGGTCAGCAGGGCCGCGTCCAGGGCGATCCGCCGGCCGTCAACGTGAAGGCCTGCTACGCCATCGACTCGATGGGGAACGTGGTTCTCCGGCAGTAGCTGCCACCGTCGCGCCTGAAACCAGAGGGGTCAGAGTCAACCGACTCTGACCCCGTGTACTCTGACCCCGTTTACTCTGACCCGGGTGCGTTCGAATGTGCTGGGTCAGTAGTCGACGGGGCGCAGGTAGCTCTCACCGATCGCGGAGCCGCTGAGCATCGCCACGGTCGGTAGCCGACGCTTCCAGTGCGTGGTCGCGAGGCGCTTCCGGACCAGCGCTACCTCTGCCGGGACGAAGCCGCGCGCGACCAGATCCGCTTCGCCGTAGCCGCTCAGCATCCAGTTCAGTAGCTCGTCCGCCTTCGGGTAGCTGATGCCGAAGTCGCCCTCGTCCGTCTGCCCGACGACGAGGTCCGCCGATGGCGCCTTGCCGACGATCACTTCGGGCACGCCGAGGTGCCGCGCCAGCGCCCACACCTGGGTCTTGAACAGGTCTCCGAGTGGGTTGATCGGCGGAGAATCGTCGGCGTGCCAGGTGAAGTAGCCGAAGAGGCGCTCCGTCTTGTTGCCCGTGCCGAGCGGGATCGCGCGGTGCTTCGCCGAGAGATCGAACAGCGTGATCATGCGCATGCGTGCCATCACGTTGCCGCGCCGCGCCGGGTCGGCGTCGGGCTCGTGCTGCAGGTAGCCATCCACCGCGGCGGAGATGTCGACCGTGCGCCCCTGGATGCCGAGCGAGTCGATCACGAGCTGGCCATGCTCGAGACTCTCCGCGCTCGACGTGCGATACGGCATCCGCACGCCCACCACGTTCGCCGGCCCGAAGGCGCGAGCGGCGAGGTACGCCGTCACCGCCGAGTCGACGCCCCCCGACACGCCGACGACGACGCGCTCGAATCCTCGGCGCGCCATCTCGTCGCGCAGAAAGCGGATCAGCCACTCCTCCACGAGCTGGCCGTCGATGTCGAGCCTCGGCGGGCCGCTGGTCGTGTCGCTGCAGACGACCCGCAGCGGCTGGCCCGAGGCCGCGCCGCCCGCGCTTCGTGGAGGCGGTGGGGCTGTCGCGTCGCCATCGTCCGGGACGCCCGCCAGCGCCTCCATGCCATCGTAGGTGAGGATGTGTGGGGCACCGACGTCCACCTTGGCGAGCGTGTCGCGCAGATGGGGCATCATCGTCTCGAGGTCGGCGATGAGCGGCATGTCGGCGCGCGCACGCGTGACGTCGGCGAGATCGATCGTGGCGACGACGAGTGCCTCCTCCCAGAGCGGGCCTCGCACGCGCACCTCGCCCTTCGGACCGGCCAGGAGCGCGCAGCCGGGGAACTGCTTGCCCGCCTCGCTCCCGACGAGATTCGCCAGGGCGAGATACACCCCATGCTCGTCGGCCATGTCGCGCGTGAGTCGTTCCCACCGGGAGACGCTGGCCGGCCCGGGTACCTCGTCCGTCTTGGGCCATGCGCCCCGCGCCGGCGGTGCAGACGGCACGATGATGAGCTGCGCGCCGTCGAGCGCCGCGATCGTGCCGGTGAGCGAATGCCACGCGTCCTCACACACGAGGATCGCGGCGCGCCCCCAGCGCGTGTCGAAGGCGCGGATGTCACGTCCGCGCTCGACGAACCGTTCCTCGTCGAACAGCCCGTACGTCGGCAGGAACACCTTGCGATGGACGTGGCGCACGAGAGGCGTCGCCTCGCCGAGCGAGAGGTACAGCGCGCTGTTGTACAGCTTGTTGCGCCAGACCTCGTAGAAGCCGATGCAGACGTCGATCGGCGGGCGGTCGCCGTACACACCGTGGAGATCGGCCGCGAGCCGCCCAGCGGTGACGGCGTGCTCCCGCACTCCGCCCTCGAGGAAGTACCCCGTCATCGCCGACTCGGGGAAGCAGACCAGCTGCAGCCGCGGGTCGAGGCTCGCCGCCTGGGCGAGGACGGCCCCGATGCGAGCGAGGTTGCCCGCGTAGTCGCCCTTGCGCGGCTGGAACTGGGCGAGGGCGAGAGTGACGTAGGGGGCCATTGGCTGAAGAATCGTCTGAAAGGCCGGTGCAGGGCAACCGGTAGTCCACCAGATGACGCGGCGGAAGTGACGGTGCGAGGCGTCGACCGTCACTGCTCACTGGCCACCGCTCGCCGCCTCGCACCAGATCTTCGCCGCCCACCGGTCGTCGTGTGATCCACGTCTCTCGACTCGAAATTCGAGCGCGCTAGACTTCGACGGATGCCGTTGCGTCACTCACTACTGCTGTCGTTCGCGCTCTTCAGCTCCGCCGCGCCGCTCGCCGCGCAGGCGGTCGCCGCGCAAGCACCCGCCGTCCAACCTGCCGCCGCGCCCGCGACGCGCGGCACCGGCCAGCCCTGGCAGATCGTTCCTCAGCCCCAGTCGTCGCTCGTCTACGCGCGCGACGGCTCGCTCATCGGCGAGATGGGACGCGAGTCGCGCACGAGCGTGCCGATCCGCACCCTGCCGAAGTACGTCGGCCAGGCGTTCGTCGCCGTCGAGGACCAGCGCTTCTACCAGCACGACGGGGTCGATCTGATCGGCGTCGCCGGCGCGATCAAGGGGAAGCTGCTGGACGGGATCACGGGCGGCCACCGCGGGGGGGCGAGCACGATCACGCAGCAGCTCATCGGCAACATGCACCCCGACCAGATCGACCGTCGTGACCTGAGCATCGGGCGCAAGCTCCGCGAGCAGCAGGCGGCGCGCGAGATGGAGCGCCACTACAGCAAGGAGCAGATCCTCGAGGCGTACATCAACCAGATCAACTTCGGTCATGGTTGGTACGGTGTGGAATCCGCGTCGCGGCATTATTTCGGCAAGAACGCATCGCGTCTCACACTCGCGGAGGCGGCGACGCTCGCCGCGCTGCCGAAGTCGCCGGTCGGCTACGATCCGCTTCGATTTCCCGACAAATCGCAGGCGCGCCGCAACCTGATCCTCGGCCTCATGGCGGAGCAGGGGTTCATCTCGCGCCAGCTCGCCGAGCGCACGAAGCTGGAGCCGATCGTGACGTTGCATGACGCCGGCACGGCGGCGGTCGCGCAATATTTCGTGGATGCGGCGCGTCAGGTGGCCGAGCGCGCCGGCGTGAATGTCGCCACTGGTGGCTACAAGGTCTACACGACGCTCGATCCCGCGCTGCAGCGCGCCGCGACCGAGGCGCTGGTCGATGGCGCGGCAAAGGTGGAGCAGCGAAAGGGGTACAAGCATCCGACCTTCGCGGCCGCGAAGGACAAGCGCGACGCGCTGGAGGGGGCGATCGTCGCGATCGAGCCGCAGAGCGGTGACGTGCGCGCGCTCGTGGGTGGACGCAACTACGCCCTCGCGCCGTTCAATCGCGCGACGCTCTCGATGCGGCAGCCCGGATCGTCGTTCAAGCCGTTCGTGTACGCCAAGGCGCTCGAGGACAGCCTGAGCGCCGCGACGATCGTTCCCGACACGGCGCTCGCGATCCGGCTCGACAACGGTCGCGTCTACTCGCCCGACAACTCGGATGGGACGTTCCTCGGCCCGATCACGATGCGCGAGGCGCTCATTCATTCGCGCAATCCGGTCGCCGTGCAGCTCGCGCTGCGCGTCGGCCTCGACTCGATGGTCGCGATCGCGCATCGCAGCGGCATCGAATCGCCTGTCGCCGCGGTGCCGGCGAGTGCACTCGGCGCGTCCGCCGTGCGTCCGCTCGACTACGTCGCGGCGTACAGCGTCTGGGCGAACCTCGGCAGCACGGTCGAGCCGCGTATCGTGACGCACGTCGACGACGCGAGCGGCAAGACCGTGTTCCAGCGCGCTGCATCGGTGCCGCAGTCGGTGATCGACCCACGCGTCGCGTTCATCGTGCGGGACATGATGCGCGACGCCGCCGAACGGGGCACGGGCGCGCCGGCGCGGCGCGCGGTACCCGCGAACATCCCGATCGCCGGCAAGACGGGGACGACGAACGACAACGTCGACGTGTGGTTCATGGGGATGACTCCCGATCTCGTCGCCGGCGTGTGGTTGGGTTTCGACAAGCCGAAGACGATCGCGCCGGGCGTGGCCGGCGGCTTGACGGGCCAGCTCGCCGATGCCGCGACGCCCGCCGAGCGCCGATACACCGAATATTTCCTGCCAGGGACCGAGCCGGAGCCGCTGCGCAGCATCCCGTGGCGGTTGCCGATGTTTGGTGCGCTGACGCCCTAGGGCGGGATGCGGGGATGCGGTGATGCGAAATACGGCCTCGGGCGATTGCATCCCGAGGCCGTTCTCGCATTCGCTCATCCCCGCATCGCCGCATTTCCGCGCTCCACCCCATCCCAATCCGTCAGCGCCGCGACGACGAGCGTCAGTGCGGTGAGCCCGAAGCAGAGGTTGCGCGCGGCGCGGTGGTCGGCGAAACCGAGCGCGTAAGGCATGATCGGGAGAACGGCCGCGATCGCGAGCTCGGTGGCGCCGTGCGCCTTGAATGGCACGAGGCGCTTCAGGGAGAGCGGGTAGTCCGTGGTCGTCGAGAGACCGGTGTAGCCGGCAGCGAGCGACTCGAACAGGAGGCGGGCCGGTCTCGGAAAGTTCATCGCGCGGGGCGCGACCGCGACGGCGGCGGAGGTCGTGTAGTCGAGCACACCGTGGATTCGAGGAGAGATCGGCTTCGGTCGGCGCATGCAGTGGACTCCGTGTGAAGGCTGTCCTCTCCTCTCGAAAAACGCGCGCCGCGGAAAACAACAACGCCCCGACTGCGGAGCAGTCGGGGCGTTGCCTCGAGCGTGGACGAGTTCAGCTCACACGGCCTGGACCGTCCGACTCGCCGTTTAGCGGCCGAGCTTGACGACGTTCTCCGCAGCCGGGCCCTTGGCGCCCTGGACCACGTCGAACTCCACGGACTCGCCCTCTGCGAGGGTCTTGAAGCCGTGACCCTGGATGGCGGAGTGATGCACGAAGCAATCCTTCTCGCCGTTCGCAGGGGTGATGAAGCCGAAGCCCTTGGTGTCGTTGAACCACTTCACGGTGCCGGTCGTACGCATAGCTGAACCCCTCAAATGATGTGCGCATTCGAAGTACGGAGACCGCACTTCGACTGCATGTCGGCGTGAATGGAGCCCTCACACGGGGGCTGCCCTATCACCACGGCACTGTGTCATGGTGGTAGCGACGCGGGGCAAATGCAAAAGGGACCCGCGATGTGCGGGCCCCTTTCGTCGGAACTCGAACCCCGAGCAGAAGCACGGGGTGCGTCGCTGGGAAGAACAGTAATGCGTCCCCGCCCAGCGCGATAGCCCCGAGCGCGGATCAGGCGCCGGCGCCCACCTCCGCCGTCTGCTCGTCCTGCTCGGTGATGGAGGCCGTCGTAGGCGCCGTCGTGCCGTTCGTGATCGGAACGAGCGCGATGGCGAAGGCCTCGTCGAGCGTGGACACGCAGTGGAAGGTGAGCACCTTGCGCACCTCCTCCGGGATGTCCTCCATGTCGGCCTCGTTGTCCTTCGGGAGGATGATCGTGGTGATCCCCGCCCGATGGGCGCCGAGCACTTTCTCCTTGAGCCCGCCGATCGGCAGCACGCGGCCGCGCAGGGTGATCTCTCCCGTCATCGCGACCTCGCGACGCACGGGGCGTCCCGACATCGCGCTCACGAGCGCCGTGGAGATGGCGACGCCGGCGCTTGGCCCGTCCTTGGGGATCGCACCCGCGGGAACGTGCACGTGCACCTCGATGGAGCCAAGCCGGTCCTCCGGAATCTTCAGCTTGGAGGCGTGCGTCGCCGCGTACGTGAGCGCGGCGCGCGCGCTCTCCTTCATGACGTCGCCGAGCTGGCCGGTGAGGATGAGCGACACGTTGCCCCATCCGCTCACCTGCACCTTGTCGTCCGGGCTGTCCGTCGCGCGCTGTCCCGCGCCGTGCAGCCGGCGAATCGCCGCTTCGACGAACATGATGTCGCCACCCATCGGGGTGTAGTACATGCCCGCCGCCACGCCGATCTCGTTCTCCTCGTTCGCCCGCTCCGGGTGCACTCGCGGACGACCGAGCAGCTCACGCACGTCTTCCGGCGTGATCGTCAGGTCGTCCGACCCGCCCGAGGCGAGCTTGCGCGCGACCTTGCGCGCCACCGCGCCGACCTGGCGCTCGAGCTGGCGCACGCCGCTCTCGCGCGTGTAGTTGGACACGATGCTCATGACCGCGTCGTCGGTGAAGACGACGTGCTTGCTCTTGAGCCCCGCCTCCTCGATCTGGCGCGGGATCAGGTACTTCTTCGCGATCTCGGCCTTCTCGCGCTCGGTGTAGCCGGCGAACTCCACGACCTCCATGCGGTCGATGAGCGGACCGGCGATGTTCTGGATGAAGTTCGCCGTCGCGATGAACAGCACCTCGCTCAGGTCGAACGGGATGCCGAGGTAGTGATCGGTGAAAGTGTCGTTCTGCGCCGGGTCGAGCACCTCGAGCAGCGCGCTCGCGGGATCGCCCTGGAACGACGTGCCGAGCTTGTCGACCTCGTCGAGCAGGAAGACCGGGTTGCGCGTCTTCGCCTGCTTGAGCCCCTGGATGATGCGACCCGGCATGGCACCGACGTAGGTGCGCCGGTGTCCGCGGATGTCCGCCTCGTCACGCACGCCGCCCAGGGCGACGCGCACGTACTCACGTCCGAGTGAACGCGCGATCGACTTGGCGATCGAGGTCTTGCCGACGCCCGGCGGACCCGTGAAGAGCAGGATGGGTCCCTTGGCCATCGCGCGCGCCTTCGCCTCCTTCTTGTCGGTGACGGGGCGCTCGTCGTCCGCCGCCGCGAGCGACGGGGTCGCGTCGTCGCGATGCTCCTTCAGCCGCCCGACCGGCACCTCGCCGGTGGTCTCGACCTCGTTCGCCATCTCCTGCGCGCGGAGCTGGCGCACGGCGAGGAACTCGAGCACGCGATCCTTGACGTCGGGCAGCCCGTAATGGTCCTCGTCGAGCACGGTCTGGGCGCGCGAAAGGTCCAGGTTGTCGTCGGAACGAACGTTCCACGGCAGCTCGGCGATCCACTCGAGGTAGGTGCGAATGACCTGCGCTTCCATCGACTCGCGGCCGGCGCGCTCGAGGCGCCCGAGCTCGCGCTCGACTTCGGTGCGCGCGGTGGGCGGGAGCTCGAGCTTGTCGAGCTTCTCGCGCAGCTCGGTGATCTCCTTGCTCTGGTCGTCGTCGCCGAGCTCCTTCTGAATCGCCTTCATCTGCTCGCGCAGGTACATCTCGCGCTGCCGCTCGCCCAGCTCCTCCTGGACCTGCGACTTGATCTCCTCCTGCATCTCGATCATGCCGATCTGCCGCTGGACGTGCACGAGCACGCGCCGCAGCCGGTCCTCGACCGAGAGGTTCTCGAGCAGTCCCTGGCGCTCGGCGACCGGGAGCTCGATGTAACCGGCGACGAGATCGCTGAATCGGCCTGCATCGGTCACTGCATCGAGCACCTGGTGCACGACTTCCTCGGGGAGTCCACGGCGCTCGCCCAGCTCGGCGGCGCGCTCGCGAATCTCCTTGTAGAGAGCGACGAACGCGGGGTCGTTCTCGTTGACCGGCGCCATCTCTTCGACCGGGCTGACCACGGCGCTGAGATAGTTGTCGGTCATCACGTACTGGATCGCCGTCGCGCGCTGCTCGCCCTGGAGGAGGAGCTGCACTCCGCCGAGCCCCCGCTGGATCTGGCCGATGCGGGCGATGACCCCCATCGAGTACAGGATCTCTGGCGTGGGTTCGTCGGTATTGTCTCGCTGCGCGACGGCGAAGACGAGGCGATCGCCCTTGAGGGCGGCCTCGATGGCCCGCAGCGTCCCCGGCCGGCCGGCGGCGATGGGGGCGGTGAGGCCTGGAAAGATCACCGTGCCCCGCAGCGGGAGCACAGGTAGCGTCTGGCGCTGTGCCATGTCGAATCCTACTGGTAGAAGGACGGTCCGCCAGGACACCAGAAGGGGTGGCGGAATGCGGACCGGACAAAGGGAAATTCGCACACTCCATTCCAGAGACGTCGCGACAGCACGGCAGGCTCTGACACCAAATGCGGCCATCGTGACGTAGTGTCACTGCCGCGGTGGCGGCTGTCCTTTCCCCTGCCGGGGCGCCGTGCTACTATGTCCGCTTCGTGCCTTCCCTTGTCCACTCACCGAGTGCCTGACCCGCTCGCCTCTGCCGCGGATGATGAACTGCGCGCCCATGTGGAACGCGCACTGGCGGCCCACTACGAGCTCGACTGCGAAATCGGCCGGGGTGGGATGGGCATCGTCTATCGGGCCCGCGACAAACGGCTGAAGCGGCAGGTCGCCATCAAGCTGCTGCCGCCGGAGCTGGCGTTCCGGAGCGACATCAAGTCGCGCTTCCTTCGCGAGGCGGAGACGGCCGCGCAGCTCTCGCACCCGAACATCGTCCCGATCTACACGGTCGACGAGCAGGAGCAGCTCGTCTTCTTCGTGATGGCGTACATCAACGGGGACAACCTCGCCAAGCGCCTCCACGAACGCGGCGTGCTGACGACGGACGAGACGCGGCGCATCCTGCGCGAGGTGGCCGACGCGCTGGCCTATGCGCACGACCGCGGCGTGGTCCATCGGGACATCAAGCCGGACAACATCCTGCTCGACGCAGCTTCCGGGCGCCCGATGGTGACCGACTTCGGTATCGCGCGCGCCATGGACAGCACCGGAGACAGTCGTCTCACGGCGACCGGGATGGCGATCGGCACGCCGGCGTACATGTCGCCCGAGCAGGCGGCGGGTGAGCGGGAGATCGACGGACGCAGCGATCTCTATTCGCTCGGCATCCTGGGCTACCAGATGCTGACGGGCGAGCCGCCGTTCGTCGCCGGGAGCACGCCGGCGATGCTCGTGAAGCACATCTCCGAGCGGCCAATCCCCGTGGAGCAACGGCGCAGCGACGTGCCGACCGATCTCGCGCGGTCGGTCATGACCCTGCTCGAGAAGGAACCGGGCAACCGCTTCCCGAGTGCGTCGGCGCTCGTCACGGCGCTCGACACGCGCGAGGCGCCGGCACCGCGCACCTCGGCGCCGACGGCGCAGCCGCGCACCTCGATGTCGTCGGGTCGCGTCCCGGATCCCGCCGGCGATTACGCGCGCGCGATGGAGAAGGACATCGTCGACCGCGCCTCCGGGTACGGGAACGCCTACGGAGGAGGGCAGAGCTACGGCGCTTCTTCGAACGCGCCCTATCCGTCGATGCCGTTCCAGAACGGCGGGCAGCGCATGTCGCTCGCCGCCGCCGCGTCGGGGGACGAGCTGCGCCGCTGGGAGAACCCCCACGTCGTGCGGTTCCGCAAGAAGATCGCGCCGTACCTGTTCGTGAACAGCGTGATCGTGCTCTTCTCGATCTTCGGCGAGAGCGGCCTGTTCCCGCTCACCGTCCTCTGGAGCATCTACATCGCGTTCCAGTACGCAAAACTCTGGAGCGAGGGGTTCGACTGGCGCGACGTGTTCCGCCAGCCGCGCGATCGCGAGCTGATCGAGGTGTTCGAGGAGGCGATGGAGTACGTGCGCGCCGTGTTCAATCCCGTCGCGCGCGCTCAGCTCCGGGCGCGCCGCGACGAGCGCCGCGCACTGGCGCGCATGGGCGGCGGCGGGCCAGCGCTCCCTTCCGGCATGGAGGCGTCGCAGCCAGTGAGCTACGCCGCGGCGGGGCTTGCAGGGCAGGGCGGAGACCGCGCCCGCCAGGCGATCTCCGATCGCGACGAGATCGTTCGCCGGCTCAACGCGCTGCCGAAATCCGACCGTGAGCGGTTCGCCGACGTCGAACGGTCGGCGACGGCGCTCGCCGACCGGATCGGCTCATTGGCGCTCTCGCTCGACGATCTCTCGCGGCACGACGTGACGTCGTCGCGCGAAGTGCTCGAGCGCGAGATCACGGCCCTCGAGTCGGCGGCGAATCCGCTGGAGCGCGGCAGTGAGGACCGCGTGCGCCGGCTCGCCTACCTCAAGCGGCAGCGTCGCGCGCTCGTGGATGCGGCGAAGAAGAAGGACGCGGTGGCGGCCAAGCTGGAGACCTGCTCGCTCGCGCTCCAGAACATGCGCTACGATCTCATGCGGTTGAGCGCGAGCCCGCAGATGCACCAGCACATCACGTCGCTCGCCGTGCAGGCGCTCAACCTCGCCGAGAACGTGGACGAGGCGGTGTACGTCGCCGACGAGATGGGACGCGTGGGTGGAGGGCGCAGCTCCGGCGCACGACGCGCCTCCGAACGCGGTTGTCCGACTACCTGCTCGACCGGCTGGTCGCCGCGGTCGGCGCACAGTACCTGGTAGACGCAGAGATCGGCCGAGGCGGGATGGCCGTGGTCTACCGCGCCACGGACGTGCGCCTCAACCGACGTGTCGCGATCAAGCTTCTGCCGCCGGAGCTCGCGTTCAACGCCGACGTGCGCGAACGCTTCCTGCGTGAAGCGCAGACCTCGGCGCAGCTGACGCATCCCCACATCGTGCCGATCTACACCGTGGACGAGCGCGAGGGGATGGTGTATTTCGTCATGGCGCTCGTGGATGGGGAGAGTCTCGCGCAGCGTCTCGCGCGCGAACCCCAGCTTCCGATCGACGATGCGCGGCGCATCCTGGCCGACGTGGCCGACGCGCTCTCCTATGCGAGCAGCCGCGGCGTGGTCCATCGCGACGTGAAGCCGGACAACATCATGCTCGAGCGCGGGACGGGCCGCGCCGTGGTGACCGACTTCGGCATCGCGCGCGCCGCCGCGGGCGATTCGCGGCTCACGGTGACCGGTGTCGCCGTCGGCACGCCGGCGTACATGTCGCCCGAACAGGCACTCGGCGAGCGTGAGCTGGATGGCCGCAGCGACATCTACTCGCTCGGCGTGGTGGGATATCAGATGCTCGCGGGGCGCACACCGTTCCGTGCCGCGAACACGCCGGCGATGCTGGTGAAGCATCTCTCGGAGACGCCGCATCCCGTGGAGTCGCTCAGGCCCGATGTCCCGCCGGCGCTCGCGCACGCGGTGATGCGCGCATTGGCGAAGAAGCCCGAGCAGCGATGGAGCGACGCCGCGGAGTTCCGCGAGGCGGTACTCGCGCAGCGTGCGCCGGTGTCTGTTGCCGTTCCGGCAGCCGATGAGCGACCGGCGCGAGAGTCGCAACGCGCGCGCGACCCGCAGGCCGCATCCGCCCCGCCGCCCGCGTTCTACCAGTCGCCTTTCACAGGGCCGGCACACATGCCGCCGCGCCCATCGCGACCGGTGGAGGCGCAGGCGTCACCGGAGCCGCGAGTGGCGCAAGCTGCAGCGACGGTGGGACGAGGAGCGTCACCGTCGCGAGAGGATGGTGCTGAAGTCCCGGCGTCGCGCGGACGAGCTGGACGTGGGACGTCCCGTCGCGGAGCGCGTTTCGTCGTGGCGCCGGCGGGCGTTCGGTGGAGTCAGCACCATCATGGGTCTGGCGACGGTGAACGTGCTCACCTCGCCGCATCACCTGTGGTTCGTCTTTCCGGGGGCGTTCATCTTCCTCGGGATGCTCTCGCATGCCGGCCGCCTGTGGTCCGACGGCGTCCCGCTCTCGCAGCTGTTCACGCGTGGCACCCTGCAGCCCGAAGGGCAGGGATCGGCGCCGGCGGCGCTGCCGGGAGCGCAGCACATCGATGCCATGGCGCGCCGCCTCGCACCGGCGCACGTCCTCGCGGGACCACATGGTCTGACGGTGCGCCGCGCGGCGGAAGACCGTGCCTCGGTAGAGGAGACGCTCGGACGTCTCGCGCCCGCGGAGCGCGAGATGATCCCCGACGTGCTGCCGACGGTGATCTCGCTCGCCGAGCGCGTCGGCTCGCTGGCGACGACGCTGCACGGACTCGACGCCGACGTGAATGCCACGTCGATGACCTCACTCGATCAGCGGATCGCGAGCGTCAAGAAGGAAGCGGGCGACGAGCCAACGGCCGAGCAGGAGCGCCGCATCGCACTGCTGGAGCGGCAGCGCGCCACGATCGCCGAGCTCATGGAGCGCCGCGGCGCGCTGTCCGGCCAGATGGAAAGCGCGAGCCTCGCGCTGCACAACCTGCGGCTCGATCTCATCAAGCTCCGTTCATCGGGGCTCGGCAGCGCGATGTCCGATCTCACGAGCGCAACGCAGGAGGCGCGCGCGATCAGCCGCGAGATTGGGCACGCCGTGGATGCGGTGGGCGAGGTCAGGCGGCTCTAACGCGCGAGCAGGCTGGCGATCGCGTCGGTGAGCGGGCGTGGTGCGTCTTCGGGCAGGAAGTGCCGCGCGCCAGGAACGATCGTGAGAGAAGCGTTGGGGATGGCCGCGGCGAGCCGCCGGCCGAGCTTCACGGGGAGGAAGGAGTCGTTCGCTCCCCAGATCACGGCCGTCGGGATGGTGATCTGCCCGAGCCGCTCCGCCAGCGCGCGCGTCTCGCTCGCGTCGAGGGCGCGAAGATGCTCCATGAACGCGTTGCGCCCTTCCTCCGTGGCGAACGGCCGGATGAAGCGATCGATCGAGTGTACGGCTCTCGTAGAGTCTTCATAGCCGCGCTCCAGGTCAGCGCGCAGCACCCCGAGCAGCCAGCCGGGCGCGACGCGCCGCGTCAGTCGCAGCAGCGCGCGCGCCAGGCGTACGTCGCGTGGGGGCCAGCCAGTGAATCCGACGCTGTCCACGAGCGCGAGCCGCGACACGCGGGCAGGTGAATCGATCGCCATCGCCTGGGCCACCCCCCCTCCGAGCTCGTGGCCGACCACGCAGGCGCGGGCGATCCCGAGCGCATCCATGAGCGCAACGACGCGGCCGGCGTGGGCGCGAAGGGTGAGGGACCGTCCGTTGGGTGGATCGCTCCGGCCATAGCCGAGCAAGTCGAGCACGACCAGTCGGTGACCGGCCGGCATGAGAGGGATCACATCGGTCCAGAGATGGCCCGACGTCGGAAACCCGTGCAGAAAGATGACCGGCTCGCCGACGCCGCGGGTTCCGGCGGCGTAGTAGTAGAGGCGGGCGCCATCGAGATCGACGAACTCACCGCGCACGACGGCAACGGCAGGGGCGGAGCGAGCTGTTGCGCGCGAGGGCGACAGGCATGCGGCAAAATGCGGGACCCACGCATTCGCGACAAGCGCCGGCCAAATGCACCGCGGGCCGGCGATTCGAATCGCCGGCCCGCGGTAACTTGTTGAATCGAGCGCTCGATCAGCGGCCAGGGCCGCGATTCTGACGCATCTGCTCCATGCGCGCCTTCTGCTCGGCGACGTTCTTGTCGTAGATCGCCTGCTGAGCCGGCGTGAGGACGGCGCGGATCTCCGGGGTCATCTTGTCCCGCAGCGCGGTCATCTTCTGGAACGCTTCGGCACGGTCGCCGCCATTCTGGATCGACTCGCGGATGGCTTGCATGTCCGGCTGATACTTCGCCTGGATCTCACTGACCTTGGCCTTCTGCGCGTCGGTGAGCTCGATGCCGTTCAACGTCTGATTGCCACGACGCCCCATGCCCGGGCCACCCTGCTGGGTCGGGGCAGCGTTCTGGGCGCCGGCGATCGCGGTGCTACCGGCAAGGAGGGCGACGGCGAGCGCCGCGATGCGGAATACCTTCATTGAGGTGCCTCGGGTGGATTTGATGGTCCGTGTATGAAATCTAACGTCAAGCTGCGACATCACTTACCTGCTCCCCTCTAGCGGACCGGGGTTATTTCGACATACTTACCCGGCTCTGAACCGGGCGTTCCGTCCGGACCGGCCGCATCGTCAGGTAAGACCGCCTAGCTGAAGCGAGCCACTGTGACTCTTCCGTCTACACCGAACACACCAGCGGCTGCTCCGGCGCCAACTACCCCGGCGCCGCCGGCTCCGCCAGCGGCACCCGCGTTCTCAGCTCCGACGACCCCGGTCAAGTTTCCGGTGGGCTGGCTGATGGCTCACGCGGCTGCCCCGATCCGCTATCGCGCCCTTACAGAAGTGGCACGATTGACGGCGGACGAGGCAACCATGGTCTCCAACCTTCCCTTTACGCACCCCCCTGCCTTGCTGTTGGCTGTCCAGCAGGGAATCGACGGTACGTGGGAGGGGGGAATGCTCGCGCTGCCCTCTGCCAAAGCCAACCGTTTCGAAGGCATTGGAACGATCCCGGCAGTGCGGCGGCTGCTCGAGCTGGGCTGGAGCAAGGATACGCCTCCCCTCGTCCATGCTCGTCGCGCGCTGTTCCGCCTGCTCGCCGAGGACGACGATCCTACCTTTCTCTACGAGCTGTCCGGCAAGCATCAGCAGGAGGAGGATGAGGTCAAGCGCGGGCGAATGATGCTGCGCGAAGCGGCCGCCGCGGTGCTTGCCCAGGCAGGTTACGAGGGCGATCCCCGACTCCGCGGTGCCGCCCGGCGAATCCTGAATCGCATCGCGGACTACCTGCGCTCGCCGCTCGCGCAGAAGCCGTTCATCCGACAAGGGAACCAGCATCTGCTGGCGGCCGAGGCCGCGCCGCCATCGTTCTACGCCGTGATGATGCTGGCGCACATGCCGCTGTTCCGTGCCGAGCATCACCGGGAGATGGACGCACTCTACACGCATCTGACGCAGGCACAGCCTCGGCAGGACGCGGTGCAGCTGTTGGGGGGCAAGCCGGTGTCCGTTCCCCATCTCGTGCTCGGCGACCTGCTGCCGCACCGGAACGCGTTGGATGCGGACGTCGCCTTCGCGCTCCACTGGCTCGAGCTGATGGGGCGGCTGGGCTTCCTGCGGCGGAACGAGAACTGGTGCAAGCTGTTCGAGCGGTTCCTCGAGGACCGCGATCGCGAAGGAGTGTGGCACCCACACAAGGGGATGGAAGCGGTGCCGCGGAGCACGAATCCCTTCGTGTGGCCCACCTACCCGCTCGAGCCCGTGCTCGAGGGCGATGCGCGGTGGACCGACGTCACCTTCCGGCTCGGGCTGATCGCTCGGCTGGCCGGGCGCCCGATCGAGATCGTCTGACGCCGGGGCGGCACGGCCCAGCGGCCAGGCGTCCCGCACCTCACGCGCAGAGGGGACAGATCCCGCGCGAGGAGATCTTCCCCGCGGGGCGCCCGGACATTCGCGTCCATTGGACGACGCTCTCCGACGACACCTCGCTGCGGGTCGCGGAATCAGGTGATGCCGATGCGCCGGCGGTGCTGCTCGTGCACGGGTGGGGCGCGTCGATGTACATGTGGCGCGACTGGTTCGCGCCGCTCGCGGCGGCGGGGCGACGCGTAGTCGCGGTCGATCTACCGGGGCACGGCGTGTCCGACAAACCCACCGATCCTGGCCGATACACGCTCACGTCGCTCGTCGAAGCGGTGCGCGCGGTGATCGCGGAGCGCGCGCTCGGCACGCCGGACATCGTGGCGCAGTCGATGGGTGGCACCATCGCGCTCGCCGCGGCGGTGCGTCGCGAGGCGCCGGTGGGGCGGCTGGTGCTGGTGAACCCCGCGTGCTTCGGGAAGGTGAGCGCGCTGCGACTGGCGAGACTCGTCACACCGCTCGCCGCAAAGGCGGTGGTGGACCGGCTCGTTCCGCGGTGGGTGGTGGCGCGCGGACATCGGCGGGTCTACGGCGACCCGAGTCTCGTCACCGAAGCAGACATCGACCAGACCTGGGCGCCGTCGCAATTCCCCGGCTACGCACGTGCGATGCTCCGGCTCGTGCACGAGTTCAGCTGGGAGCGCCCGACGGTGCGCGTGATGGCCAGCCGCCTTCGCGCACTCGCGCCGCCGACGTCGCCGCCCCTCGTCGTGCTGGGAACGCGCGACCGGATCGTGCTGGGCGCACATGCGTACGCTACGGCGTTGCGCGCGGCTGGTGCACACAGCTTGGTGCTCGGCTAGCTTTCGCGCACGCATGACCAAGCAGAAGAAGAAGGCTCCGGCACCGGAAGCCGGCGCCGCCGGCGAAGGAGTCGCCGGTTTCGAGGCCCTTGGCCTCCACCAGCTCGTCCTCGACGCGATTCGCGACGCCGGCTACACGACGCCGACGCCGATTCAGCGTGAGGCGATCCCACTCGCGCAGCGCGGCCGCGACCTCATCGGGCTGGCGCAGACGGGCACCGGCAAGACGGCGGCGTTCACGCTGCCGATCATCGATCGCCTGATCGATGGCCCGCGGCGCACGCGCGCGCTGATTCTCACACCGACGCGCGAGCTGTGCGTGCAGGTGGAGGAGAGCTTCCGCAAATACGCGAAGCACGCGCCGATCGCGATGGTCGCCGTGTTCGGCGGTGTGCCGCTGGAGCCGCAGGAGCGGAAGCTGCGCGGCGGGGTGGACGTCGTGGTCGCCACGCCGGGCCGGCTGATCGACCATCTCGAGCGACAGAACGTCGTGTTCGACGATCTCGAGGTGCTCGTGCTCGACGAGGCGGACCGGATGCTCGACATGGGGTTCGCGCCCCAGATCAACCGGATCGTGAGCGACATCCCGAACTATCGTCAGACACTGCTGTTCAGTGCGACGATGCCGCCCGAAGTGGAAGCGCTGGCGCGCAAGTATCTGCGCAAGCCCGTCGTCGTACAGGTCGGGGTGCGTTCGGCGGCCGCGAGCACGGTGACGCACGCCGTCTATCCGGTGCCGCGCGAGAAGAAGAACGCGCTGCTGGTCGAGCTGTTGACGCAGGGGAAGGAGCACGAGTCAGTGCTGATCTTCACGCGCACGAAGCAGGGCGCGGACCGCGTGGTGCGGGATCTCGAGGAAGCGGGCGTGCGTGCGACGGCGATGCACGCCGACAAGTCGCAGGCGCAGCGCATGCGCGCGCTCCAGGACTTCAAGGACGGCCGTATCAACGTTCTGGTCGCGACGGACATCGCGCAACGCGGGCTGGACATCTCGGGGATCACGCACGTCATCAACTACGACGTGCCGCAGCAAGCGGAGGACTACGTCCATCGCATCGGTCGCACGGGACGCGCCGCGCGCGAAGGGGACGCATACACGTTCATGGCGCCGGACGAGATCGCGATGGTGCGGACGATCGAGCGGGTGATCGGCCAGCCGATTCCGCGAATCTCCGTGCCGGGCTACGACTTCGGCACCGTCGCCGCGGACTGAGTCACCAGCGCACGCGTCCCAGCCGCGACACGACGAGCGATTCGGCCGCTGCCCCGCGGCGGGCGATCATCGTGAGATTGGCCGCGCCGAAGCCGAGCCCGCGCACGTCGTAGGTCAGCGAGTCGCGCGTGGCGGAGAGCAGGACACCGTGCGCGTGCCCGAGTGCGGCGCGCGACAGCACGACGCCCCGCGCGCTGAGCTCGAGCGCGGCGGTGGTCGTATCGATGCGCACGCTGACGGGCGTGCGCTGCGCCATGGCTTCGTCGCGGGCGCGGAGCACGACGGTCGCCGCTTCGGCGATGGCCGAACGCGCGGCGACACGGTTGATGTAGCGGCTGACCTGTCGCGTGGCGATGGACGCGATGATCCCGACGAGTGTGAGCACCACACACAGCTCGACGAGTGTGATGCCGGCGCGCGAGGGGGAGGGTGCGGGGCGGAAGCACATGCCCGCAGGGT
>JAEKKK010000143.1 GCA_019510405.1 Gemmatimonadota bacterium | reverse complement strand
CCGACGAGCTCATGGTCGAGAGCTGGGTGTAGCGGTCGAAACTCCACGCCCAGCGCATGGGCGTATAGCAGTAGCAGAGATGCAGCGCCTCGGGAGGCACGCGCACGCCCTTGGCGAAGGCGGAGCTGCTCGTGATCACGACGTCGTATCCGCTCAGGTCGAACGAGCGCACGGCGAACGGATAGAGGGGCATGAAGCTGCGGAAGTTGCGCCGCCAGTTGGGCAGCTTGCGCATCCACGACACGCGCACGTCGGCATCGGCGAGGGGACGGCCGATCTCCTGCGGGTCGAACAGCGTCGTGAAGATCGGCGCCTTGGGGAACATGCGATGGAGCACGGCGACGACGCGTTCCGCGCCGCCGGCCTGATTCAGGTAGTCGTGGACAATCGCGACCTTCATGCGTTCCCCTCATGAGCCAGTGTCATGGCGGCCATCACGAGGCCACCTCCAGGATGACGCGGTGCACACCGGCGAGCATGGTCTCGCGGGAGAAGCGCGCACGGGCGTGATCGGCACCGCGACGCGCGAGCGCGGCGACGCGCGCCGGATCCCGGCGCAGCGCGTCGATGGCTTCGCCGAGCGCGCGCGCGTCCCCGGGCGGAACGAGGACACCGGTCTCGCCGTCGGACACGACCTCAGGCACTCCACCCGCATCGGTGGCGACGACGGGACGCCGCGCGAGCATCGCCTCGACGAGCACGCGGCCGAACGGCTCGGCCAGCACGGAGGCGTGCACGACGATGTCGCACGCGGCGAGCAGGCGCGGCACGTCGTCGCGCGCGCCGAGCATGTGGACGCGTCCCGCGAAGCCGGGGAGCTGGGCACGCGAGCGCAGCTCGGCCTCGTACGGTGCCTCGCCGCTGAACAGCGCGCCGCCCACGACGAGTGCGTGCACGCCGGGCATGCGCGCGACGGCGTCGAGCAGCACGGTCTGGCCCTTCCACGGATGCAGCCGGCTGAAGCAGCCGACGAGAAACACGTCGTCGGGAATCCCAAGCTCGGCGCGCACGGCGGTACGCGTGCCGGGGGCGAGCGCATCGAAGGGCGCCGCGTCGATCCCGTTGTGCACGATGGTGACGAGCGACCCGCGGCCCCCCGCCGCGACGAACGCATCAGCCGTGGCGCGCGAGTTGGCGACGACGCGCACCGCGCACCAGTTGGCGAGTGCGACGACCGCGCGCACGTTGGCGCGGCTGAAGTGGCCCTGGCCGAGGATGTCGCGCAGGTGCCAGACCACCGGCTTGCGCGCGAGACGTCCGGCGAGCGCGGCGACGACGAACGACTTGGGTGAATTCGCGTAGAGCAGGTCGAACGGCTTCGCGGCGCGGGCGAGCGTACGTGCGAGGCGCAGGGTTGCGACGAGTGGGCGGACGCCGGGTACGACGCTCCCCTTCTTCACCTGCCGGAGTGCGGATCCGCCGCCGAGCGGGAGCACGGCGACGCCGCGCGCCCCGAGCGCGGTGGCGAAGGGGCCGTCCTCGAACAGCGCGACGGCGCAGCGGCGACGATTCGCTTCGGCGATGTCGAGCAGCGAATGCTGCGCGCCGCCCATCATCGCGGTGTGATCGACGAAGAGGATCGACGCGTCGCTCATCGGCGTGCCGTCTCGTAGACCTGGCGAACGCGCGCGGCGACGACGGGCCAGTCGTGATCGCGGCGCGCGAAGCTCTCGCACTGGCGCGCCGTCGGCACGGGGATGTCGCCGCGCAGCGCGGCGGCGAGCAGTGTCCCGATGTCGCCGGCGCTCGGCGTGTCGGTGACGAGCTGCGGCGCGATCGGCGTGACGACGTCGGTGAGTCCGCCCACCGGCGTGACGACGCACGGCGTCCCCGCGGCGAGCGACTCGACGGTGATGAGCCCGAACCCCTCGAGCGCGGCGGAGGGCACGACGGTGAGGTCGGCGGCGCGGTACGCGGTGGGAAGCGCGTCGTCGGCGAGGAAGCCGAGGAAGCGGACGTGCTGCTCGAGGCCGAGCGCGGCGACGCGTGCCTCGAGCTCGGCGCGGAGCGGGCCTGTGCCGGCGACGAGGACGAGCGCATCGGGGACGCGCGTACGCAGGACGTTCGCCGCCTCGATGAGCGTGTCCACTCCGACGCGTCGCACGAGGCGCCGCACGCAGAGCACGATCGGCCGGTCGGTCGGCCAGCCGAGCGTGCGACGGCATTCCGCCGGCGACGCCGCGATGGCGAAGCGATCGACGTCGACGCCGCCCGGGATGACGTGGATGCGGTCGTTCGGCACGCGGTACTCGCGCGCAAGGATGTCGCGGAACGCCGTGGACAGCACGATGGCATGCGACGCGCGGCGGTACACCACGCTCTCGACCGTCGCCCGGGCAAACACGCTGAGTGCGCCCGCGCCCTCGACGCGCGATTCTGCGGCCCACGGGCCCTGGAAGTGCACGACGAACGGATGCGCGCCGAGCTGCGACAGCACGGGGAGGGCGTGCATGGCGAAGTGCGAGACGACGACCGCGTCGGGGCGGTCGCGCAGCCACGCACGTGCGGCCGCGCGCAGGGCGCGCAAACGCGGGACGAGCGGCGCCGATGGCGGGGCGAAGGCGTGAACCAGCCCGCGCGACGCGCGTGCGACGTCGTCGGTGCCCGCGACGAGTCCGTGGATGTCGACGCCGGTGCGCGCGAGCTCGGCGATCAGGTGCGCATAGACACGATTGAGGCCGCCTGCGTCCTCGCCGAACCACTGCATGCCGAGCTGCAGGGTCTGGAGCGAGGGGAGGTGCAGATTCCTCGACTCGCTTCGCTCGCTCGGAATGACACGCGCCGTCATCCCGAGCGTAGTCGAGGGATCTGCACTTGCAATGCGCTCGCTCGGAATGGCAGCGAGCTCCCGGTGCGCCAAGGGGTCAGAGCCCTCGGGCTGCGCCCTCGGGGTCTGACCCCGGCCTACGAGTGGAGCGGTCATCGGGCGCTCCCGGCGAGGAGCTCGACGTCGAGGGGGTCGGTCGGCGCGAGGGTGCGGTCGAGGGTGAGCTGGGCCCAGATCTCGAGGATCATGAGCGTCCAGATCTGCTGCCCCCAATCGCGGCGGCCGGAGGCGTGCTGGTCGAGCAGCGTGCGCACCTTCTCGCGCCGGATCCAGCCGCGGTCGTAGAAGCGGGGCGCATCCAGCGTTGCACGCGCCAGTGGTGCGAGCTCACCGCGCAGCCAGTCGGACGCGGGGATGACGAAACCCTGCTTGCGACGCTGCAATGCCTCGGCCGGCACGTAGCGTTCGGCGACGCGCTTCAGCAGATGCTTCGTCGTCCACTCGTGCAGGCGGAGCGACGTCGGGAGCGTAGCGGCGTACTCGAGGATCTCGCGGCCGAGGAAGGGCGAGCGCGTCTCGAGCCCATGCGCCATCGCCGAGACGTCGGCCTTGGCGAGGAGCTGATCGGGGAGGTAGGTCGTGAGGTCGCCGTAGAGCGCGCGATCCACGTCGTCCACCCCGACGGCGCGCGTCCACGCATCGCGATAGAGCGCGTCGGGATGCCAGTCGCCGACGGCCTTGCGCAGCGCCGGCGTGTATGCCCCCGCCCGCAGGCGACGAAACGCGCGATCGTAGACGAACGAGTCGGCGGCCGAGCGGGCACCGGCGCGCAGGAGCAGGGCGAGCTTGCGCGGCACGATGGCGCCCTCGCGCACGCCGGGCCGCTCGCCCAGCGCTGCGCCGATGGCGAAGCGCAGCGGGCCAGGGAGCAGGCGACGGTAGATGGACGCCGCACGCGCGATCATCGGCCGCGCGTAGCCGCCGAACGCTTCGTCGGCACCATCGCCGACGAGCGCGACGGTCATGTGTCGCCGCGCGGCGCGTGCCATGTAGTAGTTCGGCACGATGGAGACGTCGGCGAGCGGCTGGCCGTACTGCCACACGATCGACGGCAGATCGGTCGCGACGCTCGGCGAGAGTACTTCCTCGTGCAGCGTGACGCCGTGTCGTGCCGCGACGGCGCGCGCGAAGGGACGCTCGTCGAGCGCGGGATCGTCGAAGCCCATCGTCACCGCGTCGAGCGGGCGGCCGAACTCCTGGCTCGCGATCGCGGTGACGAGGCTGGAGTCGACGCCGCCGGAGAGGAGGGTGCCGGTGGGGACGTCGCTGCGGAGCCGCTGCGCGATGGTGCGGCGCGCGATGTCGTCGATGGACTCCAGCGCCTCGGCTTCCGTGACGCTGCGCTTGGGCGCGAAGCGGAGATCCCAGTAGCGCGTGACGCGCAGCTCGCCCGTGTCGGGAAAGAAGCGCAGCTCGTGCGCCGGCGGGAGCTGCTCCGTCCCCTCGAAGATGGCAAGGGGCGATGGTACTGCCTGGTAAGTCAGGTACGCGTCCAGTGCACGCGGACTCACGAGCGGCGGCACCCCGCGGAGCTGGACCAGCGCGTCGAGGGTCGAAGCGAAGGAAAGCCCGCGGTCGTGGCGCGCGTGGAAGAAGGGCTTCTCTCCCATGCGATCGCGCGCGGCGTAGAGGGTGCGCTCGCGCGTATCCCAGAGCGCGAAGGCGAACATGCCGTCGAGCCGGTCGAGGAGGCGGTCCCACCCCCAGACGCGGAAGCCGTTGAGGATGACCTCCGTGTCGCCGGTGGAGCGGAAGGGCATCTCGCGCGCCAGCTCGGCGCGCAGCTCGACGTAGTTGTAGATCGCGCCGTTGAAGACGAGCACGTGCGCGCCATCGCCGCTGACCATCGGCATGTGGCCGCTCGGCGAGAGGTCCAGGATGGCGAGGCGACGCGAGCCGAGCGCGACGCGGTCGTCGGACCAGAGGCCGGCGTCGTCGGGGCCGCGATGGAGCATGACCTCGCGCGCCCGCTCGACGCGCGGCACGAAGCGACGTGCCTCGGGGCCGCAGTGGCCAATGATGCCGCACATCGCCTAAGCCTCCACCGACGACGGCGCGCCACCGCGCAGCGCGATCGCCTCGCGATACACGGCGAGATACTCGCGCGCGATGCGCGACCACGCGTACTCACGCGAGCGCTCGTAGCCCGCCGCGGCGACGCGCTCGCGCTCGGCCGGGTCGCGCAGAAGTGCGAGCAGCGCATCGGCGTAGGCGGCGTCGTCGGCGATCACGCCGAACCGGCCGCCGGCGAGCAGCTCGTTCGCACCCGGATTGGGGGTGGCGACGACGGCCGTGCCGCTCGCCATCGCCTCGAGGTATGGGATGCCGAAGCCCTCGTAGCTGCTGGGCAGCGCGAAGATCCACGCCTCGCGGTACGCGCGCGCGAGCGTGGCGTCGTCGGGGAAGTGCGTGAAGTACACCTGTGGATGCGCCGGCGGCGCACGGTCGGCGACGAAGTGGAGCTGTGCGTCGGGATAGCGCGGCGCGATGCGCTCGACGAACAGCTCGTAGAGCCACTGTCCGCGCTTGCGTCCCTCCCACAAGCCGACGTAGAGCAGGCGCGGCGTCTCACTCTTCGCGCCGGGCCGGAACACGGTCTCGTCCACGCCGCAGCCGATGACGCGCTCGATGCCGTGCAGCTCGGCCTCGTCGCGGCCGAGTGCGACGGTGACCGTGGACAGGCGGTGCGAGAGTCGTTCGGCGCCGTAGAGCAGGTACTGCAGCGCACGACGCGGGGCACGCGTGGCGTGCTGCGCCTCGCGGAGCGCGGTGCCGTAGAGGGTGCGCACCGTGGCGCGCGGACGGCGCAGCGTGAACCAGTCGTCGCCGTGGAAGTGGACGACGTCGTGCTCCTGTGCGTCGAGCCCGTTGAGGAGCGCGGGGAGCACGGCGAGGCGGCCGGTGCGCGAGTCGTGCAGCCAGCGTGCCCCCGTGAAGAGCCGGCGATGCTGGTAGAGCGCATCCGCGGGAGCGGGGCCGAGGCTGGCGACGGTGACGGGGACGCCGAGCTGCACGAGCGCGTTGGACAATCTGTGGACCGCGACCTCGACGCCACCCAGCTTGCGGCCGGGCTCGGGGAGGGTCGTGTGGAACATCAACACGCGCGGGATGGTCGATGAACTGCCACTCCCAGTACCGAGTACCGAGTACCTGGTACTCAGACTGGCATACGGGCTCCCGGAATGTGGGCCGCTCGCCCTGTTCGGCGGCTCGGCCAGGGCGCCGCGCAGCACTGCGACGCTATGCTCGAGGGTGAAGCGCTGCTGGTACTCGTGGCGCGCGGCGCGGCCGAGCTGGTGGCGACGCTCGGCGTCGGCGAGCAGTGTGGACACCGCGTTGGCGAGCGCGGTGGGTTCGGGCGCATCGGTGAGGAGGGCGACGCGGCCGTCGGTCCACGGTTCGCTCGTCGCCACGCCGCGGTTGGAGACGATCGCCTTGCCGAGTGCCATGCCGGCCATCGCCGTGCTGCGGCGCGCGCTGATGCCGTCGTCGTACGGCTGGAGGAGCACGTCGCAGGCGACGAGGTGCGCGCTCACCTCCTGCGGCGCGAGCTCGCCCGTGACGGTGATGCGCGCGTCGAGATCGGGGCGGTGCACGACGATCGCGTCGCGGAGCAGCGCGCCGTTCCGGCCGATGAGCAGCATGGCGCGATCGGCGCCGTCGTCGAGGATGCGCTCGATCGTCGGGGCGAGAAGCGCGAGGTGGAAGCGGCCGAAGGTGCCGAAGTGTCCGACGATCGTGCGACGCCGTGTCTCGAGGATCTGCTGCCGGATGGCGCGGACGCGGATCGGGTCGACCGAATCGGGGACGTTGGACGGGACGGGCACCCACGTCACCTCGCGGCGGCCGGCGACGTGACGCACGCCGAGCCGCGCGAGACGCGACTGCCACGCCGGGATGGCGACGAAGAGGTTCCGCGCGCCGCGCGTGGCGAGCCACACCATCACACCATGCACGATCCCCGCGACGTTCTGGCGCGGCGTGCGGTCGAGCCGCACCGGCATCGCCACCTCGTGGACGAAGAGATCGAGGCCGCGCGCGCGCAGCGAGAAGAGGAGCTGCGCGAAGGGCACGTTCATCATCCGCCGGCCGTAGCCGGTGGGGACGTACTGCACGAGCAGCCGCGCTTGGCTCGGGAGGGCGCGGAGCGCAACACCGAGAACGCGGAGGGCGTCGGCCTCGAAGTGCGAGGGAAGCACGTGCACCGTGACGCCGGGCAGCACGGGCGGTGCGCCGGCCGCCGGCGGACACCACACGTCGACGACGTCCCCCGCCTCGGCGAGCGCGCGCACGAGCTGGAAGGTGTGATCGCTCACGCCGCCGGCGTGCGGGGGATACTCGCACGTCACGATGCACCAGCGGCGCGGCGCCGCGGTGCGAGGTGCGAGCGCCGGCTCGAGCACGGCGGCGGCGGTCATGCGCGCTGTTGGGTGATTGCTCCTCTCTCCGGCGCTTCGCGCCTTCGGTCGGAGTTCCGCGCATCCGGCGTGTACGAGAGCGCCTTGCGATGCCAGGCGTGCCAGTGGAGCGCGATGTGCGACAGCTCGACAGGAAGCGATGCGAGCGCGCTCACGGTGTCCATCGACTTGCGGCCGCGCACGATGCGCGACATGCGCGCCCGCGCCTGGTTGACGAGATACCAGGGGAGTCCACGGCGCGGGCCGTGGAGCACCATGTGCAGCACGCTGGACTCGTGCACGCGTGCCAGCCGCACCCCCCACGGGAGTGGGCGCGGCGGATGATCGACTTCCGCGTGCGGAACGAAGTGGATCATGTACCCCGCCTTGCGGAGCCGGAACTGGAGATCGGCGTCCTCCATGTGCGCGTACGGGTAGCGTTCGTCGAAGCCGCCGATCTTCTCGAAGCCCGCGCGCCGGATGGCGAAGTTGCACGACCAGAGGCGGCCGCCGTCGAGGTTGAGCGGCGCCGTCTGGCGCGGCGAGTCCAGTCCGGCACGGCAGGTCGTGCGCCCCTCGAGCACGTCGAGTGCTTCCTCGTTCGGGTTCATCGCGGCGACGTACGCCTCCAGCCACTGCGGCTCGGGGAGGCAGTCGTCGTCGGTGAACACGAGCCAGCTGCCGCGCGCGGCGCGCGCGCCGGCGTTGCGGTTCGCGGCGGGGCCGCGCCCCGGTCCCTCCCGCCAGCGCGCCCAGGGGAAGCGGTCGCGCACGAGCTCGAACGCGAGATGTCCCGCGCTGTCGTCGCTCACGATCACCTCGTACTGATCGTGCGGCAGCGTCTGCGCGCCGGGCGCCAGACGATCCAGGCACAGCGCGAGCGTCGCGTTGCGCTCGCGCGTCGGGATGACGACGCTGATCAGCTTCGTGCTCATGCGGCGCGCCTCGCCGACCGGAGCAGCAGCTCGACGTACGGCTCGCGCAGCGCATCCCAGTCGAAGCGTGCGCGCGCCGACGCGTGGCGCGCGAGGCGCTCCCGATCGGCGAGCGGCGCAGCGAGCGCGGAGGCGATGGCGCGCGCTCCCTCGCCGTCGACGGACAGATCGCGCAGGATGGCGAATACGCCGAGCACGTGGCGCGTGACGGCGGTGTCGAACGCGACGATCGGCAGGCCGTGCATCAACGCTTCGACGTACGCGAGCCCGAACGCTTCACGCTCCGACGCGAGCGCGAAGACGTCGGCGGCCCGGTAGTAGTCGCCGATCGCGTCGTGCGGCACGGCGCGCACGAGCACGTCGTTGCCGAGGAGCTCGCGGGCGAGCGCACGCACCGCGCTCGACTCGGCGCCCTCGGCGCCAAGGAGACAGAGGAAGGGACGCGGGGCGGGGAGCGCGGCGACCTCGCGGATGAGGTAGTCCATCCGCTTGGTGGTCATGTCGATCATCCCCACCGAGAGAACGACCGGGCGGTCGGCCGGCAGGCCGAGCGCGCGTCGTGCCATGCCCGTGATGCGAGCGGGAAGCGTGGCGGGGACGTGCATACCGTGCGGCAGCACCGCCTGGCGGTCGGCGGGCTCGCCGCGCTCCAGCGCGCTCTCGAGTCCCGCCGGCGTGACCTGCTGCACGAAGTCGGTGCGCGTGAACGGCCGCGTCGTCGCCCCGCCGTTGTAGTAGAGGAGCGTGAACCGCTGGCGCGTGAGGCGGCGCCAGTGCCAGCACAGGTTGCCGAGATTCAGGTCGGCGAAGTAGACGAGCTCGGGGCGGCCGAACACCAGCGAGGGAAGCAACGAGAGAAAGAAGGTGAGCTGCTCGACGAAATACGCGTCGCGGCCGAGGCATCGGCCGACGAACGCGGCGAGCCGGCTCGAGCGCGGCAGGTTCCAGAGGACGCGCGTCTCGACCCCGCTCACCGGCGCGCCTGAGAAGACGGTGAGCGCGACGCGCGGGTCGTCGCGCAACGCGCTCGCACACTCGAGCGTGAAGGTCTCGAAGCCCCTGAGCTGCCGGCCAAGACCGGTGCACGGGAAGTAGACGCGCACGGGGCGGCGGGCGGGGTGGGGGAGGGTGCTGGAGAGAGACGGCACGGCATGACGATCGTCTGCTTTTTGACGCGCAGCGCACCCCCTTCGTCACCCTTCAGTCCGCTACCGCCTCCCCCGTTTTTCCCTCTCCGTGAAGCTTGGTTTCGTCACCCTGAATGGCTCCGCCGACGTGCATCACTGGTCGGGGCTGAACTACCACATCGCGCGCTCGCTGGAGCGGGCCGGCGCGACGCTCGTGCGGGTCGGCCCGCTGACGCATCCCTGGACGCACGGGATGAAGCTCCGCCGCCGATGGTACGGACTGACGGGGCATCGCTACCACGCGAACTTCGAGTCGAGTGCGCTGGACGCGTTCGGGGCGCAGGCGCGGCAGATGATCCCGGGGGACGTCGATGCCGTGGTGGCCGTGACGACGATGGTCGCCGCGTCGCTGAGCGGGCTGCGCGTGCCGGTGATCAGCTGGGACGACGCGACACCGGCCGCAATGACGGACTACTATCCCGATTTCGTGCGGCTGTCGTCGCGCAGTGCGCGAGATGCCGACATCATGGGACATCGTGCGACAGAGAACGTCGCGCTCGCACTCTATGCATCGGAGTGGGCCGCAGCTTCGGCGCGGAACGCCTATGGCCTCCCAACGGAACGGTGTGCCGTGGTGCCATTCGGCGCGAACCTCGAGACGCTGCCCACGGCGCGCGAGGTGGACGCGGCGATCACGGAGCGTCCGCGCACGCGCTGCCGTCTGCTGTGGGTCGGCGTGGACTGGGAGCGGAAGCGGGGTGATCTCGTCGTCGACGTGGCGAAGCGGATCGAGGCGCAGGGGATTCCCGTCGAGCTCACGGTCGTGGGATGTCGCCCACCGGGCGACCGCGAGCTGCCGACCTGGGTGAGCGTGGAAGGGTTCGTGAGCAAGCGGACCGCGGTGGGCACCGCGCGATTGGCCGAGCTGTTCGCGCGCTCGCACTTCCTCGTGGTGCCGTCGGAGGCCGAGGCGTACGGGCTGGTCTACTGCGAGGCAGCGGCGTACGGCGTGCCGGCCGTGGCGACGCGCACGGGCGGCGTGCCGACGATCATCCTCGACGAGGAGACCGGCGTGCTGGAAGATCCGTCGGCCCAAGCCGATGCGTACGCGGGGCGGATCATCGCACTGATGCGCGACCGGCCGCGCTACGAGTCGATGGCGCGCGCGGCGTCGGCGCGATCGGCGGCGCTGCTGAACTGGGACATCGCCGGGAGCGACGCGCTCTCACGCATCGCCGCGGTGGCGGGGCTGGTACGCGAGCGACCGCGGCGGATGGCGCTGACGCCGATCTGATCGGCGGGCGCTCGGCGTGTCATCCCGAGCGAGCGCAGCGAGTCGAGGGATCTGCACTTCGAAACGCGGCAACATTCCCGTTCTGCGTCTGGTACAATCCTCGCGGGGAGCCACGCGGCCGTATCGCGCCAGCATGGCATTCGCCAATCGCCGAGGAGAGACGCGTGCCCATCACCTACTCGATCGACCACGAGAATGGTTGCGTCGTCGAGACGTGGACGGGGGACGTCACCGCCCGTGAGCTGATGGCCCACTGGCGACGCTACCTGGTCGATCCCGACGTGCTGGCGCTGCGTCGCACGCTCGTCGATCTCCGGCACTGTCACATCGTGTTCACCGCATCGGAGCTCGCGGAGATGGTCTCGCGCGTCGTGCTCCCCGCGATCCAGGGACGGCGCTGGCGCACCGCGATCGTCCTCGGCGATCCGAGTCACTTCGAGATGTCGCGACAGTATCACGCCTTTGCCGAGAGCTACAGCAAGGACTCGGTGTTCAGTACGCCCGACGCCGCGCTCGCGTGGCTGCGCTCGCAGCGTCTTCAGAGTCCCTGACCGCCGAGTCCCGCCGCACGAGCCAGCAGTACGAGTCCCGCGACGACGACGACGTCTCCGATGACGCGCACGATCCGCGCGTCGCTCGGCGCGAGCCGCTCGACGGTGATGGCGGCCGTCACGGCGGCCATCACGCGAAGGTCCATCGCGCCGACGAGCAATCCTGCCGCGGTGAGGCCGCCGCACGAGCCGACGCAGTGGAGGCCGAGCCGCACGCCGTCCCGCCAGGCGGTTCGCACGCGCGTCGCCGGCGCCTGCTCGTGCGGCGCTGATTCTCGACACACGGCGAGCTGCCGCGCCTTCCACGCGCTGTGCTGCAGCAGGCCGGCGAGCAGCGCGGCCACGCCGGCGACGATCGGTGCGATGCGGGCGAGCGCAGGGAGGTGCACTGCGGCATAGACGACCGCACCGCCGAGCGGGAAGACGAGCGCGCCGGTCGCCGCCCACACCGCGAAGTATCCGGCACCGACGAGTGCGGTGCGCACGCC
>JAEKKK010000142.1 GCA_019510405.1 Gemmatimonadota bacterium | reverse complement strand
CCGAACGGCATCATCTGGGCGAGATCCACGAGGAGCATGTCCCGATCCTCGGCCTGATAGCAGTGACCGGGAGCGACGCCGAGCGTGTCGTCGTCAGCGCGACGCCATGCTCGTCGCACCACGCCCAGACTTTGTTGTGCTCGAGGTATTGCATGGACCGGCTAGTAGCTATGGTCGGTCGAATCCGTATGCGTGAAGTCGGCACTCGACGAGTGATCATGATGACCATGACCGTGGTGGCCGTGGTGATCGTGATCGTGCTCATCGTGCTCGCTCAGCCCGGTCAGCGGCGGGATGGACGAGCCGACGAGCGTACCCATGCCGAGATTGCGCAGGCGATGATGATTCCGCGCGATCACGTAGCCGGCAATCAACACGATCGGAAGCAGCAGCAGGTAGCGCATGCCTGATCTCTCCTTGTGGCTACGGACCGTGGATATCGAGGCTCAACGTCAGGCGGCGTTCCGCGAGCAACGCCAACGTTTCGACCGGGATCTCCGCGCCGCGATTCGTGTCACCGAGAAACAACCCGCAGAAGACGTCCGTGCGGAACTCCGACGCGAGCGCTTCCCAGAGTGCGGGATCGGGCGGCAGCTGTTCGAGCAAGGTGCGGATGGCATCCCCCAGCTCCCACTCGGGGGACGCCGGAAGTCCGTACGCCCACACGCCGATCCGCTGGAGCACCGGCGACGCGGCATCGCCCCGCCGGTCGCCCTTCCGAGCGGAGAAGGTCGGTGAGACTCGACCTCACCGCCGACGACGAAACCGTCCTCCACGACGAATCTAGCCCTGCCGGCCGACAGCGAGGCGGACAACCTTCTTGTCCTCGCCGAGTTCGACGACGATGACCCAATCATCGACCAGCCACAGTGCGTTGGGACCGTCCGTGCTCGGTGGGTTGCCCCAGCGCCGCACGACTCGCTCGCGAGTATCGCCGACGCGAATGCTATCGAGCATTCCGGCATCGCGGCGCGTGACGTAGATGATCGCCACGCCATCCAGTCGACTCGTCACGAGCGAGATTCCCCGTCGACGGCTCGTATAGGCGAGCGCGGCATCGTCGCTGGTACCCAACGTGTCGACGGTGACGTCGGCGCCCAGGCGGGCACGCGCGCTGTCGGGCCGCTCGTGGAGGCGAAACCCCGCGAGGGTGGGCGGCGTGTCACCATGCTTCCACGGCAGGCGCTGGGCGTGGGCAGATCCGGCTGCTCCAGAGAGTAGTCCGAGCACGACGACGGTGTGCAGAATGCGCATGCGTTCAAGGTGATGGATTCACAGAAACATCGAGCCGGCGGACGCGCTTCGCGAGATAGCGGAAGCTCTCCTGATCCGCCCGAAAGAATTCGACCTCGACGCGCTCGCCGGGGACGAGGCTCTTGAAGCCCGTCGTCTCGATCGCGCTGAAATGAGACCAGATGTCCCAGGGCGCCGTCGCGTCGCACGCGATCGCGCCATATCCCTTGTCGTCCTTCCACCATTTCGCCGTCCCCTCGGCGACGAGCTGTGTGCCGAGTGGGTGCGGCGGCTCGCCGGCGGCGGCGCGCGCGAGATCGTCGGCTGTCACCGAAGCGCCTCGATCGCCTGCTTGGCCTCTCGTAACCCCACCCCCGTCAGATCGCGGTATCGCTTGATTGCCGAGATCATCCGGCCGTGCTCCAGATGCTCGCGCAACTCGGCATCCAGGACGGCGTCTTGAGCGGATAGGGTATAGCGGGCAGGTGTCGCCTCTGCCTCCGACCCTCGCTGGTCCCCAATACCCTTGGCGCGGGACCTCGCACCGACCTGCGTTCCGCCGGGCTGTTGGCGACGCGGATCCCGGCGGCCAATGAGGACCCCGAGGGAGAAGGCGATCATGACCGCGGCACCGAGGACAGAGTACGAGACCACCTTCCCTCCGAATTGAGTCTTTGCGGTTTTATCGCTCGGGATCGGCAGATCGCACGCTCGTCAGCTGCAGCAATTCGGCAATGCCTCCAGGCGAGATGGCGAGTACGAGCGTAGCCTGTGACGAATTCTGAGATGTAGCTCACTCCGCCCACGCCCGCTCGATCAACGCCGCCATCGGCGCGCTCGGCGGCAGCGTCCCGAACGCCACGCCGTGCCCTCGCCCGATCCGGCTCTCGCAGAACGCGTCCGCGATCGCGACGTTCCCGCCCCGCACGAGACACGCCCCCTGCAACGCCATCCCCAGCCGCTCGACGAGCCGCCGCGAGCTGCCCTCCATCTCCGCCGACTCCTCCGCCACCAGCTTCCTGAGCGACGCGACCTCCGCATCCAGCACGCGGTTCCCGCCGCGCACGCCATCCAGCTCGGCGAACAGCGCCTCGCGCGCCGCGGGCTCCTTCCGCATCGCGCGCAGCACGTCGAGGCACTGGATGTTCCCGCTCCCCTCCCAGATCGAGTTCAACGGCGACTGGCGGAATAGACGCGCGACGTCGAACTCCTCCACGTAGCCGTTCCCGCCGAGACACTCCAGCGCTTCCGCGACGAACGGCGGACAGCGCTTGCACACCCAGTACTTGCCGATCGCCGTGATGATGCGCGCCAGCGCACGCTCGCGCGCGTCGCGCGGGCTCGCGTCCACCGCACGTGCGACGCGAAACGCGAGTGCGGTCGCGGCCTCGCTCTCGAGGGCGAGTTCGGCCAGCACGTTGCGCATCAACGGCTGCTCGACGAGCAGCTTGCCGAACGCGCGACGATGCCGCGCGTGATGCACGGCGCGCACGAGCGCCTGCCGCATGATGCTCGCCGAGCCGATGCAGCAGTCCTGCCGCGTCAGGGCGACCATCTGGAGGATGGTCTGGAGCCCATGTCCCGGATCGCCGACCATCCACGCCAGCGCGCCGTGGAATTCCACCTCCGCGCTCGCGTTGCTCCAGTCCCCGAGCTTGTCCTTGAGCCGCTGGATGCGCACGGCGTTGCGCGTGCCGTCCGGCGCGAAGCGCGGGAGCAGAAAGCACGACAGTCCATCGTCCGTCTGCGCGAGCACGAGATGCGCGTCGCTCATCGGCGCGGAGAAGAACCACTTGTGTCCCACGAGCTCGTAGAGCTGCCCGGCACCGGCGACGACGACGGGCGTGGCGCGCGTAGTGTTCGTGCGCACGTCGGAGCCGCCCTGCTTCTCCGTCATCCCCATCCCGATCGTGTTCCCCTGCTTCACCTTGGCCGGAACGGAGCGGCCGTCGTACGCGGTCGCGGCGATGCGCGGCGTCCACTCGCGCGCGAGGTCGGGCTGGTGCTCGAGCGACGGCACGCAGGCGTACGTCATCGTGAGCGGGCAGCTCGTTCCCTGGTCGGCCTGGTTGTGCAGGTACATCAGCGCCGCGCGCGCGACGTGCGCGCCCTCGCGCCGCACGTTGCGCCATGCGAAGCCGCTGACACCATGCTCGATCGCGAGCTCCATCAACCGGTGATAGGCCGGATGGAACTCGACCTCGTCGATGCGATGCCCATATCGATCGAAGGCACGCAGCGTCGGCCGATTCGCATTGGCGGCGACGCCGAGTGCCATCGCCTCGCCCCCCGCGATCGGACCATACGCGGCGACCTGCGACTCGGCCCATCCACCACCCTCGCGCGCCAGCGCCTCGCGCAGCGCCGGGTCGGTGGCGTACGCGTCGAACGGCGCCAGCGGTGGCGGCTGGTTGTTGACGTCGTGCGAGCGGAAGCGGTCGGCGATCGACACGCGTTCATCATGTCGCGCTCTGTCCCAATGCGGTAGGCCGTGCTGCCGATCACAGCCGCTGGCCGGTCCGCGCCGGATCTTCACGCCGGTTGTTCTGCAACTGATTGGTTTCCACACAGCCGGAGGAAGTCGCATGCCCCAGATGTCTCCGCGCGCACGTGTCGCGCGTGCTTTCATGTTCGTCCCCGTGGTCGCCCTCGCCGCGTGCAGCGATGCGGCCGCCCCGTCGGCGTCGTCGATGGTCAGCGTCGCCTTCCGCGTCGCCCCCGCGTCGTCGAACGTGAGCGCGGCACGGCTGCTCGACGGGACGCCGACGACGTCCACCACGGCCGACGACATCACACTCACGAAGGTGCAGCTCGTGCTGTCGCACATCGAGCTGTCGCGCATCGACAGCGCCTGTGTGCGTCCCGACACCACCGACGACGACAGCGCCGACAACGTGGAGCGTCGCGACGACTGCCACGAGATCAAGCTCGCGCCGATGCTCGTCGATCTCCCGCTCACGCCGGACGCGAAGGTCGAGCTGTCGGCGCCCGTGCCGGCCGGGAAGTATCGCAACCTTCACGCGCGGATCACCGCGCTCACCGCGGACAGCCGCCAGCGTGGCGCCGCGGACTTCATCGCGGCGCACCCGGACTTCGCCGGTACGAGCGTCCGTATCGAGGGCACGTACAAGGGCGCACCGTTCACCTTCGTCAGCAACCTGCGATCGGAGATCTACATTCCCTTCCGTCCGCCGCTCGATCTCACGGAGAGCACGACGCCGGCCGTGACGGTGGCAGTCGATCCGTCGCGCTGGTTCAAGACGCAGGACGGTACGACGATCGACCCGAGGACGGTGGGCCTCGGTCAACCGAACAACGCCTACATCGCGGCCAACATCCGCCGCTCGTTCCGCGTCTTCCGCGACGACAATCACGACGGCCGCGGTGATCACGAGCATCAGGGGCAGGACTGAGTGAGTTGGTGAGTTGGTGAGTGGTGAGTTGGTGAGTGGTGATCGGCCTCGGGACGCTTCGGCGCGCCGGGGCCGTTTCATTGTCATCCCGAGCGAGCGCAGCGAGTGCTTGTCATCCCGAGCGAGCGCAGCGAGTGCTTGTCATCCCGAGCGAGCGGAGCGAGTCGAGGGATCTGCACGTGCCGAGGGCTCTTCAACCACGGAACGCAGATCTCGACGGCAATCACGCGGCAACGGCAGGATCCCTTGGACCTCGGTTTTTTCTCACAGAGGTCACAGAGGTCACAGAGAGCCGCTTTTCTCTGTGCTCTGTGCTCTCTGTGCTCTCTGTGAGAAACCGCAGGTGCATAGTGTCGCGCTCTGTCCCAACGCGAAACTGTGCTTGCACTCGCTTCATCACGACCGCAGACTTGCCGCTCAGCCGGGTTCGACGTCGGACTCGCCCTCCTCGTCACAGCCATAGCGATGTCCGATTCGATGCGTCTCCGCGCGACTACCGTCGCAATCCTCGCGCTCTCCCTCGTGCAGCTGGCGTGCGGCGCCGCCGGGGACTCGCACGACGTGACCAACCCGCCTTCGTCGACCGCCGCGAAGCTCGTCGTCATGGTCCAGCCATGGGGCAATGGCCGCGACGCCGACGGCTTCAGCGCCACGCTCGACGGCGCACCGGCGCGCACCGTCGCGGACGATCCGACGTCGGTGACGTACGACAACCTGTCGGCCGGCGATCACACGCTCCGCTTCGGTGGCGTCGCACCGCATTGCGCCGCCTCGGCCGACAGCCTGACGCACACGGTGAAGGCCGGCGCCACCGATACGGTCTCCGTCCAGGTGGCTTGCCTCGGTGGGTTCGCCTACGTCGAGGTCGTCGATACCATGCGGTACGACATCAAGTATCTCACCGAGGACGGGCGCACGATCCAGCTCACGAACGGCCCTGACATCAAGATCATCGACTCCTGGTCGCCCGATGGCACGCGGCTGCTCTACACGCAGTACGAGAACGGTCACTTCCATCTGCACACCGTCCGCGCCGACGGCACGGACCCGAAGACCATCACCTCCGGCAACGGCCACGAGTACGGACCGAAGTGGTCCCCCGACGGTGCACACATCGCGTTCGAGCAGACCGGCACCGGCGCCTACATCGCGATCGCCGACGCCGATGGCGCGAACGCACATCCGTTGATCGCCACTGCCGGCTCGAACGAGATCGACGCAGCGTGGTCCACCGACGGCTCACGATTGTATTTCGGCTGCGACCGGTTCGGGCGGATATACGACCTCTGCACCGCGGCGCTCGATGGCAGCGACCTCCGAGCGGTCACGTACACGGCGCTCGACTCCGCCATGTCGCCGTGCACGCCGATCTGCGCCCAGCTCGCGGAGAATTTCCAGACGGCGCCCGCCGGCGGGAAGATCTCCTTCGAGATGCTCAGTGACGCCGCGTCGCAGCGTGTGTGGACGGCGAACCTCAACGGCACGGGCGCGGTTCCGCTCTCCGGCAGCACGCCCTCGTTCGGAGGCAAATGGTCGCCATCAGGCGACCGCCTGCTGCTCCACATCAGTGACGACGCATATCGATATGCGATGGCGACCGTCAACGCGGACGGCACCGGCTATCGTCAGATCACCGGCTTCGACGCGTACCTCCAGGCAGGCGCCTGGTCCCCCGATGGGAAGTCCATCGCCTACGTCGACATCAAGGCGGGACAGATCGGTGTGATGAATCCGGATGGCACCGGCCGCCAGCTGGTCACGCACGGGATGGCGTTCAGCTTTCTGCCGGTCTGGAACCCGAAGGCGCGGGCCACGGGAGCGGTGAGCGCCCTTCGCGCGCTCC
This sequence comes from Gemmatimonadota bacterium, assembly GCA_019510405.1. GTDB lineage: Bacteria > Gemmatimonadota > Gemmatimonadetes > Gemmatimonadales > Gemmatimonadaceae > AG11. Next base: position 10,121 of record JAEKKK010000142.1, on the reverse strand, counting down.
GCTCATCACCCCGTCTCGAAAAGCTCCCGGTACTGCCTCGGCTGCGACCGGAGATGCTGCGGCGGAGCCTTCACCCGCGCCTCTAGCGCCGCGGCGTGCCACGGCCAGCGCGGACACATTCGCGTCGTTTACGTCGCGCTCTGCCCCAACTCGATGAGCTCGACCGAAGACAGGGCGAAACCGCGCGGTATCCGCTTGCACGGATCGGAGACCCGTCCCAAACTTGGCAGACTCATCCGTCACACGGACGGGGGACCCCTCCGACCACGAGCAGCACGCACTCCATGTTCGACTCGACTCGTCTCCGCGCGCCCGCCTTCGCGGTCGTCGCGCTCTCCCTGGTTCAACTGGCCTGCGCGGCGGACATCACGCCGGTTGTGACGACCCCGCCTCCGCCCCCGCCCCCCAGCTCGCCGGCGGCGGGAACGCTCGTCGTCTCGCTGAATCTCGAGGGGAACGGGCGGGACGCCGATGGCTTCAGCGCGCTGCTCGACGGCGCGTTCGTGCGCATCCTCACGTCCGATTCGTCGGTCGTGTTCGACGCCCTCTCGCCCGGCACTCACGCGGTCCGCATCGGGGACATGGCCCCACAGTGCAGCGCCACGACCGACAGCATCTCGTACACGGCCAAGGCGGGCGTCACGGATACCGTTACCGTCGGAGCGACCTGCCTGGGCGGGTTCGTCTACGAACACGCGGTCGATTCCACCACGAGCCAGCTCGCGTACCTCGCGGAAGACGGGCGCACCTTCGAGCTCACGACCGGGCCAGGCTTCAAGTACCTCGGGCCGTGGTCGCCCGACGGCACGCGCTTCATCTATGGGAAGTACACGAACAATCGCTTCCATATCTATTCCGTCACCGCCGACGGTACGGACACGAAGGCGCTGACCTCCGGCTCCGATAGTGAATTCGGGTCGCAGTGGTCTCCCGATGGAGCGCACATCGCGTACGTGAAGCGCGACTCGACGGGAGACCACGTCGTGATCGCCGACGCCGATGGCGCGAACGCGCATCCGCTGGCCGGCACCTCTCCGCGCGATTTCGACCTCACCTGGTCGGCCGACGGCGCACGTCTCTACTTCGGCTGCGACCGTTTCGGGCGGACGTCCGACCTCTGTACGGCCGCCCTGGACGGCAGCGACCTGCGGGCGATTCGCTACGCGGCCATCGAGCCCATGCTCACCCCGTGCTCGCCGGTGTGCAACGGACTGATGATGCAGTTTGCCGCGTCGCCGGATGGCCGCACGATCGCCTTTCGTGAATTCAACTTCGACGGCGTCGTGCCGTTCGATCGCATCTGGACGGCGTCCGTCGACGGCACGGGCGCGATTCCTCTCTCGGGAAACGCCATGTCGTTCGAGGGGCGATGGTCCCCGACGGGCGATCGGATGCTTCTCTTGACCACCGACAACCTTTCTCACGTCGCACTGGCGACCGTCAAGCCGGATGGCACGTCGTATCAGCAGATCACGAGCTATGCCGACTCTCTCGGGTTGGGCGCGTGGTCACCAGACGGGAAGGCCATCGCGTACCTCGATCTCAAGTCATTTCAGGTCGGCGTGATGAACGCCGATGGCTCGAACCGTCGCCTCGTCACGAGGGGGGTCAAGAAACTTGGAACGCCGGTCTGGAACCCGAAGGCACGCGCCGTCGGAACATTGAACGCCGATCGCGTTCGCCCCACCTCACCCCACGTCGAACAAATCGCGGAACTGTCTCGGCTGCGACCGGAGATACTGCGGCGGAGCCTTCACCCGCGCCCCTAGCGCCGCCGCGGCGTGCCATGGCCAGCGCGGATCGTAGAGGATCGCGCGCGCCAATCCAATCAGGTCGGCATCACCGGTTGCGACGATGGCCTCCGCCTGCGTCGCGTCGGTGATCAGGCCGACGGCGACCACCGCCATCGACGTCGCACGCTTCACCTCGCGCGCGAGCGGCACCTGATAGCCGGGACCGACGGGGATCTGCTGCGCCGGCGTGAGCCCGCCGCTCGACACGTGGATCACCTCGCACCCGTGCGCCTCGAGCGCCTGCGCGAACGCGACGGTCTGCTCGATGTCCCACCCGCCCTCGGCCCAGTCGGTGCCCGACACGCGCACGCTCACCGTGCGCTCCTGCGGGAACGCGTCGCGCACCGCGTCGAACACCTCGAGCGGAAAGCGCATCCGGTTCTCCAGACTTCCCCCGTACTCGTCGCTCCGATCGTTGGAGAGCGGCGAGAGGAACTCGTGCAGCAGATAGCCGTGCGCCGCGTGCAGCTGCACGGCGTCGAGCTCGAGCCGCGCGGCGCGCTGAGCCGAAGCCGCGAACGCATCGCGCACGCGGCGCAGCCCTGCACGATCGAGCGCGACGGGCGCATAGCCGTCGGCTGAGAACCGCACCGCCGACGGCGCCTCCGTCTGCCAGCCGTTCGGCGCGTCGGGCGCGAGCTGATGTCCGCCCTTCCACGGCACCTCCCCCGACGCCTTCCGCCCCGCGTGCGCGAGCTGGATCGCGATCGGCATGTCCGACCACCGCCGCACGCTCTCCAGCGTCCGCGCGATCGCGCCCTCCGTCTCGTCCGACCAGAGGCCGACGTCGGCGTAGCTGATCCGCCCCTCAGGGACCACCGCGGTCGCTTCGATCGTCAGCAGCGCTGCCCCGGACAGCGCGAGATGACCGAGATGGATCAGGTGCCAGTCGGTCATGCAGCCGTTCACGGCCGAGTACTGGCACATCGGCGCGATCACGATGCGGTTCGCGAGCTCGAGGTCGCCGATGCGGAGCGGCGTGAAGAGATGAGGGGTGCTCATGCGCGTCCGGGGAAGGATGTGCCCGCAGCCTCAGCGCACGTTCGCGGCCAGCATGCGCCGGTGGAATGAAACCGGGGCTCGCAACGTCTTCCATGATGAGCGCACCGACACGCGCTCGACCCTTCTCTCATCAGGGCTTCGCATGCGCATCATCCGACTACTCGCGAGCGCGGTCGCGGCATTTGCCGCGGCGTGCAGCTCGTCCACATACGCGGGATCGTCCAACAACCCCGGCGGCGGACCGCCCATGACGGCCATGGTGAACGCGACCTCGCTGAACACCTTCACGCCGGAGAATGTCGCGGTCGGTGTCGGCGGCACGGTCACCTTCACCTTCGGCGACGTCGCCCACAACGTCTTCTTCGACAACGACCCCGCCGGTGCCCCCGCCCCGATCACCGGGGCGAACACGAACATGTCGCAGGCGCGGACGTTCACCACGGCAGGCACCTTCGAGTTCGACTGCCACATCCATCCCGGCATGAAGGGGACGGTGATCGTCAGCAATACGAGCTCGGCGCCGCCGGCCGGCGGAGGTCTGGGGTACTGACCGCTGTCGCCGGTGGGAGGAGCGCGTCAGAACGAGAAGCGCATCCCGACGTCGTAGCGCGTCCGGCCATCCACTCCGTGACGCTGCGGCGCGATCGTCACCTCTCCTCCGCCCAGGTCGGAGACGTGGCGGCCGGCGTAGAACCCACCGAGCAGCATTCCGGCGCCGATGCACCCGGCGGCGACTGCCGTGTCGTCGTTCTGGCTCGTGACCGTGTCGTGATGCGGATTGATGAGGAGAAAGGACGCCACCCCTCCGACCGCTCCGCCCGCGAGCGCCACACCGAGAGCCACGAATCCACGACGCCCGCCACTGACAGGCTGGCCCTGCCGCACCGATTTCTCCACACCGCTCCCGACCGCTGATCCGACGATCGCGCCGAGTACGGTCCCGCCCAGCACGAGTGGAACGAAGCTGTCGCCCGGACCCCAGCTGTCCGACGGGGCCGTCGCGATGCCGGCCAACGCTCCGAGCCCACCGCCCAGCGCCCCGAAGCCCAGCGCGTCGTATCCCGACCAGTTCAGCGTGCGCCGCGGCACGACCGTCGCCGCGACCGGGCTTGCATCTTCCTGTGATTGCGCCTCGAGCGCGGGGGCGAGCAGTGCGACGAACAGCGCGATCGACGACCAGCGGGACATCTGCATTCGGCCCTCGGGGTAACCGTTGGTGACCGAATCAACCGGCCCGGTCCGCATTCGCAAGAGTTCCGCTCGGGAGACTCCGGCGCTCGCCGGCTTCCGCGAGTCGACTGGACCTATCCTCCTCCGACCATTGGCGCCCGCACGATCCGCGGATCGGTGAACAGATCGAGCGCGTCGCGGCTCGTGCTCGAGAACTCCGTCACGACCGCGCCATCCGCTCCCGCCTGGAACCAGTGCAGCGTGTTCGGCGGAATCGTGTACTGGTCGCCCGGGCCGAGCACGAGCTCGTGGAAGACGGTGTAGTATCGCTCGCTACCCGCCGGCAGCCGCAGCGCGTTCGACGTCGGCTCTCCCTCCGTGTACAGCCGCACCGAGCCGGATCGGCAGCGGAAGGTCTCCATCTTTCCAGGGTCCTCGCCCACCGGAGGATGCCGGTGCTCGGGGCAGGTCTGCCACGGAAAGAGCACGAGCTCCTTGGCGCAGTAGCGGTCGGTGTTCACGTACGTCAGGAGCTGGAGGCCGGTGCGCTCCAGCTCCCCGAGCCCGAAGTCCGCCACCTCGATGCGCGGCAGCTCCATGGCGCTGATCGTCACGCCGGCTCGATCGAGCATCGCGGCAGCGCGCCGGAGCGCGCTCTCGAATTCTGTCCGACGCAGCATGCAGAAATATGCGCTTTCGTCGGCGCTGACGTCCAACGCAGTCACCTTGCCCCCCTCTCGCCCGGGGACGAGCTTTCACCGAATCATGCGGAAGCTGCTTCTCCTCGTGGGCGTCCTCCTCGTCGTCCACGTCGCCCTCCTGTTCGCCCACCCCTCCGGCGCCGAAAAGCCCCCCGCTGGCAACACCGTGGACGTCGGCGTCGTGTTCGACCTCGGCGGGCGCGGCGACAAGTCGTTCAACGACGGCGCCTACCTCGGCGCCGAGCGCGCCCAGAAGGAGCTCGGCGTCCGCGTCCGCTTCATCGAGCCCGGCGAAGGGTCGGACAGAGAGTCGGGGCTCCGGCTGCTCGCCGCCGAAGGGATGGACCTCGTCATCGGCGTCGGCTTCATCTTCACCGACGACCTTACTCAACTGGCAAAGGAGTATCCCACCACAAAATTTGCCGGCGTCGATTACTCCGTCGCCACCGACAAGGACGGCAAGGTCATCCCCCCGCCGAGCAACCTCGCGGCGCTCAAGTTCCGCGAGGAGCAGGGTTCCTATCTCGTCGGCGCCCTCGCCGCGCTGGTCGGCAAGTCGAAGAAAGTCGGCTTCGTGGGCGGCATGGACTCCCCGCTCATCCAGAAGTTCGAGGCGGGGTACGAGGCCGGCGTCCACCAGGTCTGTCCCGACTGCACTGTCCTGGCGCAATACGCTGGAGTGACCCCCGAAGCCTTTCGCAATCCGGGCAAGGGGAAGGAGATCGCGCTCGCCCAGTATCAGCAGGGCGCCAACGTGATCTTCCACGCCTCGGGCTCCACGGGACTCGGCGTCTTCGAGGCGGCGCGCCAGACGAACAAGCTCGCCATCGGCGTCGACGCCGATCAGTACGCGGAGGCGCCGGGCTACGTGCTGACGTCGATGGTGAAGGGCGTCGACAACGCCGTCTACGATGCGATCAAGAAGACGAAGGACGGCACCTTCACCGGCGGCATCTATCAGTATGGTCTGGCCGAGCAGGGCGTCGGCTACATCTATGATAAGAACAACGCGAAGCTGATCCCCCCCGACGTCCACGCCCGCCTCGAGCAGCTCCGGCAGGACATCGTCGCCGGCCGCATCTCGGTCCCCAGCACGAAGTAATGCCCGACAATTCCGCTCTCGCCATCCGGCTCCGCGACATCGTCAAGTCGTTCGGGCCCGTGCAGGCCAATCGGGGCGCGGAGCTCGAGGTGGCGCATGGGGAGATCCACGCGCTCGTCGGGGAGAACGGCGCCGGCAAGTCCACGCTCATGCGCGTGCTCGCGGGGATGTACTCCCCCGACTCCGGCACGATGGAAGTGGACGGCCGCGACGTCACCGGCTGGTCCACCGCCGACGCGATCGCCGCCGGCGTCGGGATGGTGCACCAGCACTTCATGCTCGTCCCCACGCTCACCGTCGCCGAGAACGTGATGCTCGGCTCCGAGCTGACGCGCGGCCCCGTGCTCGACCGCGCCGCGGCGGAAGAAGCGGTGCGCAAGCTGAGCGCGGAGACGGGCCTCGCCGTGCCGCCCGCGGCGAGGGTCGCCGACCTCACCGTCGGCCAGGCGCAGCGCGTGGAGATCCTCAAGACGCTCTACCGCGGCGCGAAGATCCTCATCCTCGACGAGCCGACGGCTGTCCTGTCGCCACCCGAGGTGCGCGAGCTGTGGCAGGTGTGCCGGTCGATCCGCGATGCCGGTGGCACAATAGTTCTGATCACGCACAAGCTCGACGAAGTGATCGACGTCTCGGAGACGATCACCGTGATGCGCGCCGGAAAGACGGTTGCGCGCATGGCGACTGCCGGAACGACCCCGCAGGCGATTGCGCGCGCGATGGTCGGACGCGACGTCGCGCTCGCGCTCGACGCCGAGTACATGGGGACCCCGCTGCTTCCGGAGCTCGGCGCCGTCTCCGCGCTGCTCGAGGTGCGCGACCTGGTGGTGCACGGCGCGAACGGCCAGCCGGTGGTGAAGTCGGCGACGTTCAGCATCGCGCCCGGCGAGATCCTCGGCATCGCCGGCGTCGAGGGGAATGGCCAGACGGAGCTCGTCGAGGCGATCGCCGGCCTGCGCCCGTACACGGGCTCGATCGCCCTCGCCAGCCGCGACCTCGCGACGCTGAACGTTCGCGCCCGTGGGGACGCGGGACTGTCTCATATTCCGGAAGACCGCCACGAGCGCGCGCTGATCCTCGACTACACGGTCGCCGAGAATCTCATATTGGGACAGCAGCATCGCTTCACGCGCGGCGCCGCGCTCGACACGCCGCGCATGCTCGACCACGCGCGCGAGCTGATCACGCGCTACGACATTCGACCGGACAATCCGTCGCTCGCCGCGCGCGCACTGTCCGGGGGCAACCAGCAGAAGATCGTCGTCGCGCGCGAGATGGCGCGCGACTTCAAGGTGCTGCTCGCCGCCCAGCCGACCCGCGGTGTGGACGTCGGCGCGATCGAGTTCATCCACGCGCGGCTGCGTGAAGCGCGCGATCAGGGGAAGGCGGTGCTGCTCGTCTCGGCGGACCTCGCCGAGGTGCTCGCGCTGGCGGACCGCGTCGCCGTGATGTACGGCGGGCGCATCGTCGCCCTCCTCCCGCGCAGTGGCGCCACGCCGGACACGCTCGGCCCCTACATGACCGGCGCGGAGCGCGCTGCGTGAGCGCTCCCGACCCGACGCTCATGCCCGTGGGCGACGTACCGGCGCCCGCGGCCGCGTCGATCACGCGGCCCGGCGCGTCGCGACGAACGCAGCTCGAGGAGGCGGTGCTCCCGCCGCTCGTCGCCCTGCTGCTCGCCGCCGTCGTCGGCGATGTGCTGATCCTGACCTTCGGCCAGTCGCCCGGCGCGGTGTACCGGCTCCTCCTCGACGGCACCTGGGGGAATGCTTACGGGTTTGGTCAGGTCTTATACAAGGCGACGACGCTCGTCTTCACCGGCCTCGCCGTCGCGCTCGGACTTCGTGCGGGGCTGTTCAACATCGGCGCCGAGAGCCAGCTCGCCGCGGGGGGATTCTGTGCGGCGCTCATCGGGCTCGTGCTGCCGGCGGGATTTCCCGCGCTGCTCTGTCTTCCCGTCTACATCCTCGCCGCGGCGATCGGTGGCGGCGCGGTCGGCGCGGTGCCTGGTGTGCTCAAGGCCCGCTTCGGCGCGCACGAAGTGATCGTCACGATCATGCTCAACTTCATCGTGCTCGCGCTGCTGAACTATCTCACGTCCACCAGGCTGCATGTTCCCGACACGCTGCACACGGCAGAGATCCGGAGCGGGCGTCTGCCGCGGCTGGCGGATCTGTGGCCCGCCTTCCAGGGCTCGGCGGCGAACGTCGTGATCGTGCTCGCGATCCTCGCGATGGTGGGACTGTGGTGGTTCCTCTTCCGGACGCGGCGCGGCTTCGAGCTGCGCGCCGTCGGATTGCAGCCGCACGCCGCGGAGTACGGCGGCATCGACGTCGGCGGGGTGACGTGGCGCGCGCTCGCGCTGTCCGGCGCGATCGCCGGCATCGGCGGGTTGAACTACGTGCTCGGCTACAAGCACTACTATGAAGAAGGGTTCGCGACCGGCGCCGGCTTCCTCGGCATTGCCGTGGCGCTGGTGGGACGCAGCCATCCACTCGGAATCGGGCTGGCGGCGCTCCTGTTCGCGACGCTGTCGCAGGGCGGGCTCGCCGTGAACGCGCTGGTGCCGAAGCAGATGGTGGACGTGCTACAGGCCGTGGTGATCCTCGCCGTGGCGACGTCGGTGCCCGAGGTGCGACGGCTGCTGCGCATGCGGCGCGGCGGGGGGGATCGGTGATCCTGCTCGCCTTCCTCGCGCAGACCCTGCGCATCGCCATTCCCTATCTGCTCGCCGCCGCGGGGGGCGTGATCAGCGAGCGGTCGGGGCTCATCGCGCTCACTCTCGAGGGCTACATGCTCGGCGGCGCCTTCACCGCTGTCTGGGCGAGCTACTACTCCGGGTCGCCGTGGGCTGGAGTTGCCGCTGCAGTGGCGGGTGGCGCGGTGCTGGCGCTCATCTATGCCGTGAGTGCGATCCGCTTCCGCGCCGACCAGGTAGTTGCCGGCATCGCGATCAATCTCTTCGCCATCGGACTGACGCGGTACTTACTGAGATTGTTCTTCGACTCGTCGTCGAATTCGCCGCGCGTCGCGGGCTTCACCGTGCAGGGAAGCGGCACCGGCTTCGGCGCGCTGCTCGTGAATCCGTTGGTGTGGTTGGGGATCCTCGTCATTCCGGCCACGGCGTGGCTGCTGTACCGTACACCATTTGGTTTGCGGGTGCGCGCCGTCGGCGAGCATCCGACCGCGGCGGCGTCCGTCGGCGTGCCGGTAGCAAGGGTGCGCTATCTCGCCGTGCTGCTCAGTGGCATGCTCGCCGGCCTTGGCGGGGCGTATCTCGCGCTCGACCAGCACCAGTTCACCGACGGGATGACGGCGGGGCGCGGCTTCATCGCTCTCGCGGCGACCATCTTCGGGCGGTGGGATCCGGTGCGCGCCGGCCTCGCCTGTCTGCTGTTCGCGGCGGCCGAGACGCTGCAGATCCAGTTGCAGGGATCGCAGGCGCTGCCGTCGCAGTTCGTCGAGATGATACCGTACGTGCTCACGATCGTCGCGCTCGCGGGCGTCGTCGGACGCGCCGTGGCGCCCGCCGCCCTCGGCAAGACGGCCATCGAATGACGGGCCGCGGATACAATGAAGGTCTGACCGGATACATGGCGTAATGGGAACGACAGGGACGAGCGGGAGCGAAAGCCGCGGCAAGTTGTGGATCCTGATGATCACGGCCTTCATCGACATGGCCGGGCTCCTCATGGTCATCCCGCTGCTGCCCTTCTACGCCAAGTCGCTCGGCGCCGGCGGGCTGGTCGTCGGGATGCTCGTCAGCTCGTTCTCGGTCGCGCAGCTCATCAGCGCGCCGATGTGGGGTCGCTTCTCGGATGCATACGGCCGTCGGCCCGCGCTCCTCGTCGGCCTCAGCGCGTCGGTGATCGCGTACGTCATCTTCGCCTTCGCGCTGAAGCTGCCGCATCCGATGTTCTTCCTCTTCCTGTCGCGGATCGTGCAGGGCGCGGGCGGCGGCACGGTCGGCGTCATCCAGGCGTACGTCGCCGACAGCACCGCGCCCGACGAGCGGGCCAAGGCACTCGGCTGGCTCTCCGCGGCGACCAACGCCGGCGTCGCGATCGGGCCGGTGCTCGGATCGCTGTCCCATCACCTGGGCTCGAGCGGTCCCGGACTGTTCGCCGCGGCGCTGTGCGTCGTCAACATCGCCTTCGCCTGGCGCTACCTGCGCGAGTCGCGCGACATGACGGAGGCGGCGGAGTCGAAGGCGGCCACCGGCCAACGCGCCCGCTCGCGCGAAGCGATCGCGCACGTCGTCAGCCACTCCGCCGCACCGGCCTCGCGGCTCATCTGGATCTACGCCATCGCCATCGGGGCGTTCCAGGGCGTGACGTCGATGCTGGCGCTGCTGCT
>JAEKKK010000141.1 GCA_019510405.1 Gemmatimonadota bacterium | reverse complement strand
TGCGGAGATGCGGGGATGAGCTAACGCGGACGGAGCGACCTTGCAATGCGGCTGATTGCCGAGGCCGTTTGATCCCGCATCTCTGCATCTCACAACAGCAACTGGCAATCGACGCCCGACCCCGACAACATTCGACGCCCCCCTACGCTCGACGCGACGTCGCTCCGAGAGGTCCACATGCTCGACCTGCCATCCGCGCAGCGCTCGAACTCTGCCGCGCCGCCGCTGCGCGACGGCCGGCTGCCGCTCGAAGACGTGATCATCACGTCGCAGCTCACGCGTCGCACACCGCGCGACCGCGACCTCCACGCCGAGCACCTCGCCGTCACCGCGTTGATGGAAGAGATGGCGAGCGTCGCGGGCGGCACCGCGAGCCAGCGCGTCCTCCGCCGTCTCGTCGACACCGCGTGCACGCTCTGCCAGGGCGACGCGGCCGGCATCAGCATGCTCGAGGTGGACGGCGACCACGAAGTGTTCCGCTGGCACGCGATCGCCGGCCGGTGGGCGCACTTCACCGGCGGAACGATCCCGTACGAGCGAAGCGTGTGTGGTCTGGTCGTGCAGCGCAACGCACCGGTGCTGGCGTTGCAGCCGCAGCGGCATTTCGGACAACCGCCCGGGCACGATCCGATCTCCGAGATGCTCGTCATCCCGTTCCATTTCGAGGACCGGCCCGTCGGGACGTTGTGGGTCGCCTCGCTCGACGAGCGTGCCGGACGCCGCTTCGATGCCGAGGACCTGCGTCTCCTCACGAGCCTCGCGCGCTTCGCGTCGATCGGCTATCGGCTCACGCTCACCCAGGACCGCGTGGCGCAGCTGCGCCTCGAATCGGATCTCGCCGATTCCCGTCTCCTCCAGGCGATCAGCTCGGAGCTGATCACCGAGAACGACGAGAAGGGCTTCCGCGAACGGATCCTCGACGCCGCCCTGTCCATCATGCACTCCGACTACGCGAGCCTGCAGATGTTCAAGGACGACGGGAAGGGCGGTGGCCACCTCGAGCTGATCGCCAATCGGGGATTCACCCCCGAGGCGATGGAGCGCTGGCACAAGGTGGACGTGAGCACGCGCACGTGTTGCGGTGAGGTGCTCCGCACGAAGCGCCGCGTCATCGTCTCCGACGTGACGAAGTGCGAGTTCATGGCTGGTTCCGAGGAGCTCACCTTCCTCCTCAGCAATGGCGTCCGTGCCGTTCAGAGCACGCCGCTGCTCTCCCGCGCGGGGCGTCTCATGGGCGCGTTCACGACGCACTGGCTCGAGGTCCACGCGCCCAGCGAGCGTGACCTGCGCCTGCTCGACATCCTCGCCCGGCAGGCCTCGGACCTGCTCGAGCGCATGCTCGCCGAGGAGCGCCTGCGCGAGAGCGACCGCCGCAAGGAAGAGTTCCTCGCCACCCTCGCGCACGAGCTCCGCAATCCGCTCGCGCCGATCCTCAATGCGGTGCAGTGCCTCGAGCTCGGCGGCGCCGTCAATCCGGAGATGCAGTGGGCGCACGACGTGATCGTGCGGCAGACGACGCACCTCACCCGGCTGGTCGACGACCTGCTCGACGTCAGCCGCATCAACCACGGCCGCCTCGAGATCCGCAGGGAACCGGTCGATCTCGCGCGCATGCTGCGCACCGCGGTGGAGACGACGCACCCATTCGTCGAGCAGCGGCGGCAGACGCTCGTCCTTGCGCTTCCGCCGGAGCGCCTCACGGTCGACGCCGATCCGGTGCGCCTGTCGCAGGTGTTCGCGAACCTGATCAACAACGCCGCGAAGTTCTCGCGCGAGGGGGAGCGCATCGAGGTGATCGTGGAAGCACGCGGCAACGAAGTGCTCGTCCGCGTGCGGGACGACGGCATGGGGATCGAGGCGGGCGAGCTGCCGACGATCTTCGACCTGTTCCGCCGCGTTCGGCCCTCGTACGTCCACGATCAGGGTGGGCTCGGCATCGGGCTCACACTCGTCAAGCGTCTCGTGGAGATGCATGGCGGCGACGTGACGGCGTCGAGCGCGGGGCTCGGCTTCGGCAGCGAGTTCACCGTGCGGCTGTCGCTCGTGACGCGGCAGGCCCACGCGCTGTCGGCGGCCGACGACACGCTCGGCGCGCCGCACGACAAGCTCCGCGTGCTCGTCGTCGACGACCACGCCGACGGCGCGACGAGCATGTGCCGCCTCCTGCGCGTCCTCGGCTACGACGCGCGTCAGGCATGCGACGGTCTCGCCGGCCTCGACGCCGCGGCGGATTTCCGCCCCGACGTCGCGCTGCTCGACATCGCCATGCCGCGGCTCAGCGGCTACGAGGTCGCGCGTCGGCTCCGCGAGGAGTCGTGGGGAAAGCAGATGCTCCTCATCGCCGTGACGGGGTGGGGCCAGGAAAACGACAAGCAGCGCGCGACCGACGCGGGCTTCGACTTCCACCTCACCAAGCCCGTCGCCGTCGCGGACCTCACCCGCGCCCTTTCGAGCATCGCCACCACCGCCTGACTCTGAACGATGTCGCACGCCGCGGTATCGTGCCGAGCCGTTTCACCCGGAACCCGGAGCATCGCATGCCGCGTCGTCCGTTCGTCGTCATCGCCACCCTGGTCGGCCTGATCGCCGCGACAGGCTCCATCGCGTCCGCGCAGCGCTCGCCGTCGAGCGGACCGAACACCCTGGAGTTCGGCATCGACGCCGGCGCGACGTTCGGCTTCGGCGATCAATCCTCGGTGCAGATCACGCTGCCGGCGTCGCGCTTCCGCGTCGGGTTCTTCCTTCCGAACTCGAGATGGTCGATCGAGCCGGCGACCTTCCTTTCCTGGACGAAGGTCGAGGGCGCCGACGGCGTGTTCGTCTACGATCTGGAGGTCGGCGCGCTGTATCACCTCGCGCCTCCGTCGGACATCACCGCGCCGACGCCGGTCTCCGTGGTGTACGTGCGGCCGTTCATCGGCGTGCAGGGTGCGTCGAGCGGCGGCAAGGACGACAGCGAGTTCTTCATGGGCGCCGGCCTCGGCGTCGAGCTTCCCGCGCGCCAGAACATCGCGTGGCGCCTCGAGGCGAACACCGGCTACGGCTTCGACAACAAGGCGTTCCGCCTCGGATTGCTCGCCGGCCTGTCCTTCTTCACGAAATGACGTCCACCTCGCGCTGAGCATCGGCGAGCCGGCGCACGTCCTCGCCGAGCAGGCGCGCGGCGTCGATCAGCGTGGTGAGCGGCGCGAGATCGCTCGCGCCGGCGTGCAGCCGGAGGAGATCGAGTCGGATTCCCTCGAGCGCCGCGACGCTCTCCGCGAGCTGCGCGGCGGCGGCACTGCGCCGCGCCTCGAGCGCGTCGGCGTCCGCCGAGCCCGACGGCGCGAGCGCTGCCACCATGTCGGCCTCGGCGCGCGCTTCCGCCGCGCGCGCCTCGAGCGCTTCGACGGTAGCGGGCAGGTCGGCGAGCTGTTCGCGATAGCTCTTCGGCAGCGCGGCGAACAGCTCGGAGACGGCGACGCCGAGCGCGGACTCGGTGGCGCGGAAGACGCCGCCGCCGATCGCGCGCGAGCGCTCGGGTGCGCCGAGCCGCTTCGCGAGCCATGCGCCGGCGCGGCTGTTCCAGAGGCGGTCGCGCACGCCCGTCTGCCACCAGTCGCGTAGCTTCGTCGGGATGAACTGCACGTCGAGCGCATTGCTCACGGCGCCGAGCGACAGCGTCGTGAGGAGCGGGACGACGATCCAGGCGGGGTTCATGTTCCGCTCGTGGACCGTGTTGGAGAGGAGCAGCGAGAAGGTCGTGATGAGCCAGGTCCCCGCACCGACCGTCGCGAGTCGCAGCAGGCGGTGCGAGGCCGGCTCTTTCTCCTCACGCACCAGCGCCTCGTTCTCCACGCGCTCCCGCCGCGCGATGTCGAGCGCCGAGCGCAGGTCGGCGAGCGTGTGCCCCGCGCGGAACTGCCGGCGCGCCTGATTGAGATGGAAGCCGATGATGGGAAGCAGCGGCGCCATCGCGAGCGCACCCAGCGTCGCGACGTCGTGCCAGTGCGAGCCGGGGTTGCCGGTGAGGTTGGCGTAGATGTTTCCGCCGGTGAGCACGCTGAAGAACGCCGACCAGCCCATGTACGGGACGACGAGCGGGTTCCGCGCACTGAGCCAGACGCGCAGCGTGGTCGGCAGGGCGGGACGCGTCTCGGGCGCGGGTGCGAGTGCCGCCGCGAGTGCTTCGCCGTCGGCGAATCGCTCCGCCGGGTCGCGCGCGAGACAGCGGTCGATCGCGTTGGCCAGCATCGGCGGCAATCCGGGCGCAGCGCGCAGCACACTCGGCGCCGCTTCCGTCGCCTGTCGCACGAGCAGCGCAGGGAGGTTCGATGCCTCGAAGGGGAGCCGGCCGCTCAAGGCGAGATAACCGACCACGCCAAGCGCATACATGTCGCTGCGTCCGTCCACCCGTTCGCCGGCCGCCTGCTCCGGGCTCATGAAGTTCGCCGTCCCCATGATCTTCCCGGGGTCGGTGCTCGTGACCGCCGTGCTGCCGAACGCGATGCCGAAGTCGGTCACCAGCGCGCGCCCCGTGCCCGCCTCGAGCAGGATGTTGTCCGGCTTCACGTCGCGGTGGACGATGCCGCGCCCATGCGCGTACGCGAGCGCCCACGCCACCTCGCGCAGCACGCGCGCCGCGTCGGCCGGGGGCAGCGGTCCATCGCGCCGCAGCCGCTCGCCGAGCGTTTCCCCTTCCACGTAGCTCATGACGAAGTAGACGAACCCCGCCGACTCGCCGACGCGGTGGATCGGGACGATGTGCGGATGCGAGAGCCCGGCGGCCGTGCGCGCCTCGCGCAGGAACCGCTCGCGCGATTCGGGCGCGCTCGCGAGATGCGACGGCAGCATCTTGATCGCGACGTCGCGGTCGAGCTGCACGTCGCGGGCGAGGTAGACGATCCCCATGCCCCCTCGGCCGAGCTCGCGCTGCAGGGAGTATTCTCCGGCCAGCGCGGCCTGGAGCGCGAGGAATTCGGCATCGGGCGGTGTCATGCTTTATAATGCAAAGCGCTTTAGGCGTGAGTCAACCGCCACTGAACGTGCGAAGTGGCTCGGGCGCGTGCAGCACCGTATGATCGATACGTCACCGCCGGACTGCGTGTTACCGGCTCGCCACTACCTCGACCCGCAGGTTACCGATGGCCATCGATCGTTTCACGGGACGACAGGACCGCCGCACCTTTCTCAAGGCAGTCGCCGCTTCCGGTGCCGCGTTCGCCGCCTTCGGCTGCGCGACCGGCGGTGCGGCCGCCTCGGCGCCTGGAGCAGCGAGCCGGACCGCCTCCGGCGTCCCGGCCGGACTCGGCAACCGCATCGGCGTCCAGCTCTACTCCGTGCGTGATCGCATGGAGAAGGATTTCACCGGCACCCTCGAGAGCGTCGCGAAGATCGGCTTCAAGGAAGTGGAGTTCGCCGGCTACTTCAACCAGACGCCGGAGCAGGTGCGCAGCACGATCGACCGGCTCGGCCTGCGCGCGCCGAGCTCGCACATTCCGCTTGCCGACATCAGCAAGGACATCCCGGGGCAGGTGAAGGCGGCGAAGACGATCGGGCTCGAGTACATCACCGTGCCCGCGCTGTTCGAGCCGTTGATGGGAGGGAAGGTCGCGCCGGACTACTGGTCGAAGACGGCGGCCGAGTTCAACCGCGTCGGCAAGGCGCTCAAGGCGGAGGGGATCGGCTTCGCCTACCACAACCACTCGTTCGAGTTCGACAAGCTCCCCGACGGGAAGACCGGCTACGAGGTCCTCCTCTCCGAGACCGATCCCGCGTCCGTGAACTTCGAGCTCGATCTCTTGTGGGCGACCGTCGCGGGGCAGGATCCCGTCGCGATGTTCCAGAAGAATCCCGGCCGCTTCGTGATGTGGCACGTGAAGGACGTGAAAGGGGTCGATGCCGCGCGCGCGGTCGCGACGTCGAGCGAGGGGAGCACGATCCAGAAGCTGCAGAAGATCGGCGGCAGCCTCGCCGCCGTCGGCACGGGGGACATCGACTTCAAGCGCATCTTCGCCGCGGCGAACGTCTCCGGCATGAAGCACTTCTTCGTCGAGAACGATGCGGCGCCGCAGACCGCGTCGTCGCTCGGCGACATCGAGACGAGCTACAGGAATCTCCGGACGCTGCTGGCGTAGCGGTGGGCCCGCGCGGGGTGCCGGGCACCCCGCGCGGGGTGACGCGCTGTCACTCGACGCGCACGCGGTGTAGGATGCACCGGATGCGCTACCTCTTCCTCGCCGGCCTCACGGCGTGCTTCGCGGCGACCGGCTCTGATGGTGCCGGCCGGACAGCCACGGTCGAGCAATCCTCGGGACCCGCGGGCACCGCTCGCGCGAGTGACGCGCGGGCGACCTCGACGCAGGGCGCGGCGCGCGACGTCGTGCGCGCGCGCGCCGACACTGTCGACTCGCTGAAGGCAGTGCGGCGAGCGACTGTGCTCGACACGCTCGGCCGCGCTCGTGCCGCCGTCGCGCCGAAAGGTGGGGGAAGCTGCCCACGTACGAGCGCGCAGGGTGCCGAGCGTTCGCGGCTCTTCACCCGGACCATCTGTCACCCCGCGTTCCGCGACGCCGGCAGCGCGCTCGATTCGCTCTGGCCGGTGAAAGCGCGGGATCCGCTGCCGGGCAGCATCCTTCCGGCGAAGCGGATCATTGCGTTCTACGGCAACCCGCTCTCGAAGGGGATGGGCATCCTCGGCGCGACACCGCCCGACGAGATGCTCCGCCGGCTCGACGCCGAGGTGGCGGCGTGGAACCGGATCGACCCCGCCCATCCGGTGCAGCCGGCGCTGCACATGATCGTGCTCGTCGCCAACGCGTTCCCCGGCAAGAACAGCCTGTACCGCACGCGCCACGACAGCGCGGTGATCGAGCGGGTCTACGGCTGGGCAAAGAGCCGCAACGCGCTGCTCTTCGTCGACCTGCAGGTGGGAAAGAGCACGTTGAAGTACGAGCTGCCGTGGATCGAGAAGTTCCTCATGCGTCCCGACGTGCATCTGGGCATCGATCCCGAGTTCTCGATGAAGAAGGGGGGCGTGCCCGGCCAGCGCGTCGGCACCTATGATGCCGACGACATCAACTACGCGTCGCGCTACCTCGCGGAGCTGGTGGACAAGCACAAGCTTCCGCCCAAGGTGCTCATCGTGCACCGCTTCACGCCGGACGGCGTGACGAACGCGAAGAAGATCGACCTCGACCCGCGCGTGCAGATCGTGATGGACATGGACGGCTTCGGCGCGCCGTGGGTGAAGCGCGACACGTACTGGCGCGACATCAAGCGCGAGCCGGTGCAGTTCACGGGGTGGAAGCAGTTCACGCGGCTGCGCAACGACAACCCGCCGACGCCGCGCGGCGACATCCTCAAGCTCTGGCCGGTGCCGCTCTACATCCAGCTCCAGTAGCGGTGCCGCGCCCCGCGCTCTCGCACCGCGCCGTTGCGGCGGCGGTCGCCGGGGTCAGGCGCGCCTGCTACGCGGGGCACGATTCGCTCTCGCTCCGCCGAGCCGTCGGTGCGCGATTGAGCACCGCGCTCCAGCCGACGGCCTGGTCGCTCGCTGCGACCGATCCGGCCACGGGGCTGATCGTGCACCGCGCCACCGACGGGGTGCCCTCCACCCTCTCGCGCGACTACCTCGTCACCGTGTATCCCGGCGAGGAGGCGATGCGGTTGATCGACATGGCCCGCACGCGCACGCCGGCGCTCGTCTCGCGCACGCCGGCGGTGGGGGAGCTGCTCGCCGGTGCGGGGTTCGGCCATCGGCTGCTCGCTGCATTCTCGGTCGGCGACACACTCTTCGGCGCGGGGTGGCTGATGCGCGAGCGCGGCGCTCCCCCCTTCGACGACGCCGACACGCGACTCATCGACCGCGTCGCGCCGCACGTCGGCCGAGCGCTGCGGCATGCCGCGCTCGTCGAGGCGGCGCTCGCGGCGCCGGCGTCGGGCGCTGCGCTCTCTGACGCGCCCGGCGTGCTCACCTTCGATGCGCGCGGCACGGCGCTCGTCCGCACCGCCGCGGCGGAGGCGATCCTCGACGATCTGGCCGACGACGAACGGAACCGCTCCGACGTGCCCGGTGCGCTCGGCGGCGTCCTCGCGCAGCTCCGCTGGCGACAGTCGCGCGCGGCGCTGGACACCGAGTCGTCACTGGACGGCGCGCTGCGCGTGCGCGGGCGCAGTGGCCGGTGGTATACGCTGCACGCCTCGCTCACCGAGCCCGGGCCGACTGCCGACGCGACCACTGTCGTCGTACTCGCTCCGGCGCCCCGAGCGCCGACCGCGACCGGCCTCACCTCGCGATACGGGCTGTCGGCGCGTGAGAGCGACGTGCTGCTGCGCGTCGCACGCGGCGAGAGCACGAAGGAGCTGGTCGCCGCGCTCGGCATCTCGGCGTACACGGTGCAGGACTACGTGTCGCGCGCGTCGGAGAAGCTCGGCGTGCGCGGACGGCGCGAGCTCGTCGCGCGCCTCTTCCGCGACGCGTTCGGCGACGGCTCGCGCTGAGCGATGCCGCGCGGCTAGCGCGGCTAGCTCGCCGCCGAAAGTGAGAGCTCGCGCGGTCGCCGCATGGGGAACAGCACCCAGGCGAGCGCGAAGTCCCAGACGATCGACAGCGGCAGCTTGGGCGCGGCCGTGACGTAGAGCGCGAACGGCACCTGCGGCAGCGCCGTCAGCATCGCGTCCCACGCCGCGAACGCGGCCAGCAGCAGTGTGAACGCCGCGAACGCGCGACGATGCGGACGCAGCGCGAGCCCCAGGCCGAGCCACCACACCGCGGAGAGCGCGATGTACGTCACCTCGAGTACCGGAGTGATCGTCCGCGTCGCGCTCCCGTATGCCCAGAAGAGCAGGCTGACGATTCCCGCCAGCGTGACGAGCCGCATCCGCTCCGGCGCGGCGGGCTCCAGCTCCGCATGCAGCGCGAGCGCCGCCGGCAGGAGCAGGAGATTCCACGCGACCTGGAGGAAGGCGCCGATCCGCGCCGTCGGCTCCCCGACCGCCGCCGCTCCGACATCCAGACCGCCGTGTGTCCGCGCGTTGAGCGTGACCCACGCGACCCACGCCAGGCCAGCACCGAGTGCGCACCCGGCCGCGGTGAGTGAGTAGTCGTTCGTGCGACGCTGCATGGTGTTCACCAGGGGTCGGGGAAGGAAGCGAGTTGGGGGCTCGGGCAGGTCGAATCGACTCGGCCGATCAGCCGTCGGCGCGACGCAGTCGTGTGAACAGCACGACGTGCGACGTGATGATGACCGGGACGAGGAGGGCGGGGAGGAGCAGGAGCGGCAGCCGCCCGAACGCCGCCATGGAGGAGGGGTCCGCGTGGGTGTGCCACGCTGCGGACGCGACGACGAACAGGATGTCCGCCAGGCCGAGTGCGTTCCAGAGGAGCAGGAGTCCGCGCCCCGCCGCGGTGTCCGGCGAGACGCGGAACGCGCCGAGCAGCACCGCCGCCGCAGCGACGGCGATGTCGCCGACCGCCGCCGGCAGGGCGAACGCCCGCGGCAGCTCCCCACGCGCGGCGAGGACGAGGAAATAGAATCCGACGAACCGCGTGACGTGCAGCACGACGAGGGCGCGAATCGGGACGGTGCGCCGCCAGGCGCCCAGCGCCGGCACCGTCCACAGCGCGATGAGGAGCGCTGCGGTGATCGGGGGAACCAGCGCGGGTGCGGGCACGAGTCGACTCCGTTGAAGGAGGGCGGAACATGCCACCCACCGGCGTCGCGCGCTGCCCCAAGAAGTTGGGATACGCTCGCCGAGCCGGCGCGCGCACTCTTCGGGCCGACCGCGACATCACGGCGGTCGATCATCCACCGACCGAGGAAGCCATTCCATGCGTACGTTCCTGCAGCACTTCATCGCGCCCCGTCGGGTGCGGCGGTATCCGTCCTTCTTCGTCCCGCGCGCGCGCGGGCTCGCGCTCCCGTTCGTGCTCGTCGCCTTGCTGGGCTGCGGCGCCCAGGGCGATCCCACGTCGACGCCGGCGCCAGGCGGATCGACCGGCGTTCCGACGCAGCTCGTCGGCACCTGGCGCGACGCGGCAGCGACGGGCAGTCAGGTGTGCGACGACCTGGGCAGCTGCTCGGTCGCCTACGGGGGAAGTGAGTCGTACTCGTTCAGTGCCGACGGTCACTTCGTGTTCGCGCAGCAGCTCGAGGCAAACCTCGGCGGATGCCGGATCGTGACGAGCCTCTACGCCCGCGGCACCGTCTCGGTGAGCAATCTGCAAATCACGCTCACCTCCTCCTACGCGCACAACACCAAGACGGCGAACTGCGAGGCCGGATTCGACAAGGATCTCCAGATCGATCCGACGAGCTACACCTTCCGGCTCGTCGCGAGCACGGGCCGGCAGCAGCTCTATCTGACCGGGGCGTCCGGCGAGGAAACGGGACCGTACGATCTGGTGCCGTGACGCGGGCCTCATCGGTCACGGGATCGCGTTCCCGTTCACGAGCTCGACGTGCACCTGGTAGCGCGGCAGGTCGGCGAGCTTCTCGTACGCGCGCCGTACGATCTCGTCGAGGTCGAAGTCGTCCTCCGCGTCGTCGGATGGCTGCCAGTTTCCTGACGGAAGCTCGAGATCGCCCGCGAGCGCCGGTTCGACGTCCAGGTCCCATTCCACCTCGTCATCGTCGATCAGCGGATCGGGCTCGGATTGCAGTGCCTGCAATCGGCCGAACTCGAGGAGCTGCTCGGTATCCTGGATCCCGATCTGCGCCGTGGGGATGAGTGTGCCGTCGGCGTGGTGCAGGGTGAGCTCCATCGCGGCGATCCGATGGAACGCTTCGGCGAGATCGGCGAACTGGCTCGAGCTGCGGAAGTCCGGCTGCACGATCGACTGGCCGTTCTCGTCACGCCCGTTCCGGCACACGAATGCCCGCATCGCCGGCAGCAGCAGCGCGACGTCCGGCAGCAGTGTCTCGCCGAGTGAGTTGGGATGGAACCAGCCCGACCGATTCGAGTCGAGGATGCGCACGAAGTCGAGGTCCGTCGTGCCGATCGGGCGGCCTCGGCTCGCGATGGTGTACTGCACGACGCTCTCCCTGATCTGAAGTGGCGCAGGGTAAGGCCGTCCCCCCAGACAACCGCCATCCTTCGAGCGCACTCGACAGCGAACGGCCGCAGCTCGGCGTATTCAGCGCACGGGCTTCCGCCGCCGCGCGCGCGGTGACAGCATGACTGCGAAGAGCTCGTCTCCCAGGCTCACACGCCTCACTCATCCGACCGCGACCCAGATGTCACTCGCCGGCCTTCCGATCTCGCCCAGTGGCGCACGCCTCCTTCCGCGCGCCCTCGGCTTCCTCGTCGCCCTGTGTGCGGCCACGACCGCCGCGGCGCAACAGAAGACTGCTGCACCGCCGATCCGCGCCCTGTACATCACCGGCGGCGGCTTCCACGACTTCAAGGCGCAGGAGCAGATCATCCCGCCCGGCGTCGCCGCGCGCACGAACATCGTCTGGACGATCGACAACACGGCCGACACCTCGACCACGGTTCTCCTACGTCGTCGACACGGCGTGGATCGCGCGGATCGCGCATGCGCATCGCGACAAGGGAGTGGCGGCCGTCATCCTGCACGGTGCGACGCACAGCTATCGGCGCGGCGCCACCGACGCGTGGCGCGAGCTGATGGGGGTGGCGAGCATGCGCCACGACAAGCAGCGCGAGTTCCCGCGCCTCGAGCGCCTCGCCCCCGAGAATCCGATCGTGAAGGCGCTGCCGAAGGAGTGGGGCCCGGGGAGCGACGAGCTGTACAACATCGACAAGTCGTGGCCGACGATGACGCCACTCGTGCAGGCGTGGAGCGTCGAGGGAGAGAAGCACTTCCCGGTCGTGTGGACGAACACGTACGGCAAGGCGAAGGTGTTCGCGACGACGATGGGCCACAACAACCGGACGATGGCCGATTCGGTCTACCTCGATCTCGTCACCCGCGGCATCCTGTGGACGGTCGGGAAGCTCGGCCCCGACGGCACGCCCGTCGCCGGCTACGGTCCGCACACGGCGGCTCCCTGATTCCTCGGCGGGCCCGCGTTCGGGCCCGCTCTCTCATTCGGTTCCTCCGACGATGGTGCGCCGCATGAACTCGTTCCGCGTCTGCGTCCCGCGACGGTGGCTCGGCGCCGTGCACTTTGCCATCGCGCTGGCCGCCCCCGTCGGCGGAGCGGCGGCACAGGAGCAGTCCGGACTCGACTCGATCGGCGCGCGCATCGACGCGTACGTCGCGCGGCCACGCGTGATCGTCGTCACCGACATCGCGAACGAGCCCGACGACCAGATGTCGCTCGTCCGGCTGCTCGTCTACTCCAACCAGCTCGACATCGAAGGGCTGGTCGCGAATACGTCGACGTGGATGAAGCACGCCGTGCGCCCGGACGTCATCCGCACCGTGATCGACGCATACGCCGAGGTACAGCCGAATCTCGCGAAGCACGCGGCGGGATTCCCGACCGCCGATGCCTTGCGCGCGATCGTGACGACGGGACAGCCGACCTATGGGATGGCCGCCGTCGGGCCCGACAGGATGTCCCCCGGAGCAGAGTTGATCATCAAGGCCGCCGACCGCAACGACCCGCGACCGCTCTGGATCTCGGTGTGGGGCGGCGCGAACACCCTCGCCCAGGCGTTGCTCCACGTGCGCGCGACGCGGACGCCGGCGCGGCTGGCGCAGTTCGTGTCGAAGCTGCGGGTCTACACGATCTCCGATCAGGACGACGCCGGCCCGTGGATCCGTCGCGAGTTTCCGACGCTCTACTACATCGCGATGCCGTCGCCGCCGAACGGCGAGCAGTACTCCATGGCGACGTGGACCGGGATCAGTGGCGACGAATTCTATCGCAACGCACCCGGCGCGGACTTCACGACGTTCACGAGGGCGTGGGTCGACGCGAACATCCGCGCCAAGGGTCCGCTCGGCAAGCACTATCCGTATCCCTGCTGCATCCACGAGGGCGACACGCCCGCCTTCCTCGGCCTGATCGACAACGGGCTCGCGAGCGCGATGAGCCCGGCCTTCGGCGGGTGGGGTGGCCGCTACGTCTGGCGCACCTTCTACGGCGAATCGCGCCCGAACTGGACGCAGGGTGGCGATGCGTTCCCGATCAATCCCAGCTCGCGCGACGCCGTCGTCGGCGTCGACGGCAAGACGTACGTCTCCGATCAGGCGACGATCTGGCGCTGGCGTACGGCATTCCAGCACGACTTCGCCGCGCGGATGGACTGGTCGGTGAAGCCACCGGCCGAAGCGAACCACAATCCCGAGGTCGTGGTCAACGGGCAGAAGGGAAACGCGCCGCTCGAGATCACGACGCGTGTCGGCGAGCGCGTGACGCTCGACGCGGCGGGCACGCGCGATCGGGACGGGAACACGATGCGCTACACCTGGTTCTACTATCCCGAAGGGGGACAGGGCATCCCCGGCAAGCCGGTATTCACGAACGTCCGCGACGCGTTCGAGGGCGGCTTCCCGAATGCCAACCCGACGTCCGGTGCTGGTGGTATTCCGTCTGCGCCGCCGAGTGGCTTGCCGCGCATCCGCGACCGCGTGACGATCGAGTCCGCGGACGCGCAGCGCGCGGTCGTGACGGCGCGCGTCGCCGGGAGTCTCGATGAACATGTCTCATCGCCGCTCGCCGCTGACGCTCCTTGCGACGACGCTGCTCGCCTGTGCCTCCGGCACATCACAGCGCAGCGCCGCCTCCGCGCCCTCGCTTTCGCCCTCCGCGTCCTCGGCGTACGCCGCGTCAGCGGCGAAGCGCCCCCGCGTCGTCGTCACGACCGACCCCGAGCTCGACGACTCCAACTCGCTGCTGCGATATCTCCTCTACAGCACCGACTTCCGGACCGAGGGGCTCGTCTACGCCAGCAGCCAGTTCCACTGGAAGGGAGACGGCAAGGGCACGCTGTTCTCCATCCCGAACCGCGAGTACTTCCGCTTCGGGCAGAAGCTCTGTCCGTGCACGTCGTGGCGCTGGAAGCCCGGCGAGCGCTTCATCGACGACGACGTCGACGTCTACGAGAAGGTCTATCCCAACCTCCACGTGCACGACGCGAGCTATCCGACCCCCGCCGAGCTGCGCTCGAAGGTTCGGTGGGGGAACGTCGAGTTCGACGGTGACTTCTCGAAGGACACGCCGGGCTCCGACCTCATTCGCGATCTCCTCCTCGACGAGAAGGATCCCGAACCGATCTACCTGCTCGCCTGGGGCGGCGCGAGCACGATCGCACGCGCGCTGAAATCGATCGAGGACAGGTACTCGTCGTCGCCCGACTGGCCGGCCATTCGCGCCCGTGTCTCGCGCAAGGCGATCCTCTCCCTCTCCGGCGATCAGGACGACACCTACGCGAAGTACATCCAGCCACACTGGCCGGACATCCACGCGCTGCGCGCGGGGCAGGGTGGCGTCGGCGTCGGCTACGGCGCGTTCGTCTTCGCGTCGGCCGAGGACGCGCCGTACTTCAGTGTGGATTGGACGCGGGCCAACGTGTCGAGTCAGGGACCGGTGGGTGCGCACTACCGCGTCTGGGGCGACGGCAAGCAGATGGTGCCCGGCGACAAGTACGACTACTTCGGGCTGCCGCAGCAGAGCACGGCGGATCTCCGCGCGAAGGGCTACGTCGTCTGGCTGCCGTCGCGGCCGGCCGGCGAGTTCCTCGGCGAGGGCGACACCTTCACCTTCTTCAACCTGATCGGCAACGGGCTCGGTGGCTATCGCGACTCGACGTCCGGCGGCTGGGGCGGCCGCGTCGTGGTGAATCCGTCGGCGCTGAGTGCCACACCAGCGCGTGGCGCGGCGGGTGGGTTTGGTGGATCGATGGAAGCCTTCATGAAGAGCCTCGAAGGCATCGGCCCCGAAGGTCCGAAGACGCGCGCTCCCTCACCGAGGCCCGACTTCACTCCCGCGGCGCAGAACGATTTCGCCGCGCGCATCAAGTGGTCGGTGACGCCCACGTACGCCGGCGCGAATCACGAGCCGCGCGTGGCGCTCCGCAACCGCGCACGCATCAGCGCGCGGCCGGGCGAGACGATCCCCCTCGACGCCGTCGCGTCAGATCCGGACGGCAATGCCGTGCACGTGAAGTGGTGGCGCTGGAAGGACG
>JAEKKK010000140.1 GCA_019510405.1 Gemmatimonadota bacterium | reverse complement strand
ACGCCGTGCCGCCACGCGTCGGGTGGGGCAACAGCTGGCGCGTGATCGCGCGGCGATGACTCGCGGCAGACGACGAGCCGGCGCGTCTTCCATGCGCTGTGCTGCACGACGCCGGCGAGCAGCACGGCCACGCCGGCGAGGATCGGTGCATGGCGCGCGAGCGAGGGATGCTGCGCCGCGGCGGCGTACGCCGCGGCGCCGAACGGAAAGACGATCGCACCGACCGCCGCCCACACGGCGAAGTAGCCGGCCCCGGCGCGCGCGGTGCACGCATTGGCGCGCGCGCAGCCAGCGCGACGCACGCACTCGCGATAGCGCCAGAGTGCAGGGACGAGCGAGGGCAGCATCATCGCTGCCATCATCGCCACCCACATCGCGAGGAACGATGCCGCGGTGCCCGCCCACGAATGGCCGGGCATCCGCGTCCACATCATCGCCGTCGCACCACCTGACATCTCGCCCACCGCTCGACCCTCAACGCTGCACTGGGAGATCGCTCCTCCCTTCGACGCTTCGCGCCTCCGGTCGGAGTTCCGCAGGTAGGTATCTGTCGTGATGCTTCCACCAGATCCCCGTCTCGTTGCGGCCGAGGGGGGCGCGGTCGAGCCACTGGTACATCCCCCACATCGCGTCGAGGCCACGCGCGTAGGTGGAGTAGGTGTGGTACACGACGCCGTCCTCGAGAATGAAGGCGCTCACACCGGGACGCTCGCGGATGTACGTCGCCGCGTCGGTGCCCGACTCCCTGGCGAACTGCGAGACTGGGTGGTCGCTGCCCATCGTCTGCCACCGTCCCTCGCGGCGGTAGTTGTACTCGATGCGCCCTTCGCGCTGCTCCTCGTCGGTGAAGTGCGCGCTGAAGTCGCGCTGGAAGTCGGACTCGTGCGACGATGCCCACGGGAAGGTCCATCCCATGCGCTGCTTGAATGCCTGCAGCTTCGGCAGCGGAGCGGACGAGACGGCGGTCAGCATGACGTCGTGGTTCGCGAGGTGGACGGCGATCCCGTTGAAGCCGTCGGCGATGCTGGAGCAGGAGGTGCAGCCCGCGGCGTAGTCGGGGCCGAACATGAAGTGATAGACGAGGAGCTGTGACCGCCCGCGAAAGAGATCGGCGAGCGAGGCGCTCCCTTCTTCGGTGGCGAGGCGGTAATCCTTGTCGATCCGTACCCACGGCAGCTCCTGCCGCTTCTGTGCCAGCTCGTCGCTGCGTCGAGTCAGCTCCTTCTCGGCCTCGAGGAGCTCGAGGCGTGCGGCGAGCCATTCGTCGCGCGTGCCGATGACGTGTGTCGCGGTGCGGGTGCTCATTGGTCGTCTCTCCGTTCACGTGGTGTGATTCGCCGTCGGGATCGATGGCGCGGAGATAGGTTTAGCGTCGGCCCGCGAGAGGTGAGAGTTACAAGTGTGACGGGATTCCGATGGACTCGTTGATCACTGCCGCGGCGCGCGCGCTCGCCGCGGGCGATCCGATCGGTGCGCTCAAGCGCGTGGCGCTGCGCGACGACGCGCCCGCACTCGCGCTGCGCGGG
This sequence comes from Gemmatimonadota bacterium, assembly GCA_019510405.1. Classification (GTDB taxonomy): domain Bacteria; phylum Gemmatimonadota; class Gemmatimonadetes; order Gemmatimonadales; family Gemmatimonadaceae; genus AG11. Next base: position 10,607 of record JAEKKK010000140.1, on the reverse strand, counting down.
ATCGCGATGGCGCAGCTCGGCGATCTCGTGCGCGCGAAGGCGCTGCTGAAGAGCGCGGGGCGCGCCTTCGGCCCGCGCGAGGCGGTGGCGCGCGCACGCTGCGTCGTCGCGGAAGCGGAGATCGCGCTCGTGTCGCGCGACCTCGGCTGGCGGACGAAGGCGCTCGACGCGGCGCGCGCGACGCTCGAGCAGCACGGCGACGCGGTGAATGCGGCGCACGCGCTCTTTCTCGCCGTCCGCCGCTTGATCCTGATCGGCCGCGTTGATGAAGGTGTACAGATGCTTGCAGGGATAGAGGCCGCGTCGCTCCCGCCTGCATCGCGCACGGCGTACGAGCTGATCGCCGCCGGGATCGCGGTGCGCCGCATCCGGACGGCGGACGCACGCGCGGCGCTGCGTCGAGCGACGCGCGCAGCACGCGACGCGGGGATCCCCGCGCTGACGGCGGAGGTGCAGCAGGCGCTCGAGGTGCTGCGTACACCGGCGGCGCGGCTCATCGCGCAGGGTGAGGAGCGGCTCGTCCTGCTCGACGAGGTGGAGACGCTGCTCGCGTCGCGCGCGCTCGTCGTGGACGCGTGCCGCAACGTCGTGCGTCAGGGGAGCACCGTCGTTCCGCTGGCGACGCGCCCCGTGCTGTTCGCGCTGGCCCGCACGCTCGCGGAAACGTGGCCCGGCGACGCACCGCGCGACCTGCTGATCTCGCGCGGGTTCGGGTCGCAGTTCACCGACGAATCGCATCGCGCACGGTTGCGCGTCGAGCTCGGCCGGCTGCGCGCGGCGCTGCGACCGATCGCCGGCGTGAGTGCGACGAAGCGCGGGTTCACGCTCGCGCCGCGCACGACGCGCGAGGTCGTCGTGCTGGCGCGGCCGCTCGAGGAGGAGCATGCGTCGGTGCTCGCCTTCCTCGGGGACGGCGAATCGTGGTCGAGCTCTGCACTCGCGCTCGCGCTGGGGACGAGCCAGCGCACCGTGCAGCGTGCGCTGGACGAGCTGGCGGCGGCGGGAAAGGTGCAGGCGTACGGTCGCGGGCGGGCGAGGCGGTGGACCACGCCGCCGGTGATCGGATTCACGACGACCTTGTTACTCCCCACCCCGCTGCCGATCGAGTAGGATCGGGGCATGCGAAGAGCGACGGCGGAAGTGGTGCGAGAGTACGGCCCATTCGACGGCGCCGAGAACGTCGGCGGCGTGACCTACGACGGCACGCGGGTGTGGTTCGCCGCGGGCGATCGGTTGACCGCGTTCGATCCGGAGAGCGGAGAGACGGTGCGATCGCTCGACGTCGCCGCCCACGCCGGGACCGCGTTCGACGGCACGTATCTCTTCCAGATCACCGAGAAGCAGATCCACAAGATCGATCCGCAGAGCGGGCGCATCCTCGCGAGCATTCCCGCACCGGGCGATGGCGGAGACTCCGGGCTCGCGTGGGCCGAGGGCACGCTGTGGGTCGGGCAGCACCGGGCGCGCAAGATTCACCAGATCGATCCCGAGACGGGGAAGATCCTCCGCACGATCGAATCGAACCGGTTCGTCACCGGCGTGACGTGGGTAGACGGAGAGCTGTGGCACGGCACCTGGGAGGGGGAGGAAAGCGACGTGCGGCGCATCGATCCGTCGACGGGTGAGGTGCTCGAGCAGCTCGCGATGCCGAAGGGGGTCGGTGTGTCGGGGCTGGAGTCCGACGGCGGCGATCGGTTCTTCTGTGGGAGCGGGAAGGGGAGCGGGAAGGTGCGCGTCGTACGGCGACCGAGTCGCGCACGGCGGTAGCGGAGCGCATATTCGGCGGCCATGACTCTCGCCGCCGAAGCTGAAGGCCTGACCCCGAGCGCGAACCAGGAGCCGAAGTCGAGCGCGCTGCTGCGCCTGATCGCGGGCGTGGGCGGGCTCGCCGTGCTGACAGGCGCGGCGCTCATGTCGTTTGGTACCGTGGTGATCGTGCTGATCGGAATGGCCGTCGTGGCCGGCGTTCAGCGCAAGCGTGGGCGTGCACTGACGCGCTCGGGACACTGGGTGGCAGCGTGTGCGACGATGGCGGTCGTGCTCCTCGCAATCAGCGGCGCGTTGTTCGCCTACGTTCCGCGGGGAGCGATGGATGCGGCGAAGCAATCGATGGACTCCTCGAGCGCCGTAGCCGCGAAACGCCCCGCGCCGGCCTGGGTGCAGCGGCTCTACCCGCAGTACGCTCAGCAGGCCGCCGCGAACACGAAGCCGTCGCCCGCGATGGTGTGGGCCTCGATGATCATCGGCATCGGCATTGCCGTCGCCTTCTTCGCCACGCTGCTCGGGACGCTGAGCTGGGGGGCGGGCATGCTGCTCGGCCTCGCCTTCTTCGGGCGTTGGCCGGGAGCGAAGGGCGAGAGCTTCGAGAATCTCGCGGTCCCCATCGCCTGAAACGCGAAGCGCGCCGTCCGATTCGTCGGACGGCGCGCTCGTTCCCGCTTTCAATATGTAAACCGAGGGGGGACTTGCCGGAAGCCCCCGGGGGACACCCAGACTGTGCGCCTTCGCCGGACCTGATTTCGGCGACTGTCCCCCATGGCCCAGCGGGCCCTGCACACCGGAGCGCACATGCGCGTACTGCTCTCGACGATCGGATCGCGAGGCGACGTCCAGCCACTCGTCGCCCTCGGACAGGCGCTGACGTCGCTCGGGGAGGAGGTGCGGCTGTGCGTGCCGCCCGACTTCTGTGAATGGATCGAGGAGCTCGGCATGCCCACCGTGCCGATCGGTCCCGAGCTGCGCGCGACGGGGAAGGGGAGCCTGCCGGAGACGCTCACGCCGCAGCAGCGGCGCCAGATGATCGAGGGCACCGTCGCGACGCAGTTCGCGACGATCGCGCAGGCGGCGGAGGGGTGCGACGTCATCGTCGGCGCGACGGCGCTCCAGATCGCCGCGCCGTCGATCGCCGAGCAGATGGGTGTGCCGTACGTCTTCGCGTCGTACTGTCCCGCGGTGCTGCCGTCGCCGCGGCACGCGCCGCCGGTGCTCGGCTGGCTCGGCGACAAGCCCGTCACGATGCCGGACTACAGCGAGCTGTGGGCGCAGGACGCGCAGCGCTGGAACGCGATGTGGCTTCCGCTGCTCAACGCGCAGCGCGGCATGTTGGGCCTCGCGCCGGTGGACGACGTGCGCAGTCACGTCCTCACCGCGCGGCCGTGGCTCGCCTCCGATCCGACGCTCGCTCCATGGCCCGACGCGGAGAGCGCGTCCGTGTTCCAGACGGGCGCGTGGATCGTGCGCGACGAGCGGCCCCTCTCCGACGAGATCGAGCGCTTCCTCGCGGCGGGGCATGCGCCGATCTACTTCGGCTTCGGCAGCATCCGTGCGACGCCGGACCTCGCGCGCGTGATGGTCGAGTCGGCGCGCGCCGTCGGCAAGCGCGCGATCCTCTCGCGCGGATGGGCCGAGCTCGCGCTGCCGGACGACGCACCCGATTGCCTGGCGATCGGCGAGGTGAACCAGCAGGCGCTCTTCCCGCGCGTCGCCGCCATCGTGCACGACGGGGGTGCAGGGACGACGACCGCCGCGGCGCGCGCTGGTGCGCCGCAGGTGGTCGTGCCGCAGATGTACGATCAGCACTACCACGCCGCGCGCGTCGACGAGCTCGGGGTCGGGACGGCGCACGCACCGGGTGCCGCGACGCCGGAATCGCTCCCGACCGCACTCGAGCGCACGCTGCGCGGAGCGGTCGCCGAGCGTGCCGGGACGCTCGCCGGCGCGATGCGCGGCGACGGCGCGACGGTGGCGGCGCAGCGGATAGCCAACATGGCGTGAGGCCCTCGTACTCCGGCGAGGCCGGGCGAGATACGGGTCAGGTTGACACCGGCGACAATTCAACTTGCGGACGGCGGTGCGCGGGCGACATTGAGAGCCCAACCCTCGGCTCGGCGACAGCTCGATGGTTCGCCGACGACATCGCTCAACCTCATCCGGCTTTCACGCATTTCATGACTGCTACGATCACTGCCGAACCGCTGCGCGCCGATGCGCTCAATCCTTCGCTCACCGTCAGCGATCTCCAGACCAGCCTCGCCTGGTACCGTGACGTGCTGGGCTTCGAGGTCCAGCGGGAGATGGTCCGCGATGGCGTCCTGCGCGCCGTGGCGATGACGGCGGGTTCCGTGCGCTTCCTGCTCAACCAGGACGACGGCGCCAAGGGGCCCAACCGGCCAAAGGGACTCTGCATGTCGATGAACCTCGTCACGCGGCAGAGCGCGGACGCCGTCGCGGCGCACATCAAGGCGCACGGCGGCTCGCTGCTCAGCGAGCCGGCGGACATGCCGTGGGGGATGCGCGTCTTCCGCGTCGCCGATCCGGACGGATACGTCTTCGCGGTGTCGCAGCCGCTGGGCTAGAGCACCACGATGGGGGCCGTCCAGCGGAATGACCCCCACTCCAGCGCGAGCGTGCCGTGCTTGGCGTCCTTCGGCGCGACGGAGATGGTGAACTGCTCGACCGGCGCGGTCAGCGTCTCCGTCGTGACCGGTGCGCGGCCGAGATCCTGCGCGCGGTCGTAGCTCGTCCCCCACTGGCCGTGCTGCTTGTTCACGATCAGCTCGACCTTGTCGGCGCGCGGGACGGTCCAGAGCGTGTAGGTGCCCGGCTCGAGCCGGAGACCGGCCAGGGTGATCGGCGCCGACGTCGTGAATTGCGTGGCCGCGTTGGCGCCGGTGCGCCAGACCTGATCGAGCGGGATGATCCCGCCGACGAGCTGGCGTCCCCGGGCGAGCGGCCGTCCGTAGTCGACGGTGAAGCTGGCCGAGCCGATGCTGGCGCGCATCGTGTCACGCACGGAGAGCGACTTCACGCCGCTCTTCGCCTCGAGCGCAGCGAACCGATCGTAGATCGGCTTCACGTCGGGCGGCGTCGCCAGCCGGTCCACCTCGATGCGGTACGTCGTCTGCGCGCCGGAGTAGTGCTGCAGCCGGCCGATCGAGTCGACGGTGGCCTCGCCGGTGCCGGCGAGCCAGTCGTGCTCGATCTCCATCTTGCCGTTCGGCAGGACGCGGACGACGGCGCCGTTCATCGGAAAGCGATCGAACTCGCGGTCGATGTAGAACTGGCGGAGGTGCACGGTGTCGGCCGACTTCTTCGCCGCGGCGGCGTGCTGGTGCGCCGCCATGAAGCGCTGCTCGTACAGGCTGTACATCTGATCGACGTGCGGCACGACGACGGCCCCGCCGGTGGGGAACTCGTAGCTCTTCGTCCCGCTGCTGTCCCGCTTCGTGAGCGTGACCTTGTCGTTCCGGAGCTCAGCCTCGATGTGCCGGTCGCGATGCGCCGCCGAGTCGCCGGGCGTGTGCACGTCCGACACGAGCCGCTCGACGCCGCCGTTGGGCCCGAGGGTGATCACGGTGTGCCGCTGGCGCACCATCGGGAAGCGGTCGGTCTCGTCGCTCGTGAGCGTATTGCCACTGCGCGTCACGCTCTCGACCGCAACCGTATCATTGCCCAACCGGGCGACGAACCCGTACCGCTCCGTGGGTGGGGCGGCGCGACATCCCGCGAGGACGAGCGCGGCGAGAACGATGCGTTTCATGGACCGAGAGGTGAGGAGTCGAGCAACGTGTGAGGCGGCGTGTACCGCGTCAGCGAGAGCATATGCTGTGGCCCGACCGATGCGCAACGCGCAAGATCGTTCAGGACGCGCGTCGTAAGACCCTGCGCTGCTGGCGACGGTCATCCACGCGGCATATGCTCTCCGTTCGCCTGGGGGTCCGCCGCATCGAGTCTCTCGCAGCGCACCCCAAAATCATTTCAGGTCAGGCATTTGTGGAATTGTGCATTGGTTGGCCGGTATACGTCTCTCGAGGTCCCAGCATCCGCTCAATCCGTCTCATCCGATCAGTCCCTCCGTTCTTGATCTCTCCCGGCGACTCCGAACGCCTCACATCAACGCCCTCATGACGCAGGACATCGACCGTCGAGAATTCCTCACGCGCGCCGCGCTCGGCGCCGCGGCGTTCGGTCTCGGCTGCGCATCGCTACAGTCCGCGCAGCGTGCGAGCGAGCCCGGTGTGATGTTCGTCTCGCTGCCGCCGTGGGCGGTGGCGCGGAACGTCGGGTGGCCGGAGCAGGCGCGACTCGCGGCGCGCGTCGGCTACAAGGGGATCGACTGGCCCTTCGGCGCGGTGCGGCAAGCGGGTGTCGACGCGACGCGCGCGCTGCTGGCCGAGCTGAACATCGTGCCGACGATCGTCAACCTGCCGATGCGCGATCCACTCGGCCCCGACGACGACGCGTTCGAGGCACAGTTGCCGAAGCTCGAGGAGGACGCCGCCTTCTGTCAGGCGATCGGCTGCAGCCGCTTCCAGTTCGTGCTCTCCCCCACGACGCTGAACGGGCAGACGAAGGCCGAGCGGTGGGCGCACGTCCAGAGCCGCCTCGCCGCCATCTCGCCGATCCTCGCGAAGCACGAGATGCGGATGGGGCTCGAGTTCCTCGGCCCGCTCGTCTTCCGGATGCGCCCGAGTCGCGGTGGTGCGCCCCCCGACATGACGCAGCCGCCGCCCGTGCCGTTCGTGTGGACGTTGCGTGACACGCTCGAGCTGGCGGAGGCCTCGGGGCCGAGCATCGGCGTGACGCTCGACGCCTGGCACTGGTACCACTCGCGCGGCACGGTGGGCGACATCCGCGCGGCGAATCCATCGCGCATCGTCCACGTCCACGTCTCCGATGCGCGTCCGATGCCCGCGGAGAAGGTGCGTGACGACATGCGCTGGCTGCCGGGCGAAGGGGCGATCGACCTCGTGGGGTTCTTCCGCGCGCTGAAGGCGATCGGGTATCGGGGCGGGATCGCGCCGGAGACGATCGGGCCGCGCATTCCGGCCGACATGCCGCCGGAGGAGAGCGCGCGGATCGCGCTCGAGGCGACGCTCAAGGTGATGCGGAAGGCGGGGGTCGCGTGAACCAGTTCGAGCAGGTGGCCTTCTCGCTCGTCGCCACGGGGGCGAGCGTCTATGCGCTGGCCCAGATCGGGCTTGCCATTCGAGCGAGCCGTTGGCCGAGCGTCGAGGGTGAGATCGCGCAGACCCGTCTCGTGCACCGGCTCGATGCCGACGGATACACTACCGACTACCCCTACGTCGCCTACCGGTATCGCGTCGATGGTCGCGCCTTTCGCAATGATCGCGTCCGCTACGGACCGTCGGTTGCGCCGAGCTCCATCCTGCCCGGTGTCGACCCCGCGCCGAAGAACTCGGGGGAAGACTCGCTCGCGCGGACGTATCCCGACGGTAAGCCGGTCCGCGTGTATTACAATCCGCGTGATCCCGCGGACAGCGTGCTCTTTCTCGCGCCGGACTGGACGGTGTGGGTCATCCTCGCCGCGGGGATCGTATTTCTGTACGCGGGCCTGCACTCGATCCTCGGCGCGCGCTGATCTCTTCGCGCCTGTCGTGCCGCATTCAATCTCGCCGACCATGCCGATCGTCCACGTCTTCGTGACGCTTAAGGTGACGCCCAGGGCAGGGACGGCGTGAGGATTCCTTTCCTGCTCGCACTCGGCATGCTCGCCGTTGGCGCCGGGAGTGCCAGTGGACAGAAGGCGTCGCACGTTCCGGTGGTGTTCGTCGAAGGATATCGCACACTGGATTCGCTCACGCGTCGCGCCGCGATCGAGCTGCGGGCAACGCTTGCGACTCGCGTTGCACCCAATCGCCTTCGCGTGCTCACGACGCAGTGGATCGACGAACAGCGCAACATGGGGGCGCCCGACGATTTCGGCGGAGCATGGGGGTGGTACGACGTGCGCGAGGCGGGACTGGCATACCGCGCCGACGCGATCGTCGACCTGACGGCGGTGAAGCATGGCAAACAGATCATCCTGCGCGCCCGGCGGATTCGCCCGCCGAAGAAGGGCCCGATCGTCGAGCTGCCGATCGTCCGCGCGTGGACGTTGGACGAGGCGGTCGACATCCTGGCGCGACGCCTCGCCGACGACAGCGTACTCACCACTAGCAACAGAAGCAGTCTCCCCGTACCGACATGTCCGCCATGCTGATCGTCCACGTCTTCGTTCACGTCACTCCCGACTCCGTCGACGCCTTCCGCGCCGCGACGATCGAGAATGCCCGCAACAGCGTCCAGGAGCCGGGCATCGTCCGCTTCGACGTCATCCAGCAGGATGACGACCCGACCCAGTTCGTGCTCGTCGAGATCTACCGTGACGCCGAGGCGCCGGCGCGTCACAAGGAGACGGCGCACTACGCCGTCTGGCGCGATACGGTCGCGTCGATGATGGCCGAGCCGCGGCGCAGCGTGAAGTACCACGAGATCTTCCCCGAGCCGGCGGGATGGGAGCGGGTGCGGTGAACTTCGAGTTCGCCACGGCCGCGCGGATCATCTTCGGGCCGGGCAAGCTCCGCGACGTCGGGACCCTCGCCGCCGCACTCGGCACGCGCGCGCTCGTCGTGCACGGCGCCAGTGCGCGCACGGGGCCGCTCGTCGACCTGCTGCACGCTCAGGGCGTCACGACGACGTCGCTCCGGGTCGCCGGCGAGCCGACGACGACGCTCGTCGAGCGCGGGGCGGAGCACGCGCGCCGCGAGCGATGCGACCTCGTCGTCGCGCTCGGCGGGGGGAGTGTGATCGACGCGGGGAAGGCGGTCGCCGCGCTGATCGCCAACCGCGAGCCGCTCGTCGAATACCTCGAGGTGGTGGGGCGCGCACGGCCACTCACGGAACGCTCCGCACCGATGATCGCCATCCCGACGACGGCGGGGACGGGCGCCGAGGTGACGCGGAACGCGGTGCTCATGGTGGAGGAGCAGCAGGTGAAGGTGAGCCTGCGCAGCGCGTCGATGCTTCCCACGATCGCGCTGATCGACCCCGAGCTCACGCGCACCTTGCCTGCCTCCGTGACGGCGAGCACCGGCCTCGACGCGCTGACGCAGTGTCTCGAGCCGTTCGTCTCGCCGCACGCGACCCCGCTCACCGACGCGGTGGCGCGCGAAGGATTGCAGCGCGCCGCAGGCGCGCTCCGTCGTGCCTGGCACGACGGAAATGACATGGCTGCGCGCACCGACATGTCGATCGCCAGCCTGTGCGGCGGGCTCGCCCTCGCCAACGCGAAGCTCGGCGCGGTGCACGGCTTCGCCGCGCCGCTCGGCGGGATGTTCCCGATCCCGCACGGCGAGACGTGTGCGCGGCTGCTCGCGCCCGTGACCGAGGCGAACGTGCGCGCGCTGCGTGCGCGCGCCGAGTCCTCGGCCGCCCTCGCGCGCTACGACGAGGCGGCGCGCCTCCTCACCGGCTCGCCGACGGCCCGCGCCGAGGACGCGGTGGCGTGGCTGCGCGACCTGGTGGACGAGCTGCAGGTGCCGCGGCTCGGCGTGTATGGTGTGACCGACGCGGACGTGCCGCGTATCGTCGAACCGGCGCGCCGCGCGAGCAGCATGCAGGGGAACCCGATCGCGCTCACCGACGAGGAGCTGGGCGAGATCCTCCGCGCTGCGCTGTGAGCGCGCGCGGCGCTTATTCTCATGCCAGGTGCAGATCCCTCGACTCGCTGACGCTCGCTCGGGATGACAGCGCTTCCTTACGCATTCATCGCCCGCTCCCGAGCCACAACAACGAATTCACGATCAGACGGTCCTGGACCGGATTGCCGAGCGTGTGCGACAACGTCTTGTTGGTCGTGTCGTACTTGTGCTCGTAGTCGATGTCGTTGTGGCCGAAGTTGAAGTAGATCATCCGATACTTCCGGTTCGTCCACGCCACGGGATAGTAGCCCTCGTGCCAGATCTCGTGCGGCTTCGGGCCGGTGCCGAGCGGGAAGCTGGACGAGTCGACGGCGAGCAGGATGTCGATGTCGGGATTGCTCCGCAGATCGTGCTCCCAGCGATACCACTCGCTCGGGTTGGAGCGGAAGGTGTGCGGCAGTCCGCGCACCGCGGGATGCGCTGGATAGTGGTCCAGCGCGAAGCCGGCGAAGTGGAAGCCCATCCACGCACCACCGTGCTCCATGTAGCGCTGGAAGGCAGCGCGCTGTGCGGCGTCCTCGGGGCGCGTGTCGAGGAACACGACGACCTGGTACCGCGCGAGGAAGTCGTCGTTGAGATTGGCCCAGTTCGACGTCGTGTCGAAGTGGAATCCGTTGCGCGCTGCCTGCTCGGGAAACCAGACGACGGCTTCGTGGAGGAAGCTGATGTGGGCCTGGTCCTGCTTCCCCGTGAAGAAACCAATCACGTTGAAGCGCGGCGTTTCCTGCTTCGGCAGGTGGGTCGCACAGGCCGACGTGACCGCGAGCGCGAGCGTCGTCGCGATGAAGGCGGTGCTCCAGCGGGACGACAACAGCCGAATGCTCATAGCAGCTTCTCGCTCCCGCGTGGATGATGGACGAACCCCTCCGCCGCCTTTACGCCGTACTCGCGTCCACGCCACGCCGCCATGATCTCGTGGTGCTCGCGCCAGATCCCTTCACCATCCTGACTCGTGTGCGCAAAGAGTGCTCGCTTCTTCTGCTCCACCACCGCCGAGATGTCGACGTACGCGTCGGGCTTGAACCCCTCCGTCTGACTTCCCGCGTTCACCTCGTAGAAGAACAGGTCGGCGCCCTTCACCGACATCCAGGCGCGGATCGCGAGCAGGCTGGCGACCTGGTGGTC
>JAEKKK010000049.1:2004-5308 GCA_019510405.1 Gemmatimonadota bacterium | reverse complement strand
GGATGCGCGAACAGCAGGTTCGCGCCGCCCTCACGCACGATCACGCCCTTCTTCACCAGCTCGTCCTCACGCCCGACGACGACGTACGCCTTCGCGTTCTCCGTCTCGACGTTGGCGAGCGTCTGCGCCAGCTGCTGACCCGCCGTCTTCAGGCTGTCGATGCGGACCGACAGTCCCTCGATCGTCGCCGTCTGACGCTGGATCGTCGAGTTCAGGTCGGCGATCATCGCCGAATCCTTGGAGATCTGTGCGAGCAGCGCCGTGTTGGACTTGTTCGCCTTCGCCAGCTGCGACGCCGTCGCCTGCGCCCGCGCGACGAGCGCGTTCACACGCTCCATCACGAGCTGGCGATTCTCGACCTGACGCGCGAGCGGATCGAGCGTCTGGCCCTTCTTGCCGTGCGGCAGGCCTTTCACCTTGTTCATGCTCGCGTCGACCTTCATGATGAAGTCGTCGGCCTGGAGCACGACGCGCGTCAGCGAGTCTTTCTGGGCCGCGAGCTGGGTGGCGAGCTGGGTCTGCTGCGTGGAGAGCGCGGCGGCGGCGCTGTCCGCCCGGACGTGCTCCTGGTTGGGGCCGCAGGCGGCAGCAAGCGCGAGCGCGGAGATCGTCGCGAGCGACGTGAGACGAAGAGTGGTCATATGACGGGTGGTGAGTACAGGGACCGCGCGGAGAGGGTCGACATCGCCCGCAACGGCTTGGGGAGAGGGATGCCGAATCTCGCACCCCTCCAATTCCCGCGCGCTGTCGCCGCACACACTATGGATGTGATGCACCGCACATAGACCGAAGCGTGGGCGAGCAACGATCAAACCGCTCACCGGTTCTTCGCCCAGTGCTCTCCCTCCCCCCAATGCTCCGCCTGGAAGAACGTCGCAGGCAGCGGCACGTTCGCCCGCCAGTCCGAGTACTCCTCCGTCTGCATCGCGTTGCCCTGATCGAGCATCCGCACCTTCGTCGCGAGCCAGCCGTCGCCGACCGCGACGTTGTTCTCCAGCCGCACGTCCTGCACGCGATGCTCGGGCGACGGGACGAGCGGCAACAGGAAGCGCGTCACGATCAACCGGTCCTTCTCCACCCAGAACTGCGGCGACGTCGTGTCCGCCGGTGAGGCCGATCCCACCACGTACGTTGGCTTCCCCTCCCAGTCCTGCACGCGGATGCGGCTCAGATCCACCTTGAGCGGCGCGATCTGCGCCACCGTCAGATCAACCGGCTGGATGTACACCCCCATGATCAGCGGAAGGAACGGATTTCCCTCCGCCATCGCGCGCACGATCTTCCCCGCCCGCACCACGTAGAGCGAGTCGGGCGTGTACAGCGCGCCATTCCCCGCGGTCGGATCGCCCACGTCGATGCGCAGCCGACTGCCGCGCACCGCCTCGTACCAGGTCGACACTTGCGATGTCCCGTCCGGCCGCCGCTGCGTCGTGCGCTGCACGAAGGTGAGCGTGTTGAACCAGCGTCGCTCGTAGCGTTGGTGCATGCGCGCCAGCAGCGCCCTGCCGTCGGCCGGCGCGCCGCTGTCCGACCGGCCGGCCGTCGCACACGACGCCAGCACCGTGCAGAGCGAGAGGGTGATCAGAGAGCGCATGCGGAGGATTCGAGAGGGCATCGCAGTAGTGTTCAAGCGAGAGATGTGTGCGAGACGCGAGATAAGAATAGGAAGCCGGGCAGGCGCGTCAGCTAGAAGCTCAGATCGCTGACACCCAACACCCGACCTTCCCGCAGCGTACCCACACCAACAACTTCCGTACGTTCGCATCCCCGCATCCCCGCATCCCCGCACCCGCATCCCCGCAATCATGCGAAAACTCGCCAGCTCCCTCCTCGTCGCGCTCGTCGCGCTCGTCGCGCTCGCGCCCTCTCTGTCGCACGCGCAGAATGCAGCCGCGCACCCCGACTTCAACGGCACCTGGGTCCTCGACACCGCCCAGAGCGACAAGGGCCAGATGATCCCGCAGAAGATGACGCTCAAGATCACGCAAGCAGGCAACCAGATCACCGTCGACCGCCAGCAGTCGACGCAGATGGGTGAGATGACCTCGTCGATGAAGTACGCCACCGACGGCTCGACCTCGAAGAATCAGCTCACGATGCAGGGCAACCCGGTCGATGTCTCCACCGTCGTCACCTGGGAAGGCCCCACGCCAGTGTTCACCAGCGCGATGAGCTTCGGCGGCAACGATGCGAAGTCGGTCGAGAAATGGTCGCTCACCGGCAAGAATCTCACGGTCAACCGCACCGTCAGCTTCGGCGGACAGGAATTCTCGAGCAAGCTGGTGTTGGTGAAGCAGTGAGTTGGTGAGTTGGTGAATTGGGAAAAGACGAACGGCCCCGGGAAGCATTGCCTCCCGGGGCCGTTGTCGTTCAACTGACTCACTGACTCACTGACTCATCCGAGTTAGAACACGATTCCGAACGTGATCGGGATGGTCTTGAACGACCCGTTGCCGTCGCCCATCGAGATCTGGCGATAGCGCACGTCGAGACGCGTCGACAGGCCGCTGAGCGCGAAGTCGATGCCGCCGCCGACGTTGAACCCAAAGTGATTCTCCGAGGCTGACGCGTTCACGCCGCTGTCGCTCGCGTTCGCCGAGATGTGCGCGTACGTCGGGCCGCCGGTCAGATACGCCGTCAGGGGCGTGCCCGCGCTGGGCATCCACAACACGGCGTTCAGGTTCCCGCCCGCGTCGCTCATGTTCACGTTCTGGAGACCCTGGTTGTCCTTCGCGTTGAGCTTCGAGTAGGTCAGCTCACCGCGCAGGCCCACCGGCATCAGCGGCGCGCGCAGATCCACCGCGCCACCGAGCGTGTACCCGGTCTTCAGATCGTTCTTGACGTCGCCGCTCGGCAGCGCCGCGCCACCGAAGATGGCGAACTTCAAAGGGTTCGACACCTGCGCCTGTGCAACGACCGGCGCCGCAAAGGTGGCGACCGCGGCGAGCGAGAGGAGCATGGTGATGCTTTTCTTCATGAAAATTTCTCCTTGGGGCTGGTTGGTGCTCGCGGAGACGGCTGAGCACGTCTCTAAGACGACTGCGACTTGGCGAGCGCAACTCATTGTTTGCTACGTCGCAACTCTTTCCATGCAACGTGTGTAGTGTGATGCGGGTCCCTCCTACGCGGATTGTGTGCCTGGCTGGAGCACCCGCTCACGCCTCGAGAAGCCATTTCCTTCTGTCGAGCCTCTCATGGAGCCATCCTGACATGTTCTCCCGCCAGATCTCGCTCGCCCTTGTGACGGCGATCACGTTCGCGGCGCCTGCTGCAACGCTCGTCGCGCAGGCGCCGCGCTCGCTTG
>JAEKKK010000049.1:0-1966 GCA_019510405.1 Gemmatimonadota bacterium | reverse complement strand
GATACCACCAACTTCGATCGTTCGATCCGCCCGCAGGACGATCTCTTCCGCTTCGTCAACGGCGTGTGGTTGAAGAGGACACCGATCCCGAGTGACGCCCCGCGCTGGGGCACCTTCGACGAGCTCGACGAGCGCAGCCGCGAAGCGATGCGCACCATCCTCGACGACGCCGCACGCTCCAGCGCGCCCGCCGGTTCCGAGGAGCGGAAGGTCGGAGACTTCTACGCCAGCTTCCTCGACTCGGCGCGCATCGAATCACTCGGCGTCACGCCACTGAAGAGTGAGCTGGAGCGCATCGCCGCCGTGACCTCGGTCTCCGCGCTCGCTCCAGAGTTCGCGCGACTCTCGCGGCTGGGCGTCGCACGTCCCTTCGGAGTCAGCGTCGGTCCGGACGAGAAGAAGTCCGACGTGAACATCGTGCAGATCGGCCAGTCGGGGCTCGGCCTCCCCGATCGCGACTACTATCTGATGCAGGACGCGCGGATGAACACGGTCCGGCAGGCCTACACGGACTACCTCGCGCGGCTGTTCACGCTCGCCGCGCTCCCCGATCCCGCCGCTGCCGCGTCGCGCGTGCTCGCGCTCGAGTCGGCGATGGCGACGAAGCAGTGGGACCGCGTGCGCAATCGCAACCGCGACCTGACGTACAACCGGCTGACGAGCGCCCAGCTCGCCGCGAAGATGCCGCACTTCGACTGGGCGACCTACTTTTCCGCCACCGGCATGGGCTCGCCCTCCGCGGTGATCGTCGCCCAGCCCGACTACCTCGTCGCCGCCGATTCACTGCTCGCGAACACGCCCATCTCCACCTGGCGCGAGTATCTCGCCGCCAGGCTGCTCGACGCGTACGCCAGCGAGCTGTCGTCTCCCTTCGTGCAGGCGCGCTTCGACTTCCGCGGCAAGGTGCTCAACGGCCAGCAGGCGATGCGCGCACGCTGGAAGCGCGGCGTCGCCGAGGTGGACGGCGGGCTGGGCGAGGCAGCGGGGAAGCTCTACATCGCGCGCAACTTCAAGCCCGAGGCGAAGGCGCGCATCGACTCGCTGATCGGCAACCTGCGCGAGGCGTACCGCATCGGCATCGACAGCCTCGAGTGGATGACCCCTGAGACGAAGGCCCGCGCCAGGCAGAAGCTCGCGCAGTTCACGGTCAAGATCGCCTATCCGAACAAGTGGCGTGACTACTCGTCGCTCCAGGTCCGCCGCGACGATCTCGCCGGCAACGTGATGCGCGCGCGCGCCTGGGCCTTCCAGGACATGGTGGACCGGCTCGGAAAGCCGGTCGACCGCATGCGCTGGGTGATGACGCCGCAGACGGTGAACGCCTATTACAACTCGACGAACAACGAGATCGTCTTCCCCGCCGCGATCCTCCAGCCCCCCTTCTTCGATCCAACGGCGGATGACGCGGTGAACTACGGCGCGATCGGCGCCATCATCGGTCACGAGATCGGCCACGGCTTCGACGACCAGGGGCGCAAGTCCGACGGCGCCGGCAATCTCGTCGACTGGTGGTCGGTCGGCGACGCAAAGGCGTTCGAGGAGCGCGCGGCGCGCCTTGGCGCGCAGTTCGACGCGCTCTCGCCCGTGGAAGGGCTGCACGTGAACGGCAAGCTGACGATGGGCGAGAACATCGGCGACCTGAGCGGGCTCGCCCAGGCCTATCGCGCGTATCGCATCTCGCTCAAGGGGAAGGAAGCGCCCGTGATCGACGGCTTCACGGGCGACCAGCGCTTCTTCATGGGCTACGCGCAGGCGTGGCGCGAGAACGCGCGCGAAGCAATCACGCGCCAACTGCTGCTCAGCGACCCGCACTCACCGGGCCAGTACCGCGCCAACGTCCCCGTCGCGAACAACGACGCCTTCCAGCGCGCGTTCGACGTGAAGCCGGGCGACAAGATGTACCGCGCGCCTGAAGATCGCGTGAAGATCTGGTGAGGTGCGGGGATGCGGGGATGAGGGGATGCGG
>JAEKKK010000139.1 GCA_019510405.1 Gemmatimonadota bacterium | reverse complement strand
ATCGCCTACTCTGACCCCAGCGCTTACCGACCGTCTGCTAGTCTGATAGAGCGACGTCCGAGCCTTCCGGGTGCCGTTATGCCAGTCCACGTACCTCGTACTTCGTACTCAGTACTGGGAGTGGTAGTCACCCAGAAAGTACCCGCCGCGCACACGTGAACCGCTCGAGCAGCGTCGTCACGTACGGATCGCTCGTGTCGTCCAGCCGCTCCACGCCGAATCCGCCGCGGCCGAGCGCCTGATGGACGATCCCGCCCCCGCCGAGCGAGATCGCGACGTGCGTGATGTGCCGGTCCGCTCGATCCGAGAAGAAGAGCAGATCCCCTTCCCGCGCCTCGAGCGGGCTCGATTCGACCGCGATCCCCGCCGACGCCTGCTGCCATGCATCGCGCGGCAGCGCGACCCCGTGCAGCGCGAACGACGTCTGCACCAGCCCCGAGCAGTCGGCCCCCCATGGCGTCACGCCGCCCCACAGATAGCTCGTCCCCTCGAAGTACCGCCGCGCCGTGCGCGTGATCGCCGACGCCTCGCACGCAAAGCGGACCGGCAGATCGGCCACGTCGGCCACTTCCCCGCTCACCACCTGATCGTCCGCCGCGAGGAAGGCGCGCAACGGAAGCGCGCGACGCGTTCCGTGACGCATCACGACACAGCCGAGCGACATCCGGGCCGGGTGCATGCCATCGGGATGGTACGCCGCCCCGTTCTCGTGCAGGTAGCCGCGATGCATCCAACCCTCGTAGCGATCGGTGCCGCGCACGCAGCACCAACCCTCGCGCTCCTCGAGGAGCTCGACGTGATGCCCCGCGAGCAGCTGTGAGATCTGTACGCTCGAGACGCGCGGCTCGTCGAACAGGGGGGCAATGGGGCTGCGCACCAGCGCGCGGGGGTAATCCGTGCTCATCACTCCAAGATGTCTCCGGGCGCGCGCGTCCGCACACCCCGCTCGATCGCCGTTTCCAGCGCCTGCACGGCGAGCGCTTCGATCTGCGCGAGCGGTGCGTCCACGCCGCCGCTGATCGGGGACGTCGCGAACACGATGTCGCCGTCGTACGGCGTCCCCACGGGCGTGATGCGCCGGTACAGCGCGGCGCTCGCCGCGCGGGAGAGTGCCGTCAGCGCCGACACGTCGAGGCGTGCGTTGGTCGCCACGACGCAGAGCGTCGTGTTGCGTCCGGCCAGCGTGTCGAACCGCATTGATTCCTGGCCGCCCCGGGCGAGCCACGCTGCGCTGTCGAGCCACGCGCCGCCGGCGTCGCGCGCACCGGCGACGATGCGCCCCGCGCCGTCACGCACGTCGCCGAGCGCATTCACCGCCGCGATGGCCCGCACCTCGAGCGCGCCCGCGCTCGCCGCACCGCACCCCAGCCCACCCTTCATCGCGCCGCCTGGTCCCGCCGCTTTTCCCACCGTGGCTCCGGTGCCGGCACCCACCGATCCCTCCACGACGTCGCTCGACGCGTGCTCACACGCGTCGTATCCCATCGCCGCCGACGGACGCGCGTCGAATCGCCCGAGCGGCGCGAGGTCGAACAGCACGGCGGCGGGAACGATCGGTACGACTCCCGCCCCGACGTCGAAGCCCCGCCCGTGCTCCTCCATCCAGCGCATCACGCCTGCCGCTGCGTCGAGACCGTAGGCCGATCCGCCGGCGAGCAGGATCGCGTCGACACGATCGACGAGCTGCGCCGGCGCGAGCAGTGACAGCTCGCGGGTGCCTGTGGCGCGCCCCACGATGGAAACGCCGCACCGGAACGCCTGCTCGGCGCCGCGAATCACCGTGCACCCCGTTGCGCCGGCCGCCTCGGTCGCGTGGCCGACGACGAGTCCGCACGCCGCGAGACTCGTCATGCGCCGTGCGTCCTCAGTCTTCCAGCCACTTCGGAGTCGGTATCTTCTTCTCGGCGCAGGCGCGGCACTCCACTACGCCGCGCATGTTGCACACGACGCAGACGAAGGTGCCGCACTTCACGCAGGGGTATCCCTCCGACGCGCGCTCCTCTTTGCCGCAGGCCCGGCAGGTCATCGCATCCCGCTCGCGCAGGCTAGTCATGCATCGTTCTCCCTGCCCGGCTCGCGACTCCCGGCCGCTCCCCGAGCTCGTATTCACGGATCTTCTTGATCAACGTCGCGCGCGAGATCCCGAGCTCGCGCGCCGCCCGCGTGCGGTTCGCGCCGTGTGCGCGTAGCGTGCGGTCGATGTGCGTCCGCTCCACCTCGGAGAGCGTGCGCGAGACGTGCGGCGCGAGCAGCTCCTCACCCGCGCCGCGCACCTCCGCCGCGAGATGCTGCGGCAGGATGGCCTCCCCTCCACGCGCGAGCAGGAGCGCGCGCTCGAGCACGTTGCGCAGCTCGCGCACGTTGCCCGGCCATGGGTACGCGCCGATCAGCTCGAGGGCGTCGGCGCTCAACTCGCTCGGCGCGCCCGGCATGCCGCGCCGCAGCTCGGCGACGAGCGAACGCACCGTCTCGCGCAGGTCCTCGGGCGACCGCGCGCGCAGCGGCGGCAGGTACAGAGGCATTACCCCCAGCCGATAGTAGAGGTCCTCGCGGAAGCGCTCTTCCGTCACCTCGTTCGCCAGATCGCGCGCCGTCGCGGCGATGACGCGCACGTCCACCGCCACCTCGCGCGTGCCTCCCGCACGCCGCACGCGCCGCGACTCCAGCGCCGTGAGCAGCTTCGGCTGCAGCGTCGCGGGCAGCTCGGCGACTTCGGAGAGGAGCAGCGTGCCTGCGTCTGCTGCCTCGAAGAGTCCCGGCCTCGGCCCGTCCGCCGAACGCTCCGTCCCGAACAGCTCGAGATCGAGCGATTCCACCGGGCGCGTCGTGCAGTCGACCTCGACGAACGCGTGTCCGCCGCGCGCGCTGAGCGCGTGAATCGTCCGCGCGACGCGCCGCTTCCCCACGCCCGCCTCGCCGACGAGCAGCGCCACGGTCCGCTCGCTGTGCGCGATCAGCTCGATCTGCTGCGCCAGCTCGCGCATCGGAGCCGACGAGCCGAGGAACATGTCCGTCGACGTGCGCGCCAGCCGTGCGCCCGACGCACGCGCGAGCTCCCGCAGCTGCGCCTTCTCCAGCGCGCGATCGACCACGGTATCGAGATGCGCCGGCTCGACGGACGTCGCGACGAAGCTCTCCGCACCCAGCTGCATCGCCTTGACGCCGGGCGCGTCGTCGCCGTCGCCGGTCACCACGATGACGACGGGATGCCGCGCGCGAGTGCGCTCGAGCACGTCGAGCGCGTCCATGTCCGGCAGCTCGACGTCGAGCAGCACGACCGCCGGATGCTCCGCCTCGATGATGGCGATCGCTTCCTCACCGGTACCGGCGCGCAGCACGTCGTGCCCCGCCCGCTCGAACGAGCGGCCGAAGGCGGACGTGAGGTCCGAATCGCCGGTGACGATGAGAATCCTGGCCATCGAGAGCGAGCGGCGGGCGGGTGATGCGAGAGAGGGCGAGCGGGGAGGGACGGAAAGTCCTGCACGAAGACGACGCGAGCGAGGTGCCCGCCGTCACGTCTCGCGCCGGCGGCGTGGGACGAGGAGCTGAACCGCCAGCGGCTCGACGGTCACCTCCGCCGGCGTGGGCCCCAGAAGCTCGCCGTCCGCCTGGAGGGTGAGCACGGGCTGCGTCTCCAGCCGGAAGTGCGTCCCCTTCCTGTATAGTATCGACGGGTCAGGGCGAAAATCGCGCCGCGTCACGCGCCACATGATCCGCATCGCGTCGCGCAGGTTTCTGGGCGAGAAGACGCAGCAGTCGAGCATGCCGTCGTCCACGGCGATCTCGGGGCCGAAGGAGATCCGGTTCTCCAGGATCGCGCCGAAGTTGGCGAACAGCACCGCCGCCGCGCGCCGTTCGATCACCTCGCCGTCCGCCTCGATGCGCGCCTCGAAGAACTGGCGGCGCAGCACGGCGCGCAGCGCGGCTCGGGTGGCGATCAGCGTGTAGGCGAGCACGCCGAGCCGGCGCTTGAGCCACACCGGCGTCTCCTCCACCATCGCCGCGTCGATGCCGACGCCCGCCGCGACGGCGAAGTGGTGGCCCATGACGAAACCGAGATCGATCCGGCGCTGATGGCCGTCGAGCAGCGCCGGCACCGCGCGCTCCACGCGCATCGGAATGCCGAGCGCCCGCGCCAGCAGGTTCCCCGTGCCTCCCGCCAGCACACCGATCGGCGTGGGGCCGAACGCGAGCGCTCCTGCCACCTCCATGGCGGTGCCGTCGCCGCCGAGCGTGAGCACGCGATCGAACTCGGCGCCGCGCGTGCGCGCGATCTCCGCCGCGTGCCCCGGGCGCTCGGTTCGCACCACCTCGCAGGTCGCGCCGGTCGCGACGATCGCCGCCTCGGCGCGGCCGATGAGGCGCTTCCCGCGGCGCGACGCCGGGTTCGCGATGAGCAGGACGCGCGTCGTCAGAACGACCAGGAGCGGAAGAGCGACAGACCCCACTGCTGCGGCGTGGCGACGAATCCGCGCACGCTGCCCGTCGCGCCGCATCGCAGCGCGCTCGCCGCCGGCTCGCGACCGGCGCGCAGCGAGAGCTGATCGGGGGCGATGAGCGGGAAGCGGTACTCCAGCTTCCCTTCGATGGAGTTCACGAAGCCGGTGACCCCCTGCTGCTCCTTGTCGGTCGTGACACCGAGCTGGCAGAGGCCCGTGCTGAAGCTGAGGAAGAGCCGGTCGCTGATCTGCTTCTCGCCACCGATGCGCGTCCCCGAGAGCACGCTGCGGAACTGGTTCTGTCCCGTCGTCGCCTGCGCGCTGGAGGGATCGTCGCTCAGCGTGCCGGTCTGGATCTGGAAGAGGTCCACCCAGCCGCCGAACTGGTCGCGCAGCGTGCGGCTCAGCTGCGCGCCGACCGTCGGGAGCAAGACCTCGGCGGCGCGCTGGGTCGCTTGCGCGTTCGCTCCGCTGAGCTCGAAGCTGGGCCGTCCCGTGACGAGGTAGGCGACGAGGTCCGTCTGCGAGATGGTTGCATCGTCGCTCGACAGCTCGAGCGCGGGCTGCGGATAGAACGGCCCGACGATGCGCGCCTTCACCCCGATGTCCGTGCGGCGCGACTGCTTCACGCGGTACAGCGCGCTGACGTCGATCTCCGGGTTGAAGTCGGCCGTGCCGAAGAAGGTGATGCGTCCCGACTGGACCTGGAACTCGCGCTGCACGAGGCCGAAATCGAGGGTGTACGTGCCGCGGTCGGCGCTCAGGGCGCCGCTCAAGGCGAGCCGATAGAGTGGATCGTTGACGCCGCCGCGCCCGAGCGACGAGCGGCGCGTCTCGCGCTCATCGCGAGCGCGCGTCACGTCGAGCGAGCCGCCGAGCTTGATGTTCGCTTCGGCCGAGCGCAGCCAGACCTCGTCGCCCACGTTCACCGAGACGCCCTCGAGCCGCAGATGCTCCACGAGCCGCGCCGGCGCCTGCGGCATCAGCGAGCGGTTGCGCACGTCGGTCGTGTCGAACAGCTCCGCGAACTCCTCCTGCGAGAAATCCTCGAGCTTCTTGTTGATGAGCTCCGGGATGTAGATCGTCCCCTTGTCGACGTTGACCGCGCCGCTCAGTCGCGCTTCGTCCTCCGTCCCGCTCAGCGTCAGTCCGGAGGTGCCGGTCGAGACGTCGAGGCGCGCCAGCCCGCCCTTGTCGATCGCGCGCAGCGCACGGGCGTCGAGGCGCAGATCGAACTGCGGATTGTGGACGTCGCGGAACACCACCGAGCCGATCACTGACGCGTTGCCCCCGCTCGCCGGACTGGTCCATCGCAGCCGCTCGATCGTGAGCGAGTCGCGCCGCGGATCCACCCCGAGCGCCAGGTCGATGCCGGTGAACCGCACGCCCACGCTCGGCACCTCGATCGTGCCGTTGCGGATCGTCGCAACGCCGCCGACGTGCGGATGCTTCGGCTCGCCGCTCACCGCCAGGTCGAGCGACAACCGGCCGGTCGTGTTGTGCAGCTTTGGCGAGAGCGCCTCGACGAGCCCCAGATCCACGCTGTCGGCGTGGATCCGCCCGCGCAGCGAGTCGCTCAGCGGCGTCGCCTTGAACAGCGTGAGCGCGATCGGATACTCGATGCTCGCGTCGAGGATGGAGCGGCCGCCGCGCACGAGCGTCGCGTCCACCGCGGCACGATTGAGCGCGTAGCGTCCGGACACCCGCATCGCCTCCGCCGCGAGCCCGCCCACCTTGAGCGAGTCGGTCGCACCGGTGAGCGCGAGCAGCGGCGCGGCGCGGGTCCCTCGCACGTCGAGGTCCAGCGCGAGCTGGCCCGCGAGCGGCGTGGAAAGCTGCGCCAGCACGCCGACGTCGGCGAGCGGCATGCCCGTGACCTGCAGATGGCCGCGTACCGGCGCGTCCGCCGGCATGTTCGCCGAGCCGGCGATCCGCGCCGCGCCGCTGCCGAGCAGCAGCGTGTCGATCGTCAGGGCCGAGCGCGTGTTGCGCACGAACATCGGATGCAGCAGCCCCCAACGCGTCGTGCCGATCGCCAGCGTCAGGCTGTCGAGCCGTACGTCGGTGCTGTCGCCGACGGTCGCGTACTCGCCCGACGCGCGGATCGACGTCCCGTTCCCCGCCCGCGCCGATGCGCCGAACGCGGCGCGTCCCTTGTCGAGCAGCCGCGCCACGAGCGACGCGGCTTCGACACGCAGGCCGCCCGCCACGGCCGTATCGGCCGACAGCGCGACGGTCCCGGTGGTGTGACCGCGAACCTGCTGCACGTCCACCGTGCCGCGCACGCCGTGCGCGCGCTGCGCCCGCGCCAGCAGGTCGCGTCCCTCGAGCGTGCCCTGCACGCTCATCGAATCCAGCCAGCCGCGTACGACGAGCCGCGTGAACGCCGAGCCGAGGAGCGAATCGGGGAGCGCGCGCGTCGCGCTGTCGGCGTCGGCGGGGATCGTGCGTCCGAGGTACCGCCGCAGCCCGCCGAGCGAGTCCACCTTCATCGTGACGACGAGTGAGTCGTTCGTCGCCGGCCGCGTCAGGCCGAACCCGCCGAACGCGTTCAGCGTACCGGCCTGCCCCGAGAGCCCGAGGGTGTCGACGTGCAGCACGCCCGCGTCGAACCTGGCGCGCGCACTGCCGCTCGCGAAACGCTGGCCGTCCACCTCGGACGGCGTGAGCTGCATGCCGAGCGACCCCGTGAGATTGGACAGCAGGTCGCCGGTGAGATCCACCTGATACGTGCCTGCGAGCCGCGAGGGTGGCGTCGTGCGTCCGACCAGCGCAGCGGCGTCGAGCGCGTCGAAGGTGCCGCTGCCGCGCGCGCCATAGCCGCCGATCGAGTCCGCGTCCGCCAGCCCGACGTAGGTCAGGTGCCCTGCCGCCCCCGTGAGGTCCGCCGTCACCTCGAGCGCGGGGGCCTCCCCCTTCACGGTGATCGGCCCGGTGAACGTGCCGCGCAGCGGCAGGAGTGGATACGAGCGCGCCAGCGTCGTCAGCGAGAGCGGCTCGGCGTGCAGCGCGAGATCGTACGCCATGAACTGCTCACCGTACGTGATCCGCCCCCCGCCGGTGGCGTGGGTCGGCTCGGCCGGCCCGTCGGTGTGCGTCAGGTTCGCGTTCGACACGCGGACGTCGAGCCAGGAGGAGTCCAGCACCGCGCTTCCCGTCACGATGCCCGTCACGCGGGGGAAGGCGGGATAGATCGCCACCAGCGTGCGGAGGTCGAGCCGGTCCGTCTGTGCGAAGAACCGATGGAACGCCGTGAACGCCGGGAAGAGGATGTCCAGCTCACCGCGTCCCTTCACGTGCGACTCGGCGCCCGGGACGTGCGCGTCGCGGAACACCATGTTGGCGTCGTCGACGAAGAAGTGCGTGAGCGGGCCGCCGCGCGCGGTCACCTCGCCGGTGAGCTTCCCCTGCCAGTCGGCGGGGAACGGCTTGCCGTTCAACGTGCGCAGCAGATCGAAGTCCACCGGGTCGGCGCGCAGCTTCACGTCGTGCACGGCGAGCACCGGCCCGCCGGTCTCGAACGTCATGTCGCCCAGCAGGCGCGACTTGACCGTGCGTACGTCCATCTTCGTGATCGCGTAGTCGAGCCGCTGCAGATTCTTCTCGTTCTTGATGTCGAGCACCATCGACCCGCCGCCCGTGCGCGGGAGCGTGGGATATACCCACCCCACGTCGTTCAGCGAGACCGTGTCGCCCCAGATGCGGATGGCATATCGCACGGGCAGATCGCTTCCCCACACGATCTTCCCTTCGGCATGACCGGTGGACGCGGGAAGATCCCAATGCGGCGCCTTGACCCACACCGATTCTCCGAGCACCCGCACCGTGGCCGCGACGTTCCGCCAGTTGAACGTCGGCACCGTCTCCACCGTGTGGAGCGTGTCGACGAGGAAGAGCTTCCCGATGCTGTCGGGATCGGCGAGCCGCGCATGCGGGATCGCCGCGTACGCGTTGGTCCACCGGTAGTTCTGCGTGAACCCTCCGCGCACCCGCACAACCTCGTGATCCTTTCGTGCGAGGTTGAACCGAACGGCGCTGTCGAGCTTCGCGCCGTGCAGCGTGTCGTCGGGATGCCACGGCATCGTCAGGCGCATCTGGGCGTGCCGCAGGTGCACCGAGTCCATCACGACGAAATCGCCGAAGCCACGCTCGGGTCCCTTCGGCTGGTCGGGACCCGAGCGCTTGAACATGCGCTTGAAGTTCCAGGTGTAATCGCCGTGCTGCCGCAGCACCACGTTGGGGCGGTCGACGTCCACTCGCGTGAGGTGGATGCGCCGGTCCGCCAGATCGCGCGGATCGTATTCGACGCGAATCTTCCCCGTCGCGGCGAACAGCGAGTCCTCGTCGTCGCGCAGCTCGAGGGAATCGATCGTCACCCCCGTGAGGAAGCTGCCGCTGATGCGCCCCACGTGCACCTTGCCGTGCACCGACGACGCGACCGTGGTCTGCACCCAGCGGCGGAGCTGCTCCTGGCCGTACGACGACTGCGTGACGAAGTAGCCCGTGCCCAGCACGATGAGCCCGAGCATGACGAGCACGCACAGGCTGACGAGCGCGATGAAGCGCCGTCGAGTCATCCGGGGCTTCGGCGCGTCAGAAATCGGGACCGATGGAGAAGGTGAACGTCAGCCGGCTCAGGAAGGTGCGCGACTCCGGCGGCAGATACGTGGCGGGACAGCTGCTACCCGACAGCTGCTCGTACTCGCCGTTCGCCAGCTTCACGGCGGGGATCCTGTTCCCGGGACTCACACAATAGAGTGGTGCGAAGCCCTGCGCGTTGGGCGCCTTGTCGTAGAAGATCGCCCCCGCCGGCCGCTGGTACGGGTTGTACCCCACGTTGGCCTGGAAGGGCCCCACCGGAGTGAAGACTCGCACGCCGACGCCCGGGGTCCAGCGCAGTCCCTTCAGGAACAGGTTGGAGAGCGCCGGGCCCGTTCCCCTGAGCTGGCGCGCGCGCTGCCACACGTTGCCGCCGTCGAGAAAGGCAGTGTACTGGATCAGCTCCGGGTAGAAGAAGCTGCGCATCCGCATCTCGAGGTTCGCCACGATGAGCGAGTTGCCGCCCACCGGCACGACGCGCCGGAGTCGGTCGGTGCCCAGTCCGAAGTAGACGGTGTCCCCGCCCGCCGCCGAGTCGACCACCACGGGCGCGTCTTCGGCGATGTAGATGAGATCACCCAGCTCGTTCTGCTGGAATCCGCGCACGCTCGCCGCGCCCCCCGCATACAACCGCTCTTCCGGCGGCACGAAGCCGACGGAGTCACTGAACGAGAACGTCCGGCCCAGCACACTCCCCAGGCGCAGCCGCGCCGCGAACGTCACGCCGCGCGACACCGGCCGGTAGAACGATCCGTCGGCCAGTCCCTTGATGAACTGGAGATCGTTGTCGGAGCCGATCTCCTTCGCCGCGCCGCGCAGGTCGAGCCGCAGCATCGTTCCGGTGCGCGGGTTCAACGGGTTGTCGGCGCGCAACCGGTCGAGGTGCGCGCTGGCCACGGCGAGCGGCCGGTTGCGCCCCGTCAGCAGAGCGCGCGACTCGCTGTCGCAGCGATTGAACACGGCGCACAGCAGCGCCGGCTGCGCATCGGTGCGGCCGTACTCGAGCGAGTACGCCAGCCGGAGCGGCAGCTCGTGCCGCAGCTCGCGCGTCAGCGACGCCTCGCCGCCGACCACGGTGGTACGCAGGAAGGCCTGATACTCGCCGCGCCGCTCGCTGTACACCGAGATCGCCGGCGACCCGTGCAGTCCGAACAGCGTCGGCAGCCGGAAGGTGCTGCCGATGAAATAGTTCACCTGGCTGCTGAACGGATCCTGGCTCATGTCGGAGGCGCAGAACTTCCCATTCGCGAACCGCGTGTTCTCCGCGTGGCCGATCTTGGAGACCTGCGCCGTGAGCTCGAGCCGCCGCGCCTCGCCGAGGAAGTTCTTGTCCACGAGCAGCGCACGTCCCTTGAAGCAGTCGAGCACCGCCCAGCCGACTTCGGTGTCCACCTGACGGACGTAGTTCTCGCTCAGCAGGACGTCGACCGTCACGAGCGAATCCACCTTCCCCTGCGCGCTGTCCGGCGCGAGCCGCACCTCCACGTGCCGGAACAGGTCGCTCTGATACAGGTCGCGCTGCGCGTCGGCCAGCGCGTGCTCGCTGTACTCGTCCCCGACCTGGATGTCGAGCAGGCGGAGCACCGTCGCGTCGCTCAGCCGCCGCGGCGCCTCGGGCATCGGCTCGTCGAACACGCGGAGCTTCCCGATGCGCGCCCGCGCGCCGGCGATCACGTCGAGCGTGATGCGCGCGCGGTGGGCGATGGTGTCGTACACCGTGTATCCCGCCGCCACGTCGGCGCGCGGGTAGCCGTTGTCGCGCAGCCGCGACTTGATCGAGTCGATCGCCGCCTGCGTCTTGGTGATGTCGAAGATCACCCCTTCACGCAGCTCGAGGTTGTGCGTGGAGGCGATGGGCGCCGTGGCCGAGTCGAGCCCGCCGATGGCCAGCGAGTCGACGAGCACCGGCTCACCCTCGGCGATGTTGAACACCACCTTCACGCCGCCGTCCTCGTACGTCGTCACCGTCGTGTCGACCGCGGCGTTGTAGTATCCGTGCCGCCGGTAGAACAACCGCAGCCGGCCGACGTCGAGTCGCAGTGCGTCGCTGTCGAGGCAGCGACGCGTGCCGAGCGCGCGCAGCGTCCGGCGCATCAAGCTCGACGCCGTGGTCTCGATCCGGAGCGCGAGCTCATTGTCGCGGAACGCCTTGTTCCCGCGGAAGTCGAGCGAGCGCACCTCGCGCGCGCCCGCGTCGCACTCCGTGCTCTGCGCGCGCACCATCGATGGAAGCAGAAGCAGCGCGGCGATCGCCGCGCCGCGCCACCACCGGCGCTCCCCTGCGAGGCGCCGGCGACCGCCAGTCGTCACGCCGGCCGCCGCCCCGACGCGTGGTGCTTGCCGGTGCGCCGCTCCTCCGGCAGGAGCGGCGTGCGCTCCAGGAAGAGCCGCGTCACGTAGAACGCGACCAGTCCGGTTGCGATACCGACGCCGAGTGCCGGCAGCAGCTCCGGACCGCTTAGCGGCCGGCGATAGACGTAGCCCTGAAGGCGTTCCGTATGCTGAGGCGTACGGGAACGGGCGTCGGCGGTGCGAGTCATGCTTGCCGGCCAGCGGAGGGAGGGGCGGAAACAACCAGAGATGCGGAACTCCGACCGGAGGTGCGAAGCGCCGCAGGAGCTCGAAACGTGGAACTCCGACCGAAGGCGCGGAGCGCCGCAGGGAGGAGCGATAATTTGGCACGCGGAGCTCTAGGTGCGAAGCGCCGCAGGGAGGAGCA
>JAEKKK010000138.1 GCA_019510405.1 Gemmatimonadota bacterium | reverse complement strand
CTATCCCCTGCTCCACAGCGCGAACAAGGGCGTCGGCGGCAACGTCTCCTTCTATCAGAATGCGCAGTACGACTCGATCGTCACGGCGGCGCGCCGCGAGCAGGACGAAGCGAAGCGGATCGCGCTGTACAGGGAGGCCGATGCGATCGCCTTTCGCGACGCGCCCATGATCTTCCTCTGGTTCTACAGCGAGCTGTACGCCGTGCAGCCGTGGATCAGAGGCTTCCAGCCTCCGGTCATCTTCAACGGCCAGCCGTGGACGACGGTGACGACCACCGCGGCATCCACACCGAAGCGCGGAGACCGTACATGAGCGCCTTCATCCTGCGCCGGCTGCTCCTCGCCATCCCCACGCTGCTCGGCGTCCTCGTGATCGCCTTCCTGCTCCTCTACGTCGCCCCCGGTGATCCGGTGATGGCCATGGTGGGGGAGCGCGCCGACGAGCAGACCATTGCCCGCCTGCGCGCCGAGCTTCGACTGGACGATCCCCTTCCCGTGCAGTTCGGCCACTACGTCGCCGGCATCGCGAAGGGCGACCTCGGCCGATCCTACATCACCAACCGCCCGATCCTGCGCGACATCCTCGAGCGCTTCCCCAAGACGCTGCAGCTCGCGGGCGCGGCGATGCTCTTCGCCACCATCTGCGGCGTGACGCTCGGCGTCCTGAGTGCCCGCAACCCCGGTGGCCCCATCGACCGGTTCGGTCTCGCGCTCGCCTATCTCGGGATCAGCTTCCCCGTCTACTGGGTGGGACTTCTCCTCATCCTGCTCTTCGCCGTCACGCTGCACTGGCTCCCGCCCTCCGGCTTCGGCGGACTGCGCTATCTCATCCTTCCCGCGCTCGCGCTCGGGATGCGCTCCGTCGCCTTTCTCGCGCGCATGACGCGTTCGGCCATGCTCGACGCGCTCGGCGCCGACTACGTGCGCACGGCGCGCGCGAAGGGACTCCGCTATCGCATCGTGGTGGCGCGTCACGCGCTCCGTAACGCGCTCATCCCGATCATCACCGTGCTCGGGCTCGACTTCGGCGCGTATCTCACCGGCAGCATCCTCACCGAGACGATCTTCTCCTGGCCGGGCATCGGTCGGTACGTCGTCAATGCCATCGCGCGGCGCGACCTGCCCGCGATCCAGGGATCGGTGCTCTTCCTCTCCGCCGTGTTCGTGCTCGTGAATCTTCTCACCGACCTCGCCTATGCGAAGGCGGATCCGCGCGTGACCTACGCATGAGCGCTCCGGCCGCGACGACCACCACGCTCGCCGAGTACCAGGCGGAAGCGAAGCGCACGATCAACCGCCAGCTGACGGAGGATCAGCGCCTGATCGATGCCGCCGCCGGCCTGGCCGAAGAGGCGGGCGAGGTGCTCGCCCACGTCCGCAAGCATCTCCTGCAGGGGCGTCCGCTCGACCGCGATGCCCTGGCGCTCGAGCTGGGCGACGCACTCTGGTGCGTGGCGATCACGGCGGATACACTGGGGATCTCGCTCGAGGCCGTCGCACGCCGCAACGTGGACAAGTTGCGCCTGCGTCATCCGCCGTGAGCGTTGGTCAGGCATCGCGTCGAATCATTTCCCTTCTGTCGAGGCTCGTCATGTCCGTTCGTCGCACCCTCGCTCTCTTCGTCGTGGTGGCGGCAGCCTGCTCGCAGCCGGCAGGCTCCACGACCTCGTCCGCGCCAGCCCCGAAGGCGGCGCGCGAGGCGCGAGATCCGAACGTGATCAGCCGCGCGGAGCTTCAGGATCCCACGGTCGCCGCCACGGATGCGATGACCGCGATCCGCCAGCTCCGCCCTGCCTTCTTCCGCACGCGTGGTCCGCAGAGCTTCTCCAATGCGACCGCGGGTCTGACACAGATCTCGCAGGACTTCGGGCCGCTGCAGCCGGTGGACAACCTCAAGGGGATCGACACGCGCAGCCTGGTCGAGGTCCGCTTTCTCAATGCCGTCGAGGCACAGACTCGTTTCGGCATCAACGCCAACGGCGGCCCGGTCATCGTGCTGCTGACGTCGACGCAATAAGCAGGGCGCCGGTCGCGCGAAGCGACCACCTCTCGGCTCAGGAAGGTGTCTCCATGCTCCCTACGACGATTCGCATGGCTGCACTGCTCACGATCTCGCTCGCGTGCGCGACCAGAACCCCTCCGACGGACGGGGCGCCGGTCGCGCACCACACGCGCAACACGAGCGTCATCTCCCGCGAGGAGCTCCAGGACCCGGCTGTCGTGAGCAACGACGCGCTGACCACGATCCGCCAGCTTCGACCGGCGTACTTCATGACGAGAGGCCCGATCAGCTTCAAGAACCCCACCGCTGGACAACTGCAGATCTCGCAGGATTTCGGACCGCTCCAGAAGGCGAGCGCGCTCAGCGCCATCGACACGCGAAGCCTCGTCGAGGTCCGCTACCTGAACGCGACCGATGCCCAGGCCAGATTCGGCATCAACGCGAACGGGGGCCCCGTTCTCGTGCTGCTCACCTCCATGCAGTAGAACACCGCGCGTATCGTCGCGCGCCATCTCTTCCGAGGAAGATCACACATGACCACTCGCCTGTGCCTCGCCGCTCTGCTCGTCGTCGCTGTATCGTGCGGCGGCAGCTCGACCGCATCGACGCCCGGCGGCGCGCCGTCACCGTCGCGCACCAGCAAGAGCTCCACTGTCATCTCTCAGGCCGAGCTGCAGGATCCGGTCGTCATCAGCAAGGACGCCCTGTCGGCCCTGCGCTCCCTGCGCCCGAACTTCTTCGCGCAGCGCGGACCGACCGGCTCTTCCGATCCCCGGGCGTCGGAACAGGTGATGGTCTCCTACGACTTCGGCCCGCTCCAGGACGTCTCGACGCTCAAGACGACGAACACCATGGGCCTCGTCGAGGTCCGCTACCTCAAGGCTGACGAAGCCGCGCTCCGCTTCGGCCTCAACGCGAACGGCGCGCCGGTCATCGTACTGCTCCACAACAAGAACCAGTAATCCTCTGACATCGTACGCGGCGTTCGCGCACGAGAGGTCTCTATGATGATGTCCAACGCCCTATCACGGCTCACGCTGGCGGCCCTCGTGGCCGTCACGGCATCGTGCGGTGGGAGTCGCTACTCGGCTGCGCCGGGTGGCGCCCCCGCCCCGTCGCGCATCGAGCGACTGCCCAACGTCATCTCGTCGGATGAATTGCAGGACCCGGTCATCTTTAGCCGGGACGCATACACGGCGATCCGCCATCTGCGCCCCGGCTTCTTCACGTATCACGGTCCGAACAGCTTCCAGCAGGCGAGTACGGGCGTGATCCACATCTCCAGCGACTACGGTCCGCTGCAGGAGCTCAAGGAGCTCGCCAAGATGACGACCCTCGGCATGCTCGAGGTCCGCTACCTCAACGAGGAACAGGCGCAGGCGCGCTTCGGCCTGAACGCCAACGGGGGGCCCGTGATCGTGCTGCTGTACAGCAAGGGAGCGAACTAGTCGTCCTTCTGGCCGAAGATCGCCATGTTGCTGGAGTGCCCCGGCGAGACCTTCTTGTCGGGGTAGATCCAGTGGACCGCCTGATTCACCGCGGTCGCCGCCTCGCCGAAGCCGCAGGCGATGAGCTTCAGCTTTCCGGGATACGTCGTCACGTCGCCCGCCGCCCAGACGCCGGGCCGGCCGGTTTCCATCACCTGGTTGACCACGATCTCGTCCTTCTCGAGCGTCAGCCCCCACTCGGCGATCGGACCGATGTCGCTCACGAAGCCGAGCATGGGCAGCACGATGTCCGCCTCGAGCTCGCGCGTCGTCTTCGCCTTGATGTCCTTGAGCACGATGTGCGAGAACCGCTCCCCTTCCGTGTGCTCGATGACGTCCACGATCTCGTGAAAGGTGAACAGCGACGCGCGCCCTGCTTCGACGTCGCTGGTGAACTGTGAGACCGTCGCGCCGTGCGCGCGAAAGCGATCGCTCCGGTGCACGAGCGATACGTGGGTTGCGATACCCGCGAGCTGCGTGGCCCAGTCAAAGGCGGAATCGCCCCCGCCGATGATCACGACGCGCTGATCCTGAAAGTCTTTCGGATCGGTCACCGTGTCGTAGATGCCGCGACCATACCACGGCTCCGTACTCGGATGCGGCAGCCGGCGCGGCGAGAAGGCACCGATGCCCGCCGCGATGATGATCGCCTTCGTCGGGAAGCGATCCTCCTCCGTCTCGAGCATGAAGTGGCCATCCTCCTCGTGCAGCCCGATGACGCGCTGCCCGAGATGCGTCGGCTGGCCGAACTGCGCCGCCTGCTCGCGCAGCGACTTCACGAGATCCTTCGCCAGCACCTTCGGGTAGCCGGCGACGTCGAAGATGTATTTCTCGGGATAGAGGGCGGCGAGCTGCCCGCCGAGCTCCGGCAACGCGTCGACGATCTGCGCCGTCGCACCGCGCATGCCCGCATAGAAGAGCGCGAAGAGCCCCGCCGGCCCCCCGCCAATGATGGTGATGTCCTTCATCTCGTGATTCATGGCTGAAGCTTCGCCAGTCAGCGCGTGATCCTCAAGCGGGTGTGCGTTGTCTCACAATCGCGCGACGCACCCCTCCCTTCGGGCGGCTATACTTCACCCCCGTGAAGATCTACACTCGGACCGGCGACAGCGGCGACACGGGGTTGTTCGGCGGCGGACGCGTTGCCAAGGACGATCAGCGCGTCGAGGCGTACGGTGACGTCGATGAGCTGAACGCCGTCCTCGGGATGGCGCGCGCCGTCGAGACGATGCCGCGCATCGACGAGGTGCTCGTCCCCGTGCAGCGCGACCTGTTCGCCATCGGCGCGCTGCTCGCCACTCCCGACCGCGACAAGATGGCCCAGCACCTCGAGAAGGCACGCATCGACGAGGAGCGCATCACGCAGCTCGAGCACCTCATCGACGATGCGGAGGCCGAGCTGGAGCCACTCCGTTCGTTCATCCTTCCCGGCGGTTCACCCAAGGCCGCGGCGCTGCACGTCGCGCGCACGGTCTGCCGCCGTGCCGAGCGCCACGTCGTGACCCTCCAGCGGAAGGTCGAGATCCCCGCCCTCGTCGTCATCTACCTGAATCGGCTCTCCGACCTGCTCTTCACGTTGGCGCGCCTCGCCAACCGCCGCGCCGGCGCCGGCGAGGTCACCTGGTGACGGCGACGAAGAGCAGGACGCGCCCGGCGCCGGCGACATCGCGCGAGATCGATGCGGGGACGTATCGCGTCGTCGTCGCGGCGGGCCTGCGGCACGAGTATGCGCGGCTGATCGCCGACGCCGCGCCCGCGCACCACTACGCGATCGTCAGCGACGTCGAGGTCGCACCGCACTACGCCGAGCCGCTCGTCCTCTCGCTCGCGGCGCACGGGCCCGTGTCCATCCACGTCATCCCGTCGGGAGAGGCGCACAAGACGCGCGACACGTGGGCGCGCGTCACCGACGGGCTGCTCGACGCGGGCTGCGGGCGCGACACCACGGTCGTCGCCCTGGGTGGGGGCGTCGTGGGCGACCTCGCGGGATTCGTCGCCGCGACCTTCATGCGCGGGGTGCCCGTCGTGCAGTGCCCGACGTCGCTCCTTGCGATGATCGACGCCTCGATCGGCGGCAAGACGGGTGTGGACACCGCGGCCGGCAAGAATCTCGTCGGCGCCTTCCATCCGCCGGCCGCGGTGCTCGCGGACGTCGAGACGATCCGTACGCTCTCGCCGGCGCAGCGGCGCGCGGGACTCGCCGAAGCGTTCAAGCACGGTGTCCTCGCCGACGCCGACTACTTCGCGCGGCTCGAGGCCCAGCTGCCTGCGCTCCTCGACGCCGAGCCGTCGGCGACGCTCGAGGCGGTGGCCCGAAGCGTCGAGATCAAGGCGGAGGTGGTGCGCGCCGACGAGCGGGAGAACGGCCGCCGCAAGACGCTCAACCTCGGCCACACGCTCGGCCACGCCCTCGAGCAC
The DNA here is from genome assembly GCA_019510405.1 of Gemmatimonadota bacterium. Taxonomy (GTDB): domain Bacteria; phylum Gemmatimonadota; class Gemmatimonadetes; order Gemmatimonadales; family Gemmatimonadaceae; genus AG11. The sequence goes on along the minus strand of JAEKKK010000138.1, from coordinate 5,876 downwards.
GTGAGCGGCTACGCACTGCTGCACGGCGAGGCGGTCGCCATCGGCATGGTGCTCGAGGCGCGGATCGCCGAGCGGCTCGGCCTCGCTGAGCAGGGGACGGCGCAGCGCATCAGCGAGGTGCTCGCGCGCGCGGGACTTCCCGTGCAGCGGCCGGCGGCGCTCTCCGTGGACGCGATCGTCGACGCGACGCGGCTCGACAAGAAGGCACGGCAGGGACGGGTCGAGTACTCGCTTCCAGCCGGCATCGGTGTGATGGCGGCTGCCGACTCGGGATGGTCGCTCCCCGTCGACGACCAGCTCGTGCATGAGGTGCTGGCGTGACCTCGCCCTCGGCGCCGCGCCCTGTCGAACGCCGGAGGCGCACGGTCGGCCTCGCGTCGTTCGCCACCATGGCCGGCCTGCTGATCGTCGGGACCGCGACGATGCGGACACGGGCGCCGGAGGCCGCGATTCCACTTGCCCTCTCCCCTGTCGTCGTCCTGTCGCCGATGCATCTCGATGGCGCGCTCGTCGTGGGCGCCCGGCGCGACTGGGCCGTCAAGCATGACGGCCCGTTGCACTACGGGGACCCGGTGCCGGTGGAGCTCACCGCGTACTGCCTGCAGGGCACCACGCGGCGCGACCGATACGTGCGCGAAGGGATCGTTGCCGCCGACCCGCGCCTCTTTCCCCTCGGCCGCTATGTCGAGGTCTACGTCGGACGCGTCTACTACGGCCGCTTCCTCGTCGACGATACCGGCGACCGAATTCGCAACGGCGTGCTCGACATCTGGACGCCCACCTGCCGCGATGCGCGACTGTTCGGTCGCCAGCGCGGTACGGCGGTGCTCGTTCCGCGCCCCCGCGGCGCGATGGACGACACGCTGCTCACCGGACGGCTGGGCGGCGCAGCCGTGCAGTGAGATCGGCGATGTAACCGATGTTGGTCCCGAGTTTGCCTTTCCTACCCGACGACCTCATCGGAGCAGCGACATGTCCTCGTTCGGCACATATCTCGTTGGCTTCCTCATCCTGATCCTCGGATTGGGGCTCGCCGCCTATCTGCTCAACGTCCCGGCGATGTGGATCGCGGTCGGCGCGATCATTCTGGTCGGGATCGGGGTGTTGTCGGCCACGACGCGCGGAAAGATGAAGGACCCGCCGGCTCCCCCCTCCGCCTGAGTAGCGACTCAGCCCTCGCGGCGGCTCCGGGGCCGCCGCTCAAGCAGCCATTCAGCGCCGGCAGGGACGCCCCTTGCCGGCTTTTCGGCGTGCTCATCCGCCAGGACTGGTCAGAGGGGCCGGAATGGCCAAAAAGCCCGACATTGACAGCGTAACCGACAAACGGCTGTCATTGCAGCAGTTAGCCCGATCACAAATCTGTGCGAGGGGTCATTCTGGCAAACTCACTGTTGACGGGTTTTTGACTCGACATTATCCTGGCGCTCCCGCTGAAACCCTCCGGGCCCCGCAGCCAGCCACTGACTGCGAGAATCGACCACCTTCCGGCACAGGTAAGGGGCGTGTATGGAGCAAGCGACCGAGACCAGGTCCAAGGGCTATTTCCGCTCGTCTCCCTCCACCGCGTTCGATCAGTACCTACACGACATCCAAAAACTTCCTCTGATCAGTGACGCCGCCGAAGAGCGACGTCTGGCTCGACTGGCCCAGAAGGGTGACGAAGCCGCCGCCGAGCGACTCGTCACGGCGAACCTCCGGTTCGTGATCTCCTACGTGAAGAAGTATCAGGGGCACGGTCTCGATCTCTCGGAGCTGGTCGCCATCGGCAACGAAGGTCTCCTCAAGGCGGTACGAAAGTTCGATCCGGATCAGGGCGTCAAGTTCATCTCCTACGCCGTCTGGTGGGTGCGTCAGGCCGTACTGAAGGCCCTCGCCGAGCAGACCCGCAGCGTCCGAATCCCGCTCAACCAGAACTCGCAGCTCATCCGTCTCGCCCGCGCCGAGACGATCCTCGCCCAGGTCCTCAAGCGCGATCCCACCGAGAACGAGATCTCCCGACTCCTCGAGGAGTCGCCCGAGCAGGTCCGCGCGGCGAAGCAGATGAGCTCCACCGAAGTCTCGCTCGACGCACCGATCGACCGCTCGGATCGTGAAGCCTCCACCCTCGGCGAGCGTTTCGCCGGCGTCGACGGAACCGAGATCGAGGACACCACGGACTACAAGCTCATGAAGGAGTTCATCGAGCGCGTCTTCCGGAAATACCTCACCCCGCGCGAGCGGAAGATTCTCTTCCTCTACTATGGGCTCGACGAGAGCGGGGAGCCCATGACGCTCGAGAAGATCGGAGCCCTGATGGGCGTGACGCGCGAGCGGATCCGCCAGATCCGGGAGCGGGCATTCGAGAAGCTGCGGGAGTCACCCGACGGCCGCGCCCTCGCCGGATTCTGGCAGGCGGCCTGACCTCGACATGTCGCCCTGAACCAGCGACACTCAACCGGTGTATGATCATGTATGAGGCGGGGCGGGAGACGACTCCCCCCCGCTTCGTGCGTTAGGTCACACCGCGCACCCACCAATGTCGGATCGCCACAAACCAGTCTTCATCGATCACTCCGGACGGCGCTGGCGGCGCATCCGGCTCGCGGCGCTCGTGCTCGGCGTCGCGACGACGCTGATCGCGCTCGTCCTCGTCGGGTCGGAGCTGTTCTTCCCGCCGATCCCGCCGGAGCTTCCACTCGCCTCGCTCGACGCGCGCACCGCGGCGAAGCTCGACACGAAGCATCCGCTCACCCAGATCGACCGCCTCCGCATCGCCTATCGGCGCAAGCTGGCGATGACGATGAAGAAGTACGGCAGTCCGCACGCGGCGCGGCGTCCGGAGATGGTGCCCGTGCTGAACGTGGGAACGTCGCGTCCCACGCGCACCGACGCGATCGTCGCCGGCTTCTACGTCAACTGGGCCGACAATTCGTTCGCCTCGCTCAAGCGCAACTACGACAAGCTGGACTGGGTGATCGGCGAGTGGGCGTTCGTCCCCAGCACCGGGGACAGCCTGCTGCTTCGCGTCAAGCCGCAGGTGACCGAGCTGCTGCACGACCGTCCCGCCGAGACGCGGCCGTCGCTCTTCATCATGCTGAGCAACTTCGTCGTCACCGGCTCCGACTCGGCGGCAGGAAAGTTCGACGCCGCGACGGTCCGCCGCTTCCTCGGCAACCCGGTCGCGCGCGCCAACGCGATTCGCCAGCTCAAGACGGCGGTCGTGCGCTATGGCCTGGCCGGCACCACGCTCGACATGGAGAACTTCGACGCGAGCCTGCAGACGCAGGTCCTCGGCTTCGCGCGCGAGCTCCACGACGCGATGCACTCCATCGGGCGCCTCTCGACTCAGGCCGTCGCCGTCAGCGACGACGACGCGTACATCCGACGGGCCGCGGCGGAGAACGACAAGATCTTCCCGATGCTGTTCGACGAACACTATGGTAGCGGCGATCCGGGACCGGTCTCGAGCCAGAAGTTCTACGTCAACCAGGCGCAGCGCTTCGCGCGGCTCGTCGATCCGTCGAAGCTGATCCTCATGGTGGGCGCGTACGGCTACGACTGGAACGACGCCGAGGCCGTCGCGCGCCATCAGGCCGAGTCGGACGACTTCCAGGAAGTGATGCGCGCGGCGCGCGGACCGAGCCGCCCGCATTCCACGATGGATCCGGTCGCGTTGAACCCGTACATGGAGTGGACGGATCCGGATTCCACGGATCACGTGCTCTGGTACCTCGACGCGACGACGGCGTACAACGAGATGAAGGTCGGCCGTTCGCTCGGTGTGGCGGGTCACGCGATCTGGCACCTCGGTGGCGAGGACCCTTCGATCTGGAGCGCCATCGGCAAGGACGGATCGCTGCTCAGCCCCGACAGCCTGCGCACCATGCCGCCGGCGTACGACGCCGAGCTCGATGGAACGGGGGAGATTCTCCAGATCCAGTACTTCCCCAGGAACGGGTATCGCAACCTCACGGTCGATCAACGCGGCTACATCACGGCGTCGTCGATCGTCCAGGTGCCGATCCCGTACGTCGTCACGCGGACGGGAGGCCAGGAACGCAACAGGCACCGCGTCGCGCTCACCTTCGACGACGGGCCTGACGGACGCTGGACGCCGATGATCCTCGACACGCTGAAGTCGCGCGGCGTGAAGGCGACCTTCTTCGTCGTCGGCCAGAACGTCGACACGGACCAGCGTCTGCTGGGGCGCATGTACGACGAAGGCCACGAGATCGGGAACCACACGTACCGTCATCCGAATCTCGCCCTCGCGAGCCGCGCGCGCGCCCTGCTCGAGATCGACATGACGACCCAGCTCGTCTCGTCGGTGCTCAACCGCCGCATGGCGTTCTTCCGTCCACCGTACTTCGGAGACGCCGAGCCGACGACGGCCGACGAGCTCGTGCCCGTCGGCATCGCATCCGACCGACACTACTGGACGATCGGCCTGCACGTGGACTCGGAGGATTGGCGCGAGTCCAGCCCGGACTCGATCGTCGCCAACGTGCTCCGCGAGCGCAAACACCCGCGCGTCCTCGAGACCGCGGCGCATGATTCGACGAGCAGTGTCGTCCTGATGCACGATTCAGGCGGCGACCGCAGTGCGACGGTGGCGGCGCTCGGCCCGCTCATCGATTCGCTCCGCGCGCGCGGCGACACGCTGGTCCTCGTGAGCGACCTGGCCGGGATCAGCCGCGACGAGGCGATGCCTCCCCTTCCCCCGACCACGGAAGCGACGCGCTTCTTCATGCGCGCCGGATTCCTCGCGCTCGGCATCGGCGAGACGCTCATGTTCTGGGTGTTCAGCGCCGCCGTGGCGCTCGGCATCGGACGGCTTGCCGTCATTGGCCTGCTCGCGCTCATCGAGCGGCTGCGCGACCACAAAAAGCGGGGCGCGCCGGTCGACTACACGCCCGGCGTCAGCATCATCGTGCCGGCATTCAATGAAGAGAAGGTGATCGTGCAAACGATCGCCTCGCTCCTGAACCAGAAGTATGCGGGGGCGATCGAGATCGTCGTCGTCGACGACGGCTCGTCCGACGAGACGATCGACATCGTGCGCGAGGCGTACGGCAGCCACCCATCCGTCTCGGCGTACCGCAAGGAGAACGGCGGCAAGGCGAGCGCACTCAATTACGGCATCGCGCGCGCTCAGCACGAGATCGTGATCGGCCTCGACGCCGACACGATCTTCGACGACGACACGGTCGCAGAGCTGGTGCAGCCGCTGAAAGACCCCAAGGTCGGCGCCGTGGCGGGGAACGCGAAGGTCGGGAATCGCATCAACCTCGTGACGCGGTGGCAGGCACTCGAATACGTCACGAGCCAGAACCTCGACCGCCGCGCCTTCTCCCTGCTGGATTGCATCACGGTGGTGCCGGGCGCGGTTGGTGCCTGGCGGCGCTCGGTCGTGCAGCAGGTGGGCGGCTTCCGTGAGGATACTCTCGCCGAGGATCAGGACCTCACCCTCGCCATCCGTCGCACCGGGCTGTCCGTCGCCTACGCGGACAACGCCGTGGCGTACACGGAGGCGCCCGACACGCTGCGCGGGCTGGCGAAGCAGCGCTTCCGCTGGTCGTTCGGGACGCTGCAGTGCACCTGGAAGCACCGCGACGCTTTCTTCCGCCCGAAGTACGGATCGCTCGGCTTCGTCGGGCTTCCCAACGTCTTCCTGTTCCAGCTCCTCCTGCCGGCCATCTCGCCGGTGGCGGACCTGATGTTCCTCTGGAGCATCGCGTCCGTGTGGTTCAACGCGCGGGTGCACACGGTGGACGGGCGTCTGGCGTACGCCTTGCCAAACCTCGAGCAGGTCCTGAGCTACTACGCGGTCTTCCTCCTCGTCGACTGGCTCGCGGCGGTCATCGCCTTCCTCATGGAAGGGGACGAGGACAAGAGCC
>JAEKKK010000137.1 GCA_019510405.1 Gemmatimonadota bacterium | reverse complement strand
CCGGAAGGGCACCAAGATCACCTTCGGCGCATCGGAGGCGGTGTACGAAGTCGACGAGGTCGGATACAACCAGCTTCGCCAGGTGGTGACCGACTCGCTCGGTCCGGGAGAAGTGGGCTACGTCGTGGCGAGCGTGCGTTCAGTGAGCGAGACGCGCGCCGGCGACACGATCTTCGACGCGGAGAACCACGCGCAGGAGCCGCTGCCGGGATACCAGGAAGTGCGGAGCTTCGTGTTCGCGGGCATGTATCCGACGGACACGCAACAGTACGAGACGCTTCGCGACGCACTGGAGAAGCTGAAGCTCAACGATGCCTCGCTGAACTACGAGCCGGAGACGTCCACGGCGCTCGGCTTCGGATTCCGTTGCGGCTTCCTCGGCCTGCTGCACATGGAGATCGTGCAGGAGCGGCTGACGCGCGAGTTCGATCTCGATCTCGTGCAGACGGTGCCGAGCGTCGAGTACAAGGTGTACCGCACGGACGGCACGATGCAGCTCGTCGAGAACCCGGCGCTGATGCCGAACAGCGCGGTCATCGACTACATCGAGGAACCGTACGTGAAGGCGCGCATCATGGCGCCGTCGGAGTACATCGGCCCGATCATGACACTGGGCACGGAGCGACGCGGCGTCTACAAGAACATGACGTACCTCGACCAGTCGCGCGTGGAGTTCGACTGGGAGTTTCCGCTCGGCGAGATCATCCTCGACTTCTTCGACAAGCTGAAGTCGATCAGCCGAGGCTATGCGTCGCTCGACTACGAGATGCTGGAGTATCGCGCGAGCGATCTGGTGCGGCTGGACATGCTGATCAACGGCGACCCGATCGACGCCTTCAGCGTGATCTGTCACGAGAGCAAGGCATACGACTGGGGACGCAAGATCGCCGACAAGCTGAAGGAGCTGATCCCGCGGCAGCTGTTCGAGGTGGCGATCCAGGCGGCGATCGGCACGAAGGTCATCGCGCGCACGACGGTGAAGGCCGTGCGCAAGGACGTGCTGGCGAAGTGTTACGGCGGCGACATCTCGCGAAAGCGCAAGCTTCTGGAGAAGCAGAAGGAAGGCAAGAAGCGGATGAAGCAAGTGGGTTCAGTCGAGATTCCGCAGGAGGCGTTCCTCGCCGTTCTCCAGGTAGACTAGGCGCCCGCCGTGAGCGCCTCGGTCGTCATCCAGACTTCGTTTCTGGGAGACACGATCCTCACGACGCCACTGCTCGTGCAGCTGGCGCACCGTGGCCCGGTGGACGTCGTGACGACGCCCGCCGCGGCATCGGTGCTCAAGGGTCATCCGGCGGTGCGGCAGGTGATCGTGTACGACAAGCGCGACACGCACGCGGGGTTCGTCGGCTTCCTGACGATGCGGGCGCGCCTCAAGCGCGGGCAGTACGACACGGCGTATCTCGCGCAGGGCTCGATGCGCAGCGCGCTGCTCGTGTGGGCGGCGCGCATCCCCGAGCGGATCGGGTTCGCGACGTCGTCGGGAAGCCGGTTCTACACGACGCGCGTCGCGTACCGCGACGATCTCCATCACGCCGCGCGGCTGCTGCTGCTGTCGCGCCCCAACGGCCGCGAGCCGACGGAGGAGGAGATGCGGCCGTCGCTCGCGCCAGGGAGCGCGGAGCGCGTCGTGGTGGACGATCTGCTTCAGTCGCACCACGTGCAGCCCGGCGAACGGCTGATCGCGCTGGCACCGGGGAGCGTGTGGGCGACGAAGCGGTGGCCCTATTACCCACAGCTCGCGCAGGCGCTCGCCGAATCCGGCCGCATCGTGATCATCGGCGGGCCGGGCGACCGCGCGCCGGCGAAGGAGATCCTCGCCACCGTGCCGAACGCGGTGGACGCCACGGACCAGCTCCCGCTGCTCGCGTCGGCCGAATTGATCGGACGGAGCGCCGTGATCGTGACGAACGACTCGGCGCCGTTGCATCTTGCATCGGCGATGGGCACGCCGACGGTGGCCATCTTCGGACCGACGGTACCGCAGTTCGGCTTCGGACCGCTGGCACCGACGAAGGCCACACTGGGGCACGAGAACCTCGCGTGCCGTCCCTGCCATCGCCACGGGCCGAAGCGGTGCCCGCTGACGCACTTCCGCTGCATGCGCGAGCTCTCGGTCGAAGAGGTGGCCGAGCGAACGCGCAACCTCTTCCTCACCCCGGACGCACTCGTATGACCACGGCGCGCCAGCAGTACATCATCGGAGTGGACCTCGGCGGGACGAACATCGTGGCCGGAGCGCTGACGGTGGATGGCACGCGCCATCTCGCCATGCGCTCCATCCCGACCAACTCGGCGGCGGGGGACGAGGCCGTCGCGGAGCGCATCGTCGGGCTGGTGGAAGGGGTGTTCCTCGACGCGATCAGCGAGACCGGCGCAACGCGCCACGACTTCATCGGCATCGGCGTGGGCGCGCCGGGCCCCCTCGACCGCGAGCACGGCATCGTTCTGGTTGCGCCGAACCTCGGATGGAAGGACTTCCCGCTGCGCGATCGCATCCAGAGTCGGTTGAAGCTGCCGACGACGCTCGACAACGACGCGAACTGCGCGACGTTCGGCGAGTGGTGGCAGGGTCGTTCGGCGAGTGGTGGCAGGGTGCGGCGCGCGGCGGGCGGAATGTGATCGGCCTCACGATCGGCACCGGCATCGGCGGCGGGTTGATCCTGAACGGCGCGCTGTTCCACGGTTCGTCGGACATGGCGGGCGAGATCGGCCACACGACCATCGACGTGAACGGCCGGCACTGCAAGTGCGGCAATTATGGATGCCTCGAGGCGTACACCTCGGGTCCGGCGATCGCAACGCGCGCACGCGAGATGCTCGTGCGCGAGGAAGTCGAGTCGATGATGCCGCAGATGGTGGGCGGCCGGCTCGAGGCGATCACGGCGCAGACGGTCTACGACGCGGCGAAGGCGGAGGACGACGTCGCGAACGAGATCGTGCGCGACACGGCGCGCTATCTGGGCGCGGGGATCGCGAACCTGCTCAACACGTTCAACCCGGACACGGTCGTCGTGGCGGGGGGCGTGACCGCGGCGGGCGAAACGCTGTTCCTGCCACTGCGCGCCGAGGTGCGGCGTCGCGCGTTCAAGCCGGCGGTGATGGCGGCGCGCATCGTACCGGGCGAGCTGCCCGGCACCGCGGGGGTCGTCGGCGCCGTGGCGAGCTTCAAGCAGCAGCATCTCGGCGGCGTCTGATGGCCGACGGGTTTGGCGCGGCGGAGGACGCCGCGCCACCGCGCAAGAAGCGGATCGGCGTGATCGGCAGTCTGGTGTGGGACGTCATCTATGGTCGCGATACGCGGGGCGCTCCAGTGGAGGAGTGGGGCGGCATCACGTACGCGCTGAGCGGCCTCGACGCGGCGCTGTCGGACGATTGGGAGATCGTGCCGATCATGATGGTCGGCGAGGATCTGGCGGCGCGCGCGCAGCAGTTCCTGCGCACGCTCAAGCACATGGCGCCCGACGCGTCGCTGATGGCGGTGCCCCATCCGGCCCAGCGCGTTGAGCTGCGCTACTACTCGGACGAGCGGCGCACGGAGCATCTGAGTGGCGGCATGCCGGCGTGGACCTGGCTCGCGCTCAAGCCGCTGCTCGACGACGCGAAGCTCGACGCGCTCCTGATCAACTTCCTCAGCGGCTGGGAGCTGGATCTCGAGACGACGAAGCTGATCCGCCAGCACTTTCGCGGCCCGATCCACTGCGACCTGCACATGATGGCGTGGGCGGTGCAGCCCGACGGGCTCCGCACGCTGCGTCCGATCCCGGACATCGCCGAGTGGTGCCGCTGCTTCGATTTCCTTCAGATGAACGAGGACGAGCTGGCGATGGTGGCACCGGACCCGATGAGCCTCGCGGCGACGGCGATCGCGGCGGGGGTGTCCTGCCTGTTCGTCACGTTGGGGAAGCGGGGCGCGATCTACGTGGCGGCGCCCGGGTTCGACTCGATCCGGGACCTTCCGCCCCGCGTCGGCCTCGCTACGGGGCCTCGAGGCAGTACGGGCGGACTGGGACCGGTGCGGACGGCGCTGGTTCCGGCGGAACATGTGGAAAACCCGGGCGATCCGACCGGATGCGGCGATGTTTGGGGCGCCACCTATTTCTCCCGGATGGTCGCCGGTGATAAGTTAGCGGACGCGATGAAGGCGGCCGGACAGGCCGCGGCCCGGAATGTCGGGCACCGGGGGGTCACCGGACTCGCGTCCCACCTGCGCGGAGAGCTCAGCCTCACGTGACCAGCGTCATCACAGTCCCACCGTCGCTTGACGATCACACGTTCGAGCAGGTGGTGGAGCAACTCGCTTCCGTTCCCCCGGACGCGAAGGTCCTGATCGACGCGCGACATACGCGATGGGCGTCTCCCTTCGGCCTCACGGCGCTGCTCACGCTCGGCCAGACGCGCGAGGAGCGCGCGGCCTTCCACGCGCCGGATACGGAAGACACGGCGTCGTACTGGGCGCGAACGGGCTTCTTCAAGTACGCCGAAGAGCTGTTCGACCTGCACGGCTCGGTGCCGCGCGCACGCGGCGGTGAGTCGAGCGTGCTGCTGGAGATCACCCCCGTCGTGAAGAGCGAGGACGTGCACGAGGTGGTGGGGCGCATCCAGCAGAAGGCGCAGCAGATCCTCGCGAAGGAGCTGAACATCGACGCGAAGGCGACGGTCGGCTTCGCGATGACGCTGTCGGAGGTGTGCCAGAACATCGTGGAGCACGCCGGCCGCGGGGGCTGGGTGGCGGTGCAGACGTATACCTGGCGGAAGCGACTCGGTCGCCGCGTGGTGGTGATCGCGGTGTGCGACGCGGGGTGCGGCTTCCGTCAGTCGCTGGAGAGCGCGCCAGGCAGGGTGCGCTCGGACCGGTGGGACGACGCCGAGGCGCTGGAAGAGGCCGTGGTACGCGGGGTGAGTCGGTTCCGTGACCCCGGTCGTGGCCAGGGGCTTGCGGGCGTGCGGCGGTACGTCGGACGCTGGGACGGCAAGGTGAGCGTGCGCAGCGGCACGGCGAGAATCGCGATCGTTCCGAGCTGGGACGACGACGTCCCTCTATTGGAGAAGCTGGCCCCGTTTCCGGGGTCACAGGTACAGGTCACGATACCCGAGCGGGTCTCCGGGGGCCCGCGATGATGATGCATATCGATCTGAGCTCGGTGCTGCGACAGACCGTGTCGTGCGAGCTCTATTCCAATCTGGTCACACGGCCGACTGGGGCCGCGGTGCGTGCGCAGATCGAGGCGTTGCTGGCCGACGCCCGCGAGCGCTCCCTCACGGTGATCGACTTCTCGCACGTCGGGATGATCGACTTCTCGTGCGCTGACGAAGTGGTGGCGAAGCTGCTGCTGCAAACCACGTCGTCGGAGCGCGGGGGACGGGAGGCGTACTTCCTGTTCCGCGGCGTGACGGACGATCACTGGGACGCGATCGAGACGGTGCTGGAACGGCACCGGCTCGCGCTCGTCCTGGAGACGGACGACGGCGCGGCACGTGTCGTCGGCACGGTCGGCGACGGGGAACGCGTGGCGTGGGAGAAGGTGTACGAGCTCGGACGAACCGGTCCGGCGGACCTCGCGCACGCGCTCGGCGCCGACGAGTCGGACGCGTTGGAGGTGCTGAACACCCTGCATCGCCGGCGGCTGGTGATGCGCACCGACGAGGGCTACATCGCCGTGGGCGGGATCGGCATCCAGCATGACTGAAGATGCGCGCAACCGACCGCTGCGCGTGGCGCAGTACATCGGGACGCGCGTGTCGGACGCGGAACGTGGGCCGCAGGTCCGGTTGAGCCCCGACGATGCGAAGGCGCGGCTGCTGGTGGACGGCGAGCTCGCATGGGTGCAAGGACCGCGGCGGCAGGAGCTGGCGACGGTGGTGGTGGATGAGTCGGTGAAGCGCGGCGACGTTGCCCTGCGAGACATCGCGGGGGTGTCGCTCTCGGAGATCGTCCGGGTGATCAAGCCCGATCTGGACTCGCACACGCGTCGCGGCTACTTCGCCTGAGGCGCCCTCCCCTCTCGTCCCCTTCCGTGTCCTCCACGCGACGCACCCGCACCCTCGCCCTGCCGACGCTGGCGGTCCATGCCGGCGAGCCGGCGCACGACGTGGACAGCCCCGTCGCCACGCCGCTGTACCAGAGCGTGAGCTTCGTGCAGGAGATCGGCACTTCGGACGGGCTGCTCTACCCGCGCTACGGGAACACGCCGAACGCCGAGGTGGTGCAAAAGAAGCTCGCCGCGCTCGATCGCGCGGAGGCGGCGGTGGTGACGTCGAGCGGAATGGGAGCGACGGCGTGCGCGCTGATGGCGCTCCTGCGTCCGGGCGACCACCTGCTCGCGAGCCGCGACATTTACGGGGGCACGCAGCGGCTCCTCACCGAGGAGCTGACGTCGCTCGGGATCGACGTCACGCTCGTCGACCCGTTCGAGGCGCGTGGCTGGCGGAAGCGGATGCGCAAGGAGACGCGCGCGGTGTACATCGAATCGCCGGTGAACCCGACGTGCCGCGTGCTCGATCTCAAGCCGCTCTCCTATCTCACGCATGAGAGCGGGCTGGCGCTCGTGGTGGACTCCACCTTCGCGAGTCCGATCAACCTGCGGCCGCTGGAGCACGGCGCGGACGTCGTCATCCACTCGGCGACGAAGTTTCTCAACGGGCATCACGACGTGATGGGCGGTGCGGTGCTCGGGACGGCGTCGTACGTCGAGGAAGTGCGGCAGAAGATGATCATGTGGGGCCAGGTCCCCGATCCCTTCGCCTGCTGGATGCTGGAACGCGGGCTCAAGACGCTCGACGTGCGCGTGAAGCGGCAGAACGAGAACGCGCTGCGCATCGCCCAGTGGTGCGCCGAGCGGAAGGAGATCCGCGCGGTGCACTACCCAGGACTGGAGGACCACCCCGACCACGAAGTGGCGGTGGACCAGATGGACGGGTTCGGGGGGATGCTGGCGCTGGAGCTGTCGGGTGGGGGCCGAGCCGCGGACCGATTCGTGCGAAAGCTGAGGATCATCCGGCATGCGCCGAGCCTCGGGGGTGTGGATTCGCTGGTGAGCGAGCCGCGGTACACCTCGCACACGCACCTGACGTCGGAGGAGCGGGCGCGGATGGGCGTGCCGGATGGGTTCCTTCGCCTGAGCGTCGGTCTGGAAGACGCGGCCGATCTCATCGCCGACATCGAGCACGCACTGCACTGATGGCCGATCCCGTCGTCATCGTGGATTCGAGGGAAGAAGGCGAGCGTCGGCGCACGGAGCGCCGGCTCAACGGGCGCATTGCCGATCTGACGCTGCCCGAGCTGCGCCGCATCCTCATCACGACGGCGCTCGGCGCAGTGGTCCTCGTGCTGTTCCTCTGGATGGTGCGATCCGTCGTGATCGCGGCCATCCTCGGCCTGATCATCGGGTTCTACATCCGGCCGCTGTATCTCTGGCTGCTGGAGCGGACGCACCGCCCGACGCTGTCGGCGATCCTCACGCTGCTCGGCGTGATCGTGCCGATGGTGCTGATCCTGGTGTACAGCTACATGGAGCTGTCCGGGGTGGGCGCGTACGTCGCCACGCACCAGCAGGAGATCGCGGAGAAGGTGGACGAGGCGGTGCGCCGCCTGCCCTTCCTCGGCAATTCGAGCGCGTCGACGGCGGCCGGGCGCATGGTGGTGGAGGCGACGGCCTACGGGGCGCGACTGCCGCTGGCGTTGCGCGAGGCGCTCGCGGGCTTCTCGGTGGCGGCGACGATCTTCCTGTTCACCGCGTTCTACATCCTGATCGAGGCGGACAACGTCGGCGCCTACATCACGAGCAAGATCCCGCCGCGGTACCACGAGCTGCGGCGCTCGCTCGAGATCAACGTGCGCGGCGTGCTGTACGGCGCGATCTACTCCACGCTCCTCACGCAGACGATGAAGAGCGTGATCATCCTGGCGATGAACCTCGTGTTCCGCGTGCCGCTCGCCGGCCCGCTCGCCGTCGTGAGCTTCATCATCGGCTTCTTCCCGATCGTCGGCTCGTGGAGCGTCTACGTGCCGGTGGCGATCTGGCTGGCGATCTTCCGGAATGCGACAGGTCAGGCGTTACTGATGGTCGTGATCGGCACGCTCGTGAACACGGTGTTCATCTCGACGTATCTGCGGCCGAAGATCGCGGCGGACCGGTCGAAGGTGCTCAACTTCTACTGGATGTTCGTGGCGCTGGTGACGGGCGTGTACACGTTCGGGCTGGCCGGCATCCTCATCGGCCCGATCCTGATCGGTCTCCTCAAGGCGGTCGTCGACACGGTGACGACGGGGTCCTCGTGGCAGCTGATCGAGCTCGAGGGCGAGGACCTCGACGCCCCTCCCACCGCTCGATGATCCGATTCACACGCGTCTCGAAGAGCTACCCGCGCACCGGCACCGCAGTCAACGACGTCAGCCTCCAGGTGAACAAGGGAGAGTTCGTCTTCCTCACCGGGGCGAGCGGGGCCGGCAAGTCGACGCTGCTCAAGATGATCTACATGGAGGAGCGGCCGACCACGGGCGAGGTGCGCGTGGCCGGCACGAGCTCCGTGACGGCGAAGGCGAACGACGTGGCCAAGCTGCGGCGAAAGCTGGGGATCGTCTTCCAGGACTTCCGCCTGCTCGAGCACCGCACGATCGAACAGAACGTCGGCTTCGCGCTGGAGGTGATCGGCGCGCCGAGCACCGTGATCGGCGGCAAGGTGGCCCGGGTGCTGACGCAGGTGGGGTTGGCGGCGAAGGGACGCGCGCTGCCGCGCGAGCTGTCGGGGGGCGAGCAGCAGCGGGCGGCGATCGCGCGCGCGCTCGTGAACGATCCGTTCGCGCTGATCGCCGACGAACCGACGGGGAATCTCGATGACCGCGCTACCCGCGGCATCTTCCAGCTCCTGCGCGAGATCAACGCCCAGGGGACGTCGGTCATCATGGCGACGCACAACCTCGAGCTGATCCGCCGCAACGAGTTCCGCACGATCGAGATGGCGCGGGGGCAGATCGTGTTCGACTCCGCCGAGCCGGCGAGCACCGCGGAGAGGCGCACGCCGTGAGCCGCGCACTCAGAGACGTGCTGGACGACTTCCGGCGGACGCCGCTCCTCAGCGCGCTGGGCGTGACGACGATCGCGTTCTCGCTGTTCGCGCTCGGTTTGTTCGGGCTCGTGGCGCTGAACATCCGGCAGGCGCTGGAGAAGCTCGAAGACCGGGTGGAGATCCGTGCGTTCGTCGCCCCGGGCACGACGCCGGAGGACATGGGCCAGGCGGCCGGCGACGTGGCGAGCTTCCCCGAGGTACAGTCGGCGCGGATCGTCACCTCCGAGATGGCGCTCAAGCGGGCGCAGTCGGAGCTCGGTGAGTTCCGCGACGTGTTCGAGGGGGCGGTGCTCCCGGGGTCGATCGACGTGCAGCTCAAGCCGGGCCGCCGCGATCCCGCGACGGTGAAGAGCGTGGCCGAACGCGTGAAGCGGTTCTCGTTCGTCGATGACGTGCGGTACGGCGAGGAGTGGATCGAGAAGCTGTATCGGCTGCGCAACATCGCCGGCATCGCCGGGCTCGCGCTCGGCTTCGCGTTCGCCATCGTGTCGGTGATCATCATCGGCGCGACGATCCGGATGGCGGTGCTCGCGCGGTCGAAGGAGATCTCGATCATGCGGCTGGTGGGGGCGACGGACTCCTACATCCGCCGGCCGTTCCTCCTCGAGGGGTTCGCGAAAGGGGTGCTGGGCGGGCTGCTGGCGCTCGTGCTGACGTGGATCGCCCAGACGATGATCAACCGCTACGTCATCGAGACGATCTTCTTCACGGCGCGCGTGGCCCTGCTCGGACTGTTGTTCGGCGCGCTGATCGGGCTGATCGGGAGCGCCGTGTCGGTCGGGAGGCACCTACGCCGCGTGTGAGCGGCGCGCGGCGGCGGCGGGTCGGGGTGGGCCTTGCTGCGTTGCTCGTGCTGCTGCTGGCGCACGGTGCGCCGCTGCATGCGCAGTCGACGGCCGAGCGGATCCGTGCGCAGCGCGAGGAGCTGGAGCGCATCCGCCGCGAGCGCGCGGACCTCGAGCGGCAGATGAACAGCCTCCAGGGGAACGCACACGAGCTGCGCGAGGAGGTGTTCAACCTCGACCGCCAGCGCGAGGCGACGGAGCGCGTGATCCAGACGCTCGACCGACAGCTCGCGGCGATCACGAACGACGTCAACGCGACGACGACGCGCATGCAATCGGCGGAGCGGGAGCTCGTCACGCGCCGCGGCACGCTGCAACGACGGCTGGTGGACATCTACAAGCGCGGGCCGCTGTACTCGACGGAAGCGCTGCTGACGGCGCGGACCTTCGGCGAGCTCGTCGCACGATACAAGTACATGCACGAGCTGGCGGTCCACGACCGCGCGCTCGTGGGGCGCGTGCAGCTCCTGCGCGACCAGGTGGCGCGACAGCGCCGCGACCTCGTGACGCTCCGCCAGGCGGTGGAAGACAACCGGACGGACAAGCAGGCCGAGGAGGAGCGGCTCGCGCGGCTGCGCGGGGAGCGGTCGACGAACCTGCAGCAGGTGCAGCGGTCGGCGCAGCAGATCCAGGACCGGCTGGCGGCGCTGCGCGCGTCGGAGTCGCGGCTGACGAACGTGATCGCGTCGATCGAGAGCGAGCGACGCCGGAGCGCCGCCACCCGGCCGAGTGCGACGCGCGAATCGAGCACGCTGCGGACGAGCGATCTGGGGCGGCTCGACTGGCCGGTGGACGGCACGGTGCTCTACCGCTACGGCCGCGTGGTGAATCCGAACAACACGACGACGCGCTGGAACGGGATCGGCATCGCGGCAGCGACGGGCACGCCCGTGAAGGCGGTGGCGCCGGGCACGGTGGTGAGCGTCGGACAGCTCGGCACGTACGGCCTCACGGTGATCGTGCAGCACGGCGGGGGCGACTACTCGGTGTACGCGTCCCTCAACGCGGCGAGCGTGCAGAAGAATCAGGCGATCCGGAAGGGCGACATCGTCGGCACGGTGGGAGTGTCGGATCCCGAGCTCAGGCCGCACCTGCACTTCGAGATCCGCCCGCAGGGGCGCGCCGTCGATCCGGAGAGCTGGCTGCGAGGCGCGCGCTGACGATGATCGTGACGAAGCGCTGCGCGGTGTGCGGCCGGTTCCGCGCGTACGACGAGGAGGACGACTTCTGCATCGGGTGCGGGAACGAGGGGCTCGAGGCGCACTGCGAGTGCGGCCGGTCGTTCGAGTACGCGCTCGCGGAAGAGGGCGACCTGCACTGCCCGCGCTGCGGGCGCATGCTGCGCGGGCGCGCGCCGGAGCTCGGGCTCTAGGCGAAGAGGTGCAGATCCCTCGACTCGCTGCGCTCGCTCGGGATGACATATGAACATTGATGACATTCTGCTCGGGGCGCACGTCAGCTCGGCGGGGGGCGTGCCGGAGGCGCCGGCGCGCGCCGCGGCGATCGAGGCGACGGCGCTGCAGCTGTTCACCAAGATGGCCAACCGGTGGGCCGAGCGTGACTGCCTCGACGACGAGTGCGTGTCGTTCCGCGCGCGGCTCGCCGAGACGAAGGTGCGCGCGACGATGGCGCACGACTCGTATCTGATCAACCTCGCGAGTCCGGACCCCGTGCTGCGCGCGCGATCGCTCGCGTCGTTCGTGAGCGAGCTACGGCGGTGCGAGGCGCTCGGCCTGCAGTACCTCGTGTCGCATCCGGGGAACTTCATGGACGAGCGCGACGCCGGGCTGGCGCGCAACGCGGACGCGATCAGCGACGCGCTGGCGCAGGTGCCGGGAAATACGGTGCTCTGCCTCGAGATCACGGCGGGCTCGGGGACGGCG
This sequence comes from Gemmatimonadota bacterium, assembly GCA_019510405.1. Lineage (GTDB taxonomy): Bacteria > Gemmatimonadota > Gemmatimonadetes > Gemmatimonadales > Gemmatimonadaceae > AG11. The sequence continues at coordinate 2,636 of JAEKKK010000137.1, read as the reverse complement.
CTCGGCGCGACGTTCGAGGAGCTGGCGGCGATCATCGACCGCGTCGAGGCCACGCACCGCGACCGCGTCGGTATCTGCCTCGACACCTGTCACGCGTACTCGGCCGGCTACGACCTCGTGAACGACTACGACGGGGTGATGGCGAAGCTGCAGGATACGCTCGGGCTCGAGCGGCTGCGCGTGATGCACCTCAACGATTCGAAGACGCCGTTCGCGTCGCGGCGCGACCGGCACGAGCTGATCGCGGAAGGATCGCTGGGCGAGGGGCCGTTCCGGCGGATCATGACCGACGAGCGGCTGGCACGGGTGCCGAAGGTGATCGAGACGCCGAAGCTGGACGACGCGACCGTGACGGACTCGCGGATGCTCGCGCGGTTGCGAGGCTACGCTACTTCCGGGTAGCTGTCGCGGCCTTCTCGACGATGTGGCGCGCCGCCACTGGTCCCTTCCGGCCGGTGGGCGTGAATTGCTTGCCGCGCATCTCGTTGTACGAGATGAAGAAGTGCTCGATCTCGTCGAGGAGCTGCGGGCTCAGGTCGTCGATCTTGCGGACGCCCTCGTGGGTGTGCGAGTCGGAGGCGACGGCGATGAGGCGGTCGTTCTGCTCCACCGTGCCGTCGCGCTCGCGCTGGTCCGCCGTGATGACGCCGATGAGCCGTGCCGGCACGAGGCAACCGGCGAACGCGGGTTCGTCCATCAGGACGAGCACGTCGAGCGGGTCGCCGTCGCCGCCCTTCGTCGACGGAACGAAGCCGAAGTCGAAGGGAAAGCTGGCGCCGGCGGGGAGCACGCCCTTGAGGCGGAAGAGTCCGAGCTCTTCGTCATAGGCGAACTTGTTCCGGCTGCCGGCGATCGTCTCGACGACTGCGTTGAGGTCGCCGGACTCCTCGTCGAAGGGCGGGAGCTTGGCGACGTTGAGCTGTTTCCGGCGTTGTGGCATGGGGCCGCAACGGCGCGAGAATCAGACCAGTGAATGCCGGACGACGGTGCCCTCGACGGAGTCGCCGCCGATGTTCACGTAGAGGTGGCGCTCGGTGACGGTGAGATCGAAGGCCGTGCGGCGGTCGCGCCGTGCAATGAGCTCCGCGATGAGGTCGCGGTCGAAAGCCCAGAGCTCGATCTGGTCAGCGCGATGGATCCGCTGGCCGGCGAGCTGCTCGACGAGGCGGGCAGGATCCTTGTGGGTGTAGACGGCGACGAGGGGCGCGGCCTTGCTCGCCCGGTGCAGCCGCGCTGCGTCCGGGGAGCCGATGTCGATCCAGACGCGCATCGCACCGGTGAGGTCGCGGACGAACAGCGCCGGTTCGTCGGGCTCCGCGATGCCCCGCGAGAAGCCGATGCCTTCCGTGTACTCGAGGCAGTACGCGAGCACGCGCGCCATCGCGTGCTCGTCGGACTCGGAGGGCTGCTGTGCCACCTTGAACGACAGCGACTCGTACACGCCGCGATCGGCGTCGGCGAGCTGCACGTCGAAGTTGTAGATCGTCGCAGTGAGCGCCATCGCTACTCGCTGTCGTCCGCGGCGAGGATCTCGCGCGCGGCGTCCACAGCATCGGAGGGAACGAGGACCCGCACGCCGCGCGCGGACGCGCCGGCGAAGCCAGGCCCGAACACGCCGACGATGTCGTTGCCTCGCGAGACGGCGAGGATCCCCGCCGACTCGAGGCGCGCGACGGCGAGGTCGGCCTCGAAGGAGGAGGAGAAATCGGCGACGGGGATCCACTGCGGTGTGGTCATCCCGCAAAATCGTGGGCGGCGCGCTACCACGCCACGGCCAGCATCAAAGTGCGGGGTCAGACCTGTTGGGGTCAGATCTGTTGGGGTCTGACCCCAAATCGGGCGAATCAGGTGGGGGCGACCTGGACGGCGGTGCCGTAGCAGAGGACTTCGGTGACGCCGCCCATCACCTCGGTCGCGTCGTAGCGGACGGCGACGATCCCGGTCGCGCCGACGTCCGTCGCGTGGCGGATCATGATCTCGAACGCCTCGGCCCGCGACTGCTCGCAGAGCTCCGTGAGCAGGGTGATGTTCCCGCCGCGCAGGGTCTGCAGTGCGGCGCCGATGGAGCCGACGACGGAGCGCGAGCGCACGGTGATGCCGCGAACGACGCCGAGGGAGGCGGTGATGCGATGGTTCGGCAGCTCGAACGCGGTGGTGATGAGAGACCGGTCCATGAGTGCGGGGATGCGGGGATGCGGGGATGCGGGGATGCGGGGATGGGGGCATGCGAACGTGCTCCCAGTCGGGGATTTCGTCCAGAGGCAGCGGCGGCGGCTGGTACGCTCCTTGACCCGGAGCCGGCCATGACGATGCAACATTGGCCTGACCGGCTGTGGATCGTACGGCATGGGGAGAGCGCGGGGAACGTCGCGCGCGACGCGGCCTATGCGTCCGGACTGGCGGTGATCGACATCGCGGAGCGTGACGTCGACGTGCCACTCAGCGCGCTCGGCGAGCGCCAGGCACGGGCGCTCGGCGACTGGTTCGCCGCGCGGCGCCAGGAGGAGCGGCCGTCCGCGGTGCTCACGTCGACCTATCTGCGCGCGCGGCAGACGGCGCAATCCATTCGCGACGCGGGGGGCGTCGCAGACGATGCGCCGACGGTGATCGACGAGCGGCTGCGCGAGAAGGAGTTC
>JAEKKK010000001.1 GCA_019510405.1 Gemmatimonadota bacterium | reverse complement strand
GCGCTTGATGTGACGGGTCAGCGCCACGCGGGCCGCCTCGATCTGCCGGCTGGTCACCCAGCCCGGCTCGAGCGCCTGCAGACCAAACGTGCCGAACGCCACCGTGTTGCCACGCTGACTCAGGCCGTTCATGCGGCCCTTGAACTGCTTGCGGAATTTGACGCGCTTCGGACTCAGCATCGGTCGGCTCCTTACTGCCCGCTGGAGTACGTGGTGCCGCGACGTTCCTGCATGATGTCGCCCTTGAAGATCCACACCTTCACACCGATGGTGCCGTAGGTGGTCTTCGCCGTCGAGATCGCGTAGTCGATGTCGGCACGGAGGGTGTGGAGAGGCACACGCCCCTCGTGGTAGCCCTCGACGCGCGCGATCTCGGCACCGCCGAGTCGCCCGCCCGCCTTCACCTTGATCCCCGCCGCGCCCATGCGCATGGTGCTCTGCACGGCGCGCTTCATCGCGCGGCGGAACGAGATGCGCTGCGCGAGCTGCGCGGCGATGTTGTCCGCCACCAGCTGCGCGTCGAGCTCGGGACGCTTGATCTCCTCGACGTTGATCCCGACTTCCTTATTGGTCAGGTGCGAGAGCTCGTCGCGGAGCTTGTCCACCTCGGCGCCCTTCTTCCCGATGACGACACCCGGACGACCGGTGTGCAGCGTCACGACGACCTTCCCCGGCTTGCGCTCGATCACGATGTTCGCGATCGCCGCGTGCCCGAGGCGCGCCTTCAGATACTTCCGCAGCAGCTCGTCCTCGCGCAGCAGCGCCGGCAGCTCACGCCCCGCGTAGTACCGCGAGTTCCACTGCTTGCTGACGCCGAGTCGGAAGCCGATCGGATTGGTCTTCTGTCCCATTATCGCCCACCCCTCTCGGCCACCACGATTTCCACGTGGCTGGTCCGCTTCTGAATCGGGGTCGCCCGCCCCTGCGCGGCCGGCATGAACCGCTTGAGCTTTGGCCCCTCGTTGATCACTGCCCGCTTCACGTACAGCGCATCGACGTCCAGCGCCGCGTTGGTCGAGCGCGCCGCCTGCTCCGCGTTCGCCACCGCCGACTTGAGCGTCTTCGAGATCTGCTTCGCCGCGTGCTTCTTCGAGAACGTCAGCAGCGCGAGCGCCTCGTTGACGTCCTTGCCGCGGATCTGATCGATCACGAGCCGCATCTTGTACGGCGACTGACGCGTGCCACGCATGATCGCGTGCGCCTCGGTCGCGGGCGCGGAACGCGTCACCGTCTTCTTCGCGGCAGGACGCTTCGCAGCGCGCTTCGCCGGCGACTTCTTGGCTGCCTTTTTCGCTGGCATCGCTTACTTGCCCCCCGACTTCGGGGCCGACGTCTTCTTGTCGGCCGGCTTCCCGCCCGTGTGCCCACGGAAGAGCCGCGTCGGCGCGAACTCGCCGAGCTTGTGCCCCACCATGTTCTCCGTCACGTAGACCGGGATGAACTTGTTGCCGTTGTGCACGGCGAAGGTGTGACCGACGAAGTCGGGGAGCACCGTGCTCGAGCGCGACCACGTCTTGATCACCTTCTTCGAGCCCGCCGCGTTCTGCGTCTCGACCTTCTTCACGAGGGCCTCCTGGACGAAGGGGCCCTTCTTTACGCTTCTCGCCATAGTGTCAGTCCCGGATCACTGCGTGGCCTTACCGCGCTTCCGTCCGCGGACGATCATCCGCTGCGACGACTTCTTCTTGTTGCGGGTCTTCACCCCTTCCTTCTTGCCCCACGGGCTGACGACGTTGCGTCCACCGCGCGTACGGCCGCCGTGCGGGTGATCGACCGGGTTCATGACTTCACCACGAACCTTCGGCCGCTGCCCCATCCACCGGCTCTTCCCCGCCTTGCCCCACGACTCGAGCTCGTGCTCGGCGTTGCCGACCTCGCCGATCGTCGCCAGGCAGCGCTGGTGCACCAGGCGAACCTCGGAGCTCGGCATGCGGAGGGTGACGTACTCGCCCTCCTTCGCCATCACCTGCGCCGACATCCCCGCCGAACGGCAGATCTGTCCGCCCTTGCCGACCTTGAGCTCGATGTTGTGCACCGCCGTGCCGAGCGGGATCTCGCCCAGCGGCAGCGCGTTGCCGAGCCGCACATCGGTGCCCGGCCCCGACGAGATCACGTCGCCGACCTTGAGCCCCTTCGGGTGCAGGATGTAGCGCTTCTCGCCGTCCTCGTACTGGACGAGCGCGATACGCGCCGAGCGATTCGGATCGTACTCGATCTCGCGAACCGTGCACGGCTGGCCGAGCCGGTTCCGCTTGAAGTCGATGATGCGGTACTTCCGCTTGTGCCCACCACCGATGCGACGCATCGAGATGTGGCCGTGGTTGTCACGCCCGCCGCTCTTCTTGATCGGCTCGAGCAGCGACTTCTCGGGCGTCCGCGTCGTGATCTCGGAGAAGTCCGCGACCGAGCGGAACCGGCTGCTCTTGGTGACTGGCTTGAATTGACGAATCGGCATTCGGGTCAGCCCTCGAAGATCTGATCGATCCGGTCGCCATCGGCGAGCTTCACGATCGCGCGCTTCCAATGCGGCTTACGGCCGGCGGTCCGGCCCATCCGCTTGTCCTTACCACGATGGTTCGACGTCCACACACCCGTGACCTTCACCGCAAACAGCTGCTCCACCGCCTGGCGGATCTCGGTCTTGTTCGCGTCGGGATGGACTTCGAAGTAGTACTCCCCACGGTCCTGGTAGGCGAGCGAGCTCGCCTCCGTGAGGATCGGCCGCACGATCGTGCGATGAAGGGTCGGCATCGGCTACTTCTCCTTCTTCTTCGTGGACTTCTTCGCGGCCGACTTCTTCGCTGACTTCGGCGCGGACTTCTTGACGGTGTCCTTCTTCGCGGCCGACTTCTTGGCCGTGGACTTCTTCGCCGCCGACTTGGCCGCGCGCTTCGCGACCTTCCGCTCGCCGCGGGCGACATCCGCCGCGGAACGCGCACGCTTCACCGGCGCGGTCGCCGTCTCCTGGATCGGCTCGAGCGACTGGCCCAGCGCACCCGCCTCGACGAGCACGACGTCCGACCACAGGATGTGGTAGGTCGACGCGTCGGAGTACGGCATGACGTGCACGCTCTGGATGTTGCGGCCGCTGAGGAACACGTTCGGCTTCACGCCGTCGGTGAGGATGAGCACCTTCTTGTCGTCCACGCCGAGGCGCACCGCGCGCACCTGGCGCGGCACGTACTGGTCGTAGGCGCGGGGGGTCGGACCGAACACGGTGCCGCCGCCCACCCAATGCGGAGCGCGCGTCGAACCCTGCCGCGCGCGACCCGTGCCCTTCTGCTTCCAGGGCTTCTGGTTACCGCCGGTGACGTACTTCCGGATCTTCGTCGACGCGTTGCCCTGACGCTGGTTGGCGAGGAACGCCGTCACCGCCTTGTGCATCACCGGCACGTTGATCACGCCGTCGAACGTCGCCTCGGGCAGCGCGACCTTCTCGGTGCGCGCGGTGCCCAGCGACGTGTACGCCGACGCCTGTGGAGTCTGATTCGTCTCAGCCATGGCTTACCCCTGCTTGCGAACGACGACGATCCCGTTCGTCGGGCCGGGGACGGCACCGCGGACGTAGACCAGGTTGCGCTCGGCGTCCACCTTCTCGACCCGCAGGCCGATCTGGGTGTGACGCTCGGCGCCGTAGTGACCGGGCATCTTCTTGCCCTTGATGACGCGCGACGGATCCGTGCCGGGTCCGATCGAACCAGGACGACGGTGCTTCGTGTTGCCGTGCGTGTTCGGACCGCCGCCGAAGCCCCAGCGCTTCACCACGCCCTGGAAGCCGCGACCCTTGGTCGTGCCGGTGACCTTCACCGTCTCGCCCGGCGCGAAAATCGTGACGTCGATCTTGTCGCCGACGTTGTGCGCCGGGATCTCCACCTTGGCGTTGCCCGGCTCGTCGAGCCGCACGCTGCGGATCGTCCGCGGCGCCGCGTCGAGCCCCGCCTTCTTCGCGTGGCCGAGCTGCGCGGCGTGGGCGCGATTTCCCTTCGGCGTCTTCTCGCCCTTCTTGTTCTCGCGGCGCGTGCGCTGCGCGCCCGTCCCGAGCTGCAGCGCCTTCAGCGTGCTCGTGTCCGTGACGGCGAGCACCGTGTTGGGCTCCGCCTCGATCACGGTGCACGGCACCTGCTGCCCTGCGTCGTTGAACAGCTGGGTCATCCCCAGCTTCTTGCCAATGATGCCGATCATGGATTCCTCTGCTGAGTCGCGGAGCGAACGCTCCGTTGGACTGTAGACCTGGCGGTTGCCGAGTCGGCCCTGTGCCGAGGCCTTGCTTGGTACTGCTGGTGAACGGTGAACGGTTGTCGGTGATCGGCCTGCCTCGGTCAGCTACTGCTTCCCGAGGTCTGCCGTGAACCGTTCACCGCAAACCGTTCACGTCCGTTCCCTTATTGCACCTTGATCTCGACGTCCACACCCGCCGGCAGATCGAGCTTCGTCAGCGCATCCACCGTCTGGGCGCGGCTGTCGAGGATGTCGATCACCCGCTTGTGCGTCTTCAGCTCGAACTGCTCACGCGACTTCTTGTCGACGTGCGGCGAACGGAGCACCGTCCACCGCTGCGTCTTCGTCGGGAGCGGAATCGGCCCCGACACCTGAGCCCCCGTCTTCTCCGCCGTCCGAACGATGTCGGCCGACGCCTGATCGATCACCGCGTGATCGAAGGCCTTGAGACGGATGCGAATGCGACCAGCCATTTGAGATCTCGAGAAAAGGAGTCTGACTACTTCAGGATCTTCGCGACGACGCCGGCGCCGACGGTGCGGCCCCCCTCGCGAATGGCGAACCGGAGCCCTTCGTCCATCGCGATCGGCGTGATCAGCTCGATCGTCATCTGCACGTTGTCCCCCGGCATCACCATCTCCATCCCTTCCGGCAGCTCGATCGACCCCGTCACGTCGGTCGTCCGGAAGTAGAACTGCGGCCGGTAGCCCTTGAAGAACGGCGTGTGCCGCCCGCCCTCTTCCTTCGTGAGCACGTACACCTCGGCCGTGAACTTCGTGTGCGGCGTGATCGAGCCCGGCTTCGCCAACACCATCCCGCGCTCGATGTCTTCCTTGTTCACGCCGCGGAGCAGCAGACCGACGTTGTCGCCTGCGCGCCCCTCGTCGAGCAGCTTGCGGA
>JAEKKK010000136.1 GCA_019510405.1 Gemmatimonadota bacterium | reverse complement strand
CCTGCCAGGGCGAGCGTTGCCGTTCTCGACGGCGAGGGCGCGTGCCCCAACGCACGCTCGGCGGCGTCCACCACTTCGGCGGCCATGGCCCGATAGGTCGTGAGCTTCCCTCCCGTCACGCGCACGAGCCCCGGCGCGCTCTCCGCGATGCTGTGCTCGCGCGAGGCGCTGCTCGGCGCTCCGGTCGCCCCTGATGCCGCGAGTGGGCGGATGCCGGCCCACGTCGCCACGACGTCGCTCTCCCTGAGGTTCGCCTCGGGGAAGTAATGATTCGCCGCCTCCAGCAGATAGCACACGTCGGCCGAGGTCGCGTGCACGTCGTCCGGCGACGTCGCGTCGTAGGTGTCCGTCGTGCCGATGATCGCGTGTGCGCCTGCGGGCAGCACGAACATCACGCGGCCGTCCTGCGGCGCGGTGAGCGTCACCGCCGCGACGTTGCCCACCCGGACGCGCGGCACGCTCACGTGGACTCCTTTGCTCCCGCGCACACCGGGCCCGGCGCTCGCATCGACCAGACGCTCGATCTCGTCGCTCCACGGCCCCGTCGCATTCACGACGACGCGCGCCCGCACGTTCACGCTCCTCCCGTCGAGCATCCCCTGCACGGTGGCGCCGATCACGCGCGCTCCATCGCGGAGCAGTCCCGTGACTGCGACGTGATTCAGCGCCACCGCGCCCGCCTGCTGAGCGGAGAGTACGGTCGCCAGCGTCAGTCGCACGTCGTCCGTCGCCGCGTCCCAGTACAGCGCCCCGCCGACCAGCGCCTCGGTGCGCAGCGCCGGCTCTTGGCGGCGCACTCCGTCGAGGCCGAGCCGCTCGTGCCGCCGATTGCGGAACAGCGACAGCACATCGTACAGCGTCAGCCCCGCCCCCAGCTTCCACCGCGGCACCCGTGCGCCCTTGTAGACGGGCCACGTGAACGCGAGCGGTCGGACCAGATGCGGCGCGATCCGCTGCAGCGTCCGTCGCTCCCGGCTCGACTCGAACACGAGGCCGAGCTGCCCATGCTCCAGATATCGCACGCCGCCGTGCACCAGCCGCGACGACCGGCTCGACGTGCCGCTCGCGTAGTCGTCCTTCTCGACGAGCGCCACGCGCAACCCGCGCAGTGCCGCGTCCCGCGCCACGCCGGCACCCGTGATCCCCCCGCCCACGACGAGCAGGTCGAAGACCTCGTGTCCCAGAGCGGTGAACAGCGCTTCCCGGTCGGGGCGTGTGGCGTGGGCGGTCGTCTGATCGTCCTCGATGGGAGTGGAAGCGGACGCGTCGGCGCTCCTAACCTTCGCCTCTGGACTCGTGACCCGTCAACGCATTGCAGAGCTGTTGCTTGCGGCCTGGCACTGGCTCCCAGTGCGAGGACAGGTCCTCGTCGTCGTACTCGTCCTGGCTCAGCTCTACTGGGTCCGGTGGTTCTTCGTCTATTACATCCGCGCGCCGATCGCGCTCTACACCAAGAGCTCGACGCCACGCGACCAGACGCGGACCCTCGATCCGGCCTATCCCGAGCCGATCGACGACGAGCTGCTGCACTATCTCGAGGCCAACGAGAGCCGTCTGGCCGCGATGGGCTTCTGCGAGCCCCATCGCACGACGAATCTCAGAACCTATCCGCTGACGCTCGTCGCGTCGTCGATGGAGCATCCGGAGCACGGCGACCACGTGATCGTCATCGGCTGCCGGCCCCCGCGCGACGCCTCCGAGCGCGACGCCAGCTCGATCGCCTTCGACAGTGAGTTCGTCGACGGCGTCCGGCTCGTGACCTCGAACGTGCGCACCCTGCGCTACTGGCCCGAGGCGCCGTTCATCGATCACGTCCGCCTCCCCGACGTCGCGAACGTCACCGAGCTCTACCGAATTCACCAGCGCCGCGTCGCGAAACGTGCCGCGAAGGTGAAGCAGAAGAAGATCACGCGCGGACGCACTGCCGAGCAGCGTCTCGTCTTCGCCAAGCGCCGGCACCTCGATCTCCACAAGCACCTCGTGCGTTGCCGCTACTGGCGGCGTGCACCCGGCGGGCTGCGTTTCACCATCCGCGGCGCCGTGTTCAGCGCGTGGCGTCACGTCTTCCCGTGGCGCAGCATCGATCAGTGGTGGTTGCGCCGCCGCGCTCGCGACACCACGAGGCTCGCCTAGTCCCCCCTCACGCCATCCCCTAGCTTTGGCGGATGCCAAGCTACGGGTCTCCCGGACGGCGCGTCGCGATCATCGCGGGCGTCCGTACGCCCTTCGCGAAGTCGGGTACCACACTGAAGGGCTTCAGCGCGATCGAGCTCGGGAAGCATTGCGTGGCCGAGCTGATCCAGCGCACCGAGATCGACGGCAAGCTCGTCGAGGCGATCGTCTACGGCACCGTCGTCCCCTCAGTCGTCGCGCCGAACATCGCGCGCGAAGTATCGCTTCTGCCGATGCTGCCGAAGGGCTGCCAGGCGTTCACCGTCAGTCGCGCCTGCGCCTCCGCCAACCAGGCCATCACCGACGCGGCCGATCAGATCGCCCTCGGTCACGCCGACGTCATCATTGCCGGCGGCGCGGAGTCGCTCTCCAACGTGCCGATCCTGCACTCGCGCGGCATGAGCGAAGCCCTCGTCGCCGCCTCGCGCGCGAAGAACCTGGGTGGTCGCGTGAAGGCGCTCGCGCGCGTGCGCCCGCGCGACCTCGTTCCGATCACCCCCGCCATTGCCGAGCCGTCGACCAACGAGACGATGGGCGAGTCGGCGGAGAAGATGGCGAAGATCAACGCGATCCCCCGCGAGCTGCAGGATCAGTTCGCCCTTCGGTCGCACCGGCTCGCCGCCGCCGGCACGCACGACGGCCGACTCACCGCCGAGATCGTCCCGCTCTTCGTTCCGCCCACCTTCCAGGCGATGACGAGCGACAACGGGATCCGCTCTGATACCTCGATCGAGCAGCTCCGTGCGCTCAAGCCGGTGTTCGACCGGCGTAATGGCACCGTGACCGCCGGCAACTCCTCGCCGCTCACGGACGGCGGCAGCGCCGTCCTGCTCATGAGCGAGTCGCGCGCGAAGTCGCTCGGCTACACCCCGCTCGCCTACATCCGCAGCTACAGCTACGCCGCGCTCGATCCGGGCGAGCAGCTGTTGATGGGTCCCGTGCTCGCCGCTCCCGTCGCGCTCCAGCGCGCCGGACTCTCGCTCGCGAACATGGACCTCATCGAGATGCACGAGGCGTTCGCCGCGCAGGTGCTCTGCAACCTGCAGGGGCTCGCCTCGCGCGAGTGGGCCGAACGGGCCGGCTTCAGCCAGCCCGTGGGCGAGGTCGATCGCTCGCGCCTCAACGTGATGGGCGGCTCCATCTCCATCGGCCATCCCTTCGGCGCCACGGGCGGCCGTATTCTCACCACCCTGTGCAACGAGCTCGCGCGTCGCGGCGGACAGTTCGGCTTGATGACCGTGTGCGCCGCCGGCGGTATGGGCCACGCCATGGTGGTGGAGCGCGCATGAAGTCCGCCCTGAGCCTCGTCCACGAAGACGGCTTCGCGATCGTCACCGTCGACCTTCCCGGCGAGCCGGTGAACAAGGTGACCGCCGCCCTGCGCGCCGAGTTCGGCGAGCTGTTCGGGCAGATCGAGCGGGATTCGTCGGTGCGCGGCGTGATCCTGATGTCGGCGAAGCCCGATACCTGGATCGCCGGTGCCGACATCGACGAGTTCCTCGCCATGACCGGCTCGTCGGATGCCGAGGCGCTCAGCCGCGGCGCCCAGGCGCTGCTCGAGCGGCTCTACCTCCTGCGCGTGCCGGTTGTCGCCGCCATCCACGGCGCCTGTCTCGGTGGTGGCCTCGAGGCCGCACTCGCCTGCCACTATCGCATCGCGACTGACCACCCGAAGACCGTGCTCGCGCTCCCCGAGGTGCAGCTCGGTCTCATCCCCGGTGCGGGCGGTACCCAGCGGCTGCCGCGCCTCATCGGGCTCCAGCGCGCGCTCGACATGATCCTCACGGGGCGCAACATACGCGCGAAGAAGGCGTATCAGATGGGGCTCGTCGACGAGATCGTCCATCCCGCCATTCTCCGCGACGTCGCGCTCGACCGCGCGCGCAAGCTGGCCGACGGGTCTCTCGAGCCGCGTCGCTCGCCGAAGGGACGTGGCGCGACGGGCCTGCTCCTCGAGGACAACCCCCTCGGCCGCTCGATCGTGTTCCGGAAGGCGCGCGAAGGGGTGATGTCCAGGACGCACGGCCACTATCCGGCGCCCCTCGCTGCGCTCGAAGCGGTGAAAGCGGGCTACGACGGCGGTGCGGAGCTCGGTTATCGCATGGAATCGCGCGCCTTCGGCGAGCTCGCACCGAACGACGTGACCAGGGAGCTCATCTTCCTCTTCTTCGCCACCAACGCGCTCAAGAAGGATCCGGGAATTCACGGGACCGCACCGGAACCCCAACCCATTGCAACGCTCGGCGTGCTCGGCGCCGGTTTCATGGGCGCCGGCATCGCGTCGATCGCCGTGCAGCAGGGAACGCCGGTGCGCCTCAAGGACACCGACCTCGCCCGCGTTGGCAAAGGCATCGCCGGCGTGAGCGAGGTGCTTCGCGAGCGGCTGAAGAAGAAGCAGATCACTCGCCTGCAGTACGAGGATCAGTTGCTGCTCGCCGGCGGCACGGTGGAGTACACCGGGTTCGGTCGAGCCAACCTCGTCATCGAGGCGGTGTTCGAGGATCTCGCCCTCAAGCAGCGCGTTCTGCGCGAGGTCGAGCCGCTCCTGCACGACGACGCGATCTATGCATCGAACACGAGCACGATCCCGATCTCGCAGATCGCCGAGGCGGCGGCTCGCCCGAATCGCGTGCTGGGCATGCATTTCTTCTCGCCCGTTCACAAGATGCCGCTCCTCGAGGTCATCGCGACCGGCGAGACGGACGACGACGCGATCGTCACGGCGGTCGCGTACGGCAAGCAGCTCGGCAAGACGGTGATCGTCGTCAACGACGCGCCCGGCTTCTACACGACGCGCATCCTGTCGGCGTATATGAACGAAGCGGGACGCCTGCTCGACGAGGGCGCCAGCATCGGCGCGCTCGACGCCGCGCTGACGGCGTTCGGCTTTCCCGTCGGTCCGCTCACCCTGCTCGACGAGGTCGGCATCGACGTGGGCGGCAAGGTGGGCCAGGTGTTGCACGAGGCGTTTGGTGCCCGCATGGCGCCGAGCGATTCGCTCCGCCGCGTCGTCGCGTCGGGCCGCACGGGGAGGAAGGGGCGGAAGGGCTTCTACCTCTACGACGAACAGGGAAAAAAGGGCGACGTGGACCCGTCTGTGTATGAGGTGCTGCCGGGCGGCGTGCAGCGGGTCGAGATGCCCGCGCAGGACATGCAGACCCGCTGCGTGCTCGCCATGGTGAACGAGGCCGCGCTATGCTTCGACGAAGGCGTGTTGCGCTCGACCGTGGATGGCGACGTCGGCGCCGTGTTTGGGATCGGGTTCCCCCCGTTTCGTGGCGGCCCGTTCCGCTACGTGGATGCCCAGGGCGCGGCGCGAGTCGTGGACGATCTCGAGCTGCTAAACGAACGTTTCCCGGGGCGCTTCGCCCCGGCCGAGGTGCTCCAACGGAACGCGCGTCGCCAGGAGCGCTTCTATCCGACGAGAGGAGATCCCTTCGCTTAGCCTTTGGGCCTTGTGACTAATGGCCGCAGTGCTCGCGCACGCGTATCGTACGGTAGCACACTCACGTCCTCGACTGTGACGGCAGGTGTAAATGGAAGGTCCAACCGGTATGGAAAGCTCGGATGCGGCGCTCGTCGCTCGAGTGTTGCACGGCGAGGTGAACGCGTACAGCGCGCTCGTCTCCCGGTACCGGGACAAGTACGCGCGATATGCAGTACACATGTTGGGCAACCGGGAAGATGCGGAAGAGGCGCTGCAGGATGCCTTCACCCGTGCATACCGATCGCTCGCGCGCTGCGAAGACCCCGAGCGATTCGGCGCCTGGCTGTTCCGCATTCTCGTCAACCGCTGTCGTACGAGTGGGGCACGACGTGTGCGGAGGGGGCAGACGTTCGTACACGATGAGACCGCGCTGCTGAATGCGTCGGAGGAACATCCGGCTGAGCAGACGATGTGGCGGGAGGAAATCGAGCGAGCCCTTGGCGAGCTCAGCGCAGACCAACGGGAAGCATTCCTCCTGAAGTATGTGGAAGAGCTGGGGTACGACGAGATGGCGGAGATAACGGGAGTCGGGGTCTCAGCGTTAAAGATGCGGGTCATGCGCGCCTGCGACCGGCTGCGCGTCCTGCTGCGGGAGGTTCACAGTGCCTGATTGGGGTCGTACGACACTCGAGCTCATGGTTCAGGAGCTCCAGCATCCGGTTCGTCTCGACGAGTCGTTCGATCGTCGCGTCATGGTTCGTGTTCGGCGCAGCTACGCCGAGCGCCGGCATCGCGGCATCATCGGTTGGCTGGGCGCCGCGGCCAGCATCTCGCGGCGGCCCGCCTGGGCCGCCGCACTCGCTGCAGGTGTGGTGGCCGTGGTCTCCATCGGTCTCATCCCCCACGGGGGAACGAAGCGCCTCAACACCGCCGGCCAGGCGATCCCCGTCCAGTTCGTCCTCGTCGCCCCCGGCGCGCACAGCGTCGCCGTCGTCGGCGACTTCAACAACTGGGGACTCGGCGACACGGCTCTCGTCGCCGAAAACCATAATGGCGTTTGGAGTGTCTCAGCTCCTGTGCACACTGGCGTCCACCGCTATGCCTTCCTCGTGAACGGCAAGCAGTGGGTCGCCGACCCGACGGCGCCTCGCGCCGCCGGCGATGACTTCGGCCAGCCCAGCAGCGCGCTCGTTGTGGAGGCGTCGACTCAGTGAGAATGCGTACGACCTGCAGTCTGCTCACGATACTTCTGATCGGCTCCGCATTCCGGAGCACCGAGGCGCAGGATCCGCGTCTCAGCAACCGGCTCGATGCACCGACCCGCAAGGCGCTCTCCGCGATCGTCGACTCGGCGCGCGCGCAGGGCATTCCCGTCGAGCCGCTGATGGAGAAGGTCTACCAGGGACTCGCGATGGGCGCCGACGGTTCCAGGATCGTCGTCGCCGTGCGGTCGCTCACCTTCGAGATGGGGAACGCCCACCGCGTCCTCGGCGCGGTCGCCACGACGGACGAGCTCAAGGCCGCGGCGTCGGCCGTGCACGCCGGTGTCCCCGCCGTCGAGCTGGGGAAGATGAAGAAGCAGTCCGGTCTGCGGCGCTCCCTCACGCTCCCCTTCACGGTCCTGGCCGACATCGTCTCTCGCGGCGTCCCTGTGTCCGCGGCGACCAACGCCATCAAGTCGCTCGTCGGCGCTGGCGCGAAAGACAAGGACATCAGCGACTTCCAGCGGAACGTGAGCGTGGACATCGAGCAGGGCGCCCAGCCGGCCGCCGCTGCCGAAACCCGCGCCAAGGGCGCCGCCCCGACTCCCAAGGCAGACAACCGCGAGCACGAGTAGGGCTCGCGTCGTGCGAATCAGAACGGGCCGGCCCTGCGCCGGCCCGTTCCACGTTCTGGGATGCGCCGCGTTGCTACCCACAGATGTCACGGCGATTAGCTTCCTAGCTCCTCCGGCTCCGGCCGCCGCCGTCGTATCGAGGAACAATGCTTCGCGACACGCTCCTGTACCTCTCGAACCAGCCGCGCGTTTTCAACTACGTCCGTCACAGCCGTCTGGCGAAGCATTTCGCGAAACGCTTCGTTCCCGGCGAGACGCTCGACGAGGCGCTCGGGGTCGTCCGCACGCTGAACGCGCGCGGGATCACGGCCTCGCTCGACCTGCTCGGGGAAAGCGTGTCGAACGAGCGCGAAGCCCGCGCCGCCCGCGACGAGTACCTCCAGATCCTCGATCGGATCCACCAGCTCCGGCTCGACGCGAACGTCTCGGTCAAGCTCACCGCCATGGGGCTCGACATCGACCACGAGCTCTGCGTCGCCGTGATGCAGGACATTCTCGCCCGGGCCCAGCAGTACGACTCGTTCGTCCGCATCGACATGGAGGCGAGCGCGTACACCGAGATCACGCTCAAGATGTTCGAGGAGCGGTTCTACCCGACCTACAAGGCGAACGTCGGCGTCGTGCTCCAGAGCTACCTCTACCGTACCTTCGCCGACGTGGAGCACATGAACGCCCTGCGCGCCCGCGTGCGCATCTGCAAGGGCGCGTACAAGGAGCCGCCCGCTGTCGCGTATCCCGAGAAGAAGGACGTCGACGCGAACTACGTGAAGTGCATGCGCGAGCTGATGCTCCGGGGCAACTATCCAGGGATCGCCACGCACGACCCGGCGATGATCAACGAGGCGAAACGCTGGGCGAAGGAGCAGGGGATCGAGAAGGACCGCTTCGAGTTCCAGATGTTGTACGGCGTGCGCCGCGACCTGCAACAGTCGCTCGTGCGGGAAGGCTACCGGATGCGGGTCTACGTCCCTTTCGGCACGCAGTGGTATCCCTATCTCATGCGCCGCCTCGCCGAGCGCCCCGCGAACGTCGCCTTCATCACGGGCAACGTCATCCGCGAGGCGCTCGGTCGCCGTTGATCCTGTCCGCCGCGCCCCCTCTCTCCCTCCGCATGCCCGGGCAGCATCTCCCCGCTGATCATGGCCGCGGCGACGCCAACACCATCGGCGGCTATGCCGCCGTGCACGGACGGCCCGCCGCGTTCGAGGGGACGGACGGCCTCTCGTACAGCGTGGAGATCGTGACGTCGCCGACGGGAGACTCCGAGCGCCCGTGGGGGGCCTATCTCCTCTTCGTGCGCTGGGCCCGCATCGGCGCCGCGTCGCCGAGCGGACATCTCGAGACGGACTTCCTCGCCGAGGCCGACACGGAAGAGGACGCGCGCGCGATCGTCGGCGCGCTCTCTCTCGCCGAGGTGCGTGGCGCACTGCATGCGGCGATCGCGGCCGAAGCCGGCAGCACACCCACCCGCCGGTGGTGGGACGCGATGCGCGACGAGAACGGCGGCGACGAGCCCGACGCAGCGGAATGACTGAGCCACACGACGAGCCGCTGTCGACCCACGACGTCGAAGGGATCGTCCTGAGCGGGACGGGTGGCGTCTGGCGCGTTCGCCGCGCCGACGGCTCGGTCGTCGAAGCGTCGCTGCGTGGTCGCGTCAAGAAATCGAATGCCGGTCGCCGCGCCGACGGATCGCTGCGGCGCGACACGGTCGCCTCGGCGGCCGAGACCCTCAAGCTCGCCGTCGGTGATCGCGTCGTGCTCGAGCAGGATGAGGCGAGCGGGGCGTGGACCATCGCCGAGATCCTGCCGCGGCGGTCGCGGCTGGCACGCCGCGCACCCGGCGGAGGACAGGGCGAGCGCATCGTCGCGGCCAACGTCGATCAGGTCGTCGTCGTCTTTGCCGCGGCGAACCCCGAGCCGCATCCACGCATGCTCGACCGCTTCCTCGTCATCGCCGAGGCGAACGAGCTCGCGGCGCGCATCGTCATCAACAAGGTGGAGCTCACCGGCGGCGTCGAAGCGACGCGCGCGCGCTGGATGGACTACGAGCGCGCTGGATACCAGGTGCATTACACCAGCGTCAAGCGGATGGAAGGCATCGCGGCGCTTCACGATGCGCTCGCCGGCGTGGTGAGCGTGCTCACTGGACCGTCCGGCGTCGGCAAGTCGTCGCTCATCAACTCCATGTTCCCCGGCCTCGACCTGCGCGTCGGCGAGATCAGCGAGTCGGTGAACAAGGGTCGACACACCACCGTCGGCGGCTACGTCCACCCGCTGCCCGGCCCCGAGGGCGGTTACGTGGTCGACACGCCTGGTCTGCGCGAGGTGGGGATGTGGGCCCTCTCACCCACCGCACTCGACGAGTGCTTCCCCGAGCTGCGCCCCTATCTCCACAAGTGCCGCTTCGCCGACTGCCGCCACGAAGTCGAACCCGACTGCGCCGTCCGCGACGCCGTCGCCCGCGGCGACGTGAGCGCCGCACGCTACGAGAGCTTTCTGAAGCTGCGGCAGGAGCTCGAGGGGAGGTAGTTAGTGAGTTAGTGAGTTGGTGAGTTGGTGAGTTGGTGAGTTGGTGAGTTGGTGAGTTAGTAACGACACGGCCTCGGGAGACAAGCGCTTCCCGAGGCCGTTCCTCATCTCCTGATCACCTCATCTCCGCGCTCACCAGCTCCCCCTCTCCCCCGCCACGTCGATCACCTTGACGATCCGGTCCGCCGCGTGGCGCCAGTTCGTCTGCACCGCTACCTGCGCCTCGTCGGCATTGCCCGCTTCGATCGCCTCGATGATCGCGTCGTGCTCTGCCACCGAAGGACGGATGTCGCCGGTGAGCAGGCTGATGTACATGCGGATGTAGCGTTCCGCCTGCGGCTTCACGCTGTCGTGCAGCGTGAGCAGGCGCGGCCCCGCACTCGCCTCCACGATCTTTCGGTGGAGGCGCTCGTCCGCTTCGTACATCGCACTGTGGTCGAGCGGCACTTCGCGCGCGAGGCGATGGAACTCGACGTTCAGCGCGCGCAGCTCCTTGACCAGCACTCGGCGCTCAGCGGCCGGAAGTGCCGCCGCCCACCGTGCCCCGAGCCCTTCGAGCTCGCCGACGATGTTCAGCAGCTCGTGCACGTCGCTGCGTGTGAGTGGCGCGACGGTCAACCGCGCCTGCTGCGCGCCGGGCGCGCCGACGACGAATCCTTCCTGCTGCAGCCGCTGCAGCGCTTCACGCACCGGCGTACGACTCACGCCGAGGCGGCTCGCGACTTCCGTCTCGACGACGCGACTACCTGGCGCGAGTTGGCCGCCCACGATGAGATCTCGCAGTCGCACGTACACCTGCTCTGGTCGCGAGCCGTGCGGCGCGTCAGCAGCGGTCGAGTCTTCGGCGGAGCGCGTGCCGCGCGGCATTCGCGCGGCGGCGGCAGACCGACCTGGGGGTGAGGATCGGCGGACGGGCATGGTGGGCGGGGTGGGCAGGTCAGGACGGAATATATACCAATCTGGATGCATTGACGGTTGGGTAACGGTTCACGAGCCTCGGCTCGCGCGACCCTGACCGTCGCCTCAGCCTGACGGTGATGTGCAAGGCGATTGGATGCCGGCGTCTCCCCGGCATCCTCCAACCGCAGGTCACCATGCCCGCATATCGTAAACATTTGCCGCTCCTGCTCGCGCTCGCCCTCGGCGCAACCTTCGTCGTGCATTCCGGCGCCGAGGCGCGCCGCGTCGAGGCGACCGTCATTGTGGGGCGCGTCACCGCGCAAGGCCGCCCTGTCGCCGGTACTGCCATCACCGTCGCCGGTCGCGCAGTGCGCGCCTTGAGCGCGGCCGACGGCCGCTACGCCATCGCCGTCCCACGCTCGGCCGACTCGGAGCGCATCACGCTCCTCGCGCGCCGCAGCGGCTACGAGCCCTGGCAGTCGCCCGTCACGCTGCGCGGCGACACCATGCGCGTCGATGTCCGTCTCGTCGCCACGGTCCAGGAGGAAGACTCCGCCGCGCCGGTCACGGCGGCGGTCCGCAAGGACATTCCCACTTCGCCCGCACCCGAGCGACAGCGCCTCGGCGATGCACGCGCCAAGTCCATCACGGGCGCAGTCGCGAGCGTGCCCCTTGCCGGTGCCGGACAGGCGCGCGGCGGCGTATACGGGGCCGAGACCAGCATCCGTCGCCGGCGCGAGCCCGGCAACACCGAAGCGTACGACCGCATCGACGAGAATCCCTTCCGCTCATCGGCGGTCGCACCGCTCTCGACCTTCTCCGTCGACGTCGACCGCGCGTCGTACTCCAACATCCGACGCTTCCTCGATCATGGCTCGCTCCCTCCCAAGGATGCCGTACGCATCGAGGAGCTGGTGAACTACTTCCCCTATGCCGACGCCGAGCCGGCGCGCGGAGACGTGCCCCTGCGCGCATCGCGCTCCGCGCCCGCGATGTCGACATGCGTCGCGCGCCGGCGGCGAATCTCGTTTTCCTGATCGACGTGTCCGGCTCGATGCAGGGACCGGGGCGTCTGCCGCTCGTGAAGCAGTCGCTCGCACTGTTGGTGAACCAGCTCCGCGAGGAGGATCGCGTCGCGATCGTGGTCTACGCAGGCAACGCGGGGCTCGTGCTCCCCTCCACCTCCGGGAGTGACAAGCAGCGCATCCTCGCCGCGCTGGATGGTCTCGAGGCGGGTGGATCCACCGCGGGCGGCGCCGGAATCCGTCTGGCGTACGACGTCGTGCGCCAGAACTTCGTCCGCGGCGGCAACAACCGCGTCATCCTCTGCACCGATGGCGACTTCAACGTCGGACAGTCGAGCGACGGCGCGCTGGTGGATCTCATCGAGCAGCGCCGCACCGAGGGCGCCTTCCTCACCATCCTCGGCTTCGGCATGGGCAACTACAAGGACGCCAAGATGGAGAAGCTCGCCGACGCGGGGAACGGCAACTACGGCTACATCGATGACCTGCTCGAGGCGCGCAAGATGCTCGTGAAGGAAATGGGCGGCACGCTCGTCACGGTCGCGAAGGACGTGAAGCTGCAGGTGGAGTTCAATCCTGCGCGCGTGCGCGCCTACCGGCTCCTCGGCTACGAGGATCGCCTGCTGCGCGACGAGGACTTCGCGAACGACGCGAAGGACGCGGGCGAGGTGGGCGCTGGCCACATGGTGACGGCGCTGTACGAGATCGTACGAACCGACGTGCCGCTCGATGTCACGCTGCACGAGACGGGCGCGCTCCGGTATCAACGTCCGGCCGCACCGAGTGCGCCGAGTGACGAGCTGCTGCACGTCGCCATGCGGTGGAAGGCGCCGGACGGTGATCGCAGCCAGCTCGTGAACCACCCCGTGGCGGCTCGGCGCGCACAGCCCTCGGAGTCCATGCGCTTCGCGAGCGCCGTCGCCGGGTTCGGCATGCTGCTCCGCAACTCGCCCTACAGCGGCAAGCTGGCCTGGCCTGCGGTGATCGAGCTCGCACGCGGAGCGCGCGGCGACGATCGGGACGGTTACCGCGCGGACTTCATCCGTCTGGCCGAGCTTGCCGCCGAGCTCTCGCGTCACGTGGCCGCCGTGCCGATGCACCCGCGCCCGGAGGAATGACGATGCTCGACAGGAACGGCGTGGTCGCGCATGATTGCGCATGGCCGACTACGCACATCTCCTTGTCGAGACCTCTCCGGACGGGGTTCGCACGCTCACGCTCGATCGTCCGGAGAAGCTGAACGCCGTCAACGATGCACTCGCATCGTCGCTCGCCTCCGCCGTGGCCGATGCCGCGGCGGAGGACGCGGTGCGTGTGGTGGTCATCACCGGGGCGGGGCGCGCCTTCTGCGCCGGTCTGGACCTCTCCGAGCCGCCGACACTGCCGTCGTCCACGCGTGTCGAGCGGCTCGATCCGTATGCGTGGGTCGGCACGTGGGTGCACCGTGTCGTGCGCTGCGAGAAGCCCGTGATCGCGGCGGTGAATGGTCCGGCGGCCGGGGCGGGCTTCGGCCTCGCGCTCGCGTGCGACCTGCGCATCGTGACGGCATCGGCGCGCATGACGGCGGGCTACGCGCGCCGCGGTCTCAGTCCCGACGCGGGGGTCAGCTACTTCCTGCCGCGGCACGTGGGCCTCGGGCGCGCGGCCGACATCCTGCTCACGGGACGCGACCTCGATGCCGATGAAGCGGCGCGCATCGGACTCGCCACCGAAGTCGTGGCAGACGATTCGTTCGGCGAGCGCGTGCGCGCCTACGCCGCGCAGCTCGCGACGGGTGCGCCTATTGCGCACGCGCTGACCAAGCGGTTGCTCGTGCGCAGCCTGGACACGGAGCTCGACGCCGCGCTGCGCGATGAGCTCGTGAGCATCAAGCAGTGTTTCGCGACGCGCGATGTCGCCGAAGCGATCACTGCGTTTCGAGAGAAGCGACGCCCGCGTTTCACCGGCGAGTAGGCGAGCTCGACTCCGTACGCGTGGCGTGCCCCACGCGCGCGTCGTGACCCAGGTCACTGCTCGCAATTTTCTCTCGGAAATATCACGATTCTGTGGCCTCCGTGCACGGTATCTGCGGGAGATGTGATCGTATCCGTCGATTGGCGGACGACGACCCCCACATCTTGCAGGAGAGCTCAACGATGACACATCGCTACGCACTCGCCGCGGTGATGCTCGCGGCGTTCGCGCTTCCCGCGGCCGCCCAGCAGACGACCGCTCCGAGTGATACGTCGAAGAAGGCCACGACGACGACCTCGAACGGCGCAGTCTCGGACACGTCGAAGGCAACGACGACCGTCAATCCGAACGGTGCGCCGAGCAACGGCGCGCAGGTCACGGCCACACCGCAGCCGAGTGCCGGCCCGGCCACCACGCCGCCGACCGAGTCGACGCAGCAGGCCACCGGCACGCCCCCGGCCACTGAAGTGGCGCCGTCCAGCAGCGGTGCAATGCCCGCAACGGGTGCAGCGGCCACCGGCGTGACCAGCAGCACGGCCGAAGGTCAGGTGACCCCGCACGCGGCGGCGAAGGTCGACATCAAGGTCGCCCAGAGCCTCGCGAACACGGTGAAGGTCAGCGGCGACTCGGCGTTCGCGATCGCCCGCACGAGCCCCGACGCCGGTGAGATCTCCTCGGCCGATCTCGAGATGAAGAACGGGCGCCTCGTGTATGAGATCAAGATGATCCACGGCAAGAACGGCGCGTCCGAGGTCCACGTCGACGCCATGACCGGTGAGTTGATCAAGGACAAGAAGTACGGTGGCATGAAGGCGGTCGACACGCACGCGGCCGAAGCCGCGAAGCTGCAGAACGCGAAGGCGGATTCGTCCAACACCAAGAAGCCCTGACGCATTGCCGCGGCGCTTGCGTCGCGCGTGATAAGACGGGAGCTTGAAGCACGCGCCCGTTCCGGGAGAGCCGGAACGGGCGTTCGTGCATTCACAATCCTGCCGAACCCGTATTTCCGTGCACGTTCTCGCTTCCGCCCTCGTCCTGCTCGCTGCGGCCGCAAATGCAGCGATCGCACAGCCCGTTCGCGTTGCCTACCGGCTCGCCATGCCCGATCCGGCGTCGCACCTCTACGACGTTTCGATGGACGTCGCGGGCGTGCGTGGGGACACGCTGCCACTCCAGCTTCCTGTCTGGTCGCCGGGACGCTACGCGCGCATGGACTTCGCCCGGAACGTCCAGGAATTTCGCGCCACCGACGGAGCCGGACGTGCGCTGCGCTGGGACAAGACGAACGGCTCGCGCTGGGTCGTGCTCACCGGCGGGGCGCGCGACGTGCACCTCCGCTACCGCGTTTTCGCCAATGCGCTCTCCGGCACCTTCAGCGTGCTCGATAGCGCGCACGCCAACTGGAACGGCGCGGCGCTCTTCATGTACGTCGAGGGGCACAAGCCCGATCCGGTCACGCTCGACATCGTGCCGCCAACGGGTTGGCACATCATCAACGGGGACACCCGCACCGCGGACCAGACCACCTTCCGATTCGAGAACTACGATCGGCTCATCGACACACCGACCGAGGTCGCCCCGGCGGTGATGCTCGATTCGTTCGTCGTCGATGGGCGCCGCTATCGCACGATGGTGCACCACAACGGGCCCGTCGCCGCCGCGACGCGCGAGCGCTTCGTTCGCGACGTCGAGAAGATCGTGCGCTACGAGAACTCCGTGTTCTCCCCGCCGCCGCTCGAGCAGTACACGTTCCTGTTCAACATCGGCTTCCCGGGCGGCGACGGGATGGAGCATCTCTACTCCACGCAGATCATCAACCGCGCGCCCTGGCAGGACTCCGCCGCCGTGCTTTCCGGCATCTCCACTGCGGCGCACGAGTACTTCCACGTGTGGAACGTGAAGCGCGTGCGTCCCAAGGCGCTCGGGCCGTTCGACTACACGCGCGAGCAGTACCAGCCGAGCCTCTGGGTCGCCGAGGGGTGGACGCAGTACTACGGCCTCGCGGCGCTGGGCCGCGCCGGCATCGTCCCCGCTGACGCCTTTTACGCGACGATGGGAGGCCTGATCCAGGCGAATCTCACGGCACCGGGCCGCAAGGAGGTGTCGGCGCGCATGGCGTCCTTCCACGCGCCCTTCTGGGATGGCGGGGCGCAGCCGCAGCCCACGAACGGGGCGAACACCTTCTTCTCGTACTACACCAAGGGCGCGGGGCTCGCGCTGTACCTGGACCTCTGGCTGCGTGCAAAGGCCGGAAATGGCCGCTCGCTCGATGACGTGTTCGCCGCGCTCAAGCGTCGCAGCTGGAATGCGCCGACGTCGTCGTACTATCTGCAGGGCCGCGGCTACACCGAGGCCGACGTCGAGCACGCCGCGAGTGAGGTCGCCGGCGAGGATATGCACGGCTGGTTCGAGCGCTACGTCGGAGGCACGGAGGATCTCGACTACGACGCGCTGCTCGCGAGGGCTGGCCTGCGGCTCGTCCGCGGCGACCGGTGGACGATCGAGGAAATCCCCGACGCCACCCCGGCACAGCTGACGGTACGGCGGGGCTGGCTTACCGGTCGGCGCGGCTGACCGCTGGAGCTTCGCGTGTGATCGTGATGATCGCGACCCCGGCCAGGATGATCGCCGCGGCGATGATCGTCCGCGACGTGACCGGCTCGTGCCCGATCGCCCAACCGAGGAACACGGCGACCACCGGGTTCACGTACGCGTACGTCGCCGCCTTCGCCGCGGTGGTGTGCGCGAGCAGATAGAGATAGGCCGTGAAGCCGATGAGCGAGCCGATGGTGACGAGGTAGGCGAAGCCGAGCAGGGAGCGCGTCGAGGCGTGCGCGAGATCGAGTCGCGAGGGCTCCTGTGCGACCACTCCGGCGACGAGGAGGACCAGCCCTCCGGCGAGCATCTGGGAGCCCGACGCGCTGATCCCCGAGGGGGCCTTCGGCGCCCACTGGATGAAGAGCGAGCCGATCGCCCACGAGAGCGACGCCAGAATCAGCACGAGCGCGCCAACGGAGCTCGCGCTTCCGCTCGTGAAGGCGTCCGGGCCGACGAGCAGGGCGAGGCCGGCCAGCCCGAGCCCTACGCCGATGAAGACAGGCAGCCGGGGTCTGGCTCCCCCCGGGCGGAGCCAGACCAGCAGCACCATCCAGAGCGGCACCACCGCGACCAGGAGCGCCGCCACGCCCGACGGGACGCGCTGCTCCGCCCACGCGACGCCCCCATTGCCGCCGAGCAGGAGCAGGGTGCCCGAGATGAGCGCGGTGCGCCATTCGGTGCGTGACGGGGGCGCGGCACCCTCTCGGAACCGCGCCCAGGCGAGCAGGATTAGCCCCGAAAGCACGAACCTCGCCCCCGCCATGAGGAGCGGCGGCAGCGTCTCCACGGCGAAACGGATGGCGAGGTACGTCGACCCCCAGACGAGGTAGACCGCGGCGAAGGCAGTGAGGAGACGGGCTCGCATCGACCAAACATAGCAGACCGAACCGAACGCCCCCGGACTTGTTAAAACGCTTCGGTTAATGTATAATTGCAGTGTAAACTAACGGGGGCTCGATGACTACCGCTACTCCGATCATGTCTCGCTCACCCGGCCATCAGGTCGAGGAGCCGGACGTGACGGCTGACGCCGGGCCAGTGGCCCGCTCCGCCAGCGATGTCGCACGAGATGCCGCCTTCGAGCGCGATGCGCTCCCATGGCTCGACGACGTTTACCGCTTCGCGCTGTCGCTCACGCGCGAGGAATCCGACGCCGATGACGTGGTGCAGGAGACCTTCCTGCGCGCCTATCGGTCGTGGCATACATTCATTCCCGGAACCGATTGCCGCCGCTGGTTGTTCACGATCTGTCGCAACGTCTTCCTGCGCTCGCGCGAGCGGCAACGGCCCACGGTGGATCTCGAGGACGGCGAGCAGGATGCGGTCGCGGCCAGCTCCGTCTACGAAGCCGCACGGGAGAGGGGCTATGACGACATCTTCGCCCGCCTGGACCTCGCTCCGGCGCTCAGGGAAGCGCTCGACGAGCTGGCAGAGCCCTTCAGGTCGGCCGTGATTCTCGTCGACGTGGAGGACATGTCGTACGAGTCCGCCGCCGAGGTGATGGGCGTCCCGATCGGGACGGTCCGCTCGCGGCTGTTCCGCGGCCGCCGGCTACTTCAGGAAAAGCTCGTGACGGTAGCCGAGGACCTCGGCTTCCAGGGTGCCGGAGCGCGGTGATGAGCGCTCCGGCACGCTCGCAACTCGAGGAGCTGGGTCTGTCGGCCACGTGTGCGGAAGTGCTGCACCATCTCTGGGACTACCTCGACGACCAGATCACCCCGGCCGGTGCCGAGCGGCTGCGAGCCCACATCGCTGCCTGCAAACAGTGCCAGCAGTACGAGGACTACCAGGAGTGCTTCCTTCGCGCCGTCGCCGGTCTGCGTCAGGAGCTGGGCGCACCGGAGTCGCTGCGCGAGCGCCTCGCCGAACGTTTGAAGGGGCAGGGGTGCGGCTGCTGGAACAAGGTTCGACGAGAACCGTAACCGGCTCCACGCGCTAGACTCTGCGCGTTACCGGCGAGCCGCCTCGGAGCTCGGCTGCGTCACGAGCGCTCCGGCTTCCCCGTTCACGACCACTCTCGTCTCCACGACGACGTCGGTCGCGAGTGTCGCCGCGACGGAGCAGTACTTCTCGATCGCCAGCGCGACGGCCCGCTCGCTGTGGACGATCTCGATCCCGTCGCCATCGACGACGAAATCCAGCTTCACACGCTCCACCCGCCGCGGATGCTCCGCGCGCCGTTCGGCGTGCGCGTCGACCACGAGCCGGCTCGGAGGCGTGCGCCGCTTGCCCAGGATGTCGACCACGTCGATGCCGATGCAGGTCGCGAGCGCGCTCACCAGCGCGTCGACCGGATTCTGCCCCGTTCGGGCCGAACCGTCGAATCGGGCCATGGGACCGTCGGGACGCCCCGTGTCGAAGCGGTGTTCCCCCTCCCAGGTGGCGCGAACGGTGATCGTCGGCCTGGGAGTGGTGTGGGGAACGATCGTCGGGTGTGGATGCTCTGACATGGGATGGATGACCCCTCCACGAGACTCTGAAAGCTACGCTGCGGAGCGGCGGCGTGGCGTCCGGTTTTAGACTACGCGGCGTGACGACATCGCCTCGCAAGCCGCCCGCGGTCATGGAGCCGTACGCGCGCCACGTCCTCGTCTGCGTCGGCGGCTTCTGCTCGCCGAACCGCGAAGGACGCGCACTCTATGCCACCCTCGCCCGACTGCTCGAGCGCGAGGGGCTGCTATTCGGCCCGCAGCGCGTGAAGCGCGGTGAGACCCCGTGCCTCGGCGTCTGCGCCGGTGGACCGATCGTCGTCGTGTACCCCGAGGGCGTCTGGTACGCCGGCGTCACTCCCGCACTGCTCGAGCGCATCGTCGTCGAGCACCTGCGCGACGGCAGGGTGGTCGAGGAGGCAGTGTTTCATCGCCTGACGAACGGTGAACAGTGAACGGTTGACGGATTACGGCCGACCTCGAGACGCAGGGCTTCCCGAGGTCGGCCGTGAACCGTTCACCGTGAACCGATCACCGTGAACCGATCACCGTTTTCGTAGCTCCTCCTCCAGGGCCCTCAGGATTCGCGGCCACACGTGCCCCATCGCGAGCTGGAAGAAGTGCTCGCGCGCGACCTCGTCCGCACGGAGAAACTCGGCAAGGCGGAGCGAACCTTTGCGCGCGTTGCAGGCCCCACACGCGGTCACTAAGTTGCCCCCGGAGCGATCGCCACCGCGCATTCTCGGCTGCACGTGGTCCACGGTCAGCAGGTCGGGCTCGAAGCGCTCGCCACAGTACACGCATCGGTACTCGTCGCGCGCGAAGACCTGCTCACGTCTCAATGGACAATCCCTTTCCCTCCCGGCGGAATCTCCTCAAGGCCGCTGAGCGCTATCTGCTCGAGCCGACCGAGGAGCAGCTCGACCGGGCAGGAGCCGAGCCTCCTCGGCTCACCCCTCAAGCCCTCAAGAAGGACAGCATGTCTCGCACCCGCGAACGCATCCTCGCCAACCTCGACGACATGTACCGCGAAGCGTTCGAGCGCGCGAAGGCGACTGGCGACGAGTCCCAGATGGCGACGCTCGATTTCGCCTATCGGCGCGAGCAGCTGTATTTCGAGATCCTGCTCGACGTCAGGGACGCCCTCGAGCGGCGGTGAGCGGTGAATGCGTGACGGTGTGAGTGCGCGGATGAGTCGTTCCGCACCCCCACATCTCCG